>NZ_JNKH01000003.1:0-272073 GCF_000701985.1 Butyrivibrio sp. WCE2006 | reverse complement strand
TGCTGCACGCATAAGAGTATGCAGAGAAGACACAGTAATTGGATGCAGCGCTGAGGGACATGTTAGTCATATCCTTTCTGACCGGATGAGTTCTCGCCCCAGAGGCTGGAGTAAAACTGGAGCAGATAAGATGTGCCGACTTAGGGCATACTATAAAAACGGCGGTGACATGTTAGAACTGGTAAGATATCAGAATGAGATGATGCCAGCTGTAGGGGAGGAATACACTGGTATACTGTCTTCAACAGCTATGATACGCACAGAGAAAAATACACATGGAAACGTTGGAAAATACTATGAAGCCATGAATCATAAACTGAGTCTCCAGACAAAGGAGCAGTTGTATTTTAATAGTGGGATATGGACTTTGTAACGGCTTGAAAAGCCAAGGGAATCCTTTATCCGCATGATAACATAAGTGCATTGATAGATATGTATGTCAAGGATGCATGGATGCACCGTTGGCTTGTCCTTGACATACATATCTTTCAATGGTAGCGTAATTGAAGCGGATAAAGAATTTCCGTATCTATAGATGCCAGCAAATGCTGAGCATATCAAGGTTCCTTTAACCTATTAAATCCTACAGTAAATTTACGCAGTCATTACATGGCGTCTTTCTTTACACAAATCACTTAATTTCGTATAATCACAATCACGTAGATAATTATTCATCGAATTTACAGAGGAGATATTTTTTTATCATGTCAGTCAAAAATAAATTTTCACACCTTGGCCTTTCAATTGTATTTTATCTGGTCTTTTCAAATATTCTGGCAACTATCGTCATGTTCATAGGAATGTTTATTTATGCATTTTTTGCAACATTCAAAGCATCTCAGGCTGCTCTTGCATCAGGCATAGCCATAAATCCTCAGATCATGCAGAGTGCAATTATTGAATTCAGAAATAACGCCACCCTGACTAATCTTTTGACAATGCTCGCAGGATATTTTATAGCTATTCCGTGCACGATACTTGTTCTAAATTCCCCGAGATTCAGAGATATACCGGCTCTTACCGGTTTTAAGTTTTCTACCCCCTATGAGAAATCCATGCAGCGATCACTGAAACTCTCTGAATTATTAAGTTTTATTCTGTTTATGTTTCCTATGGGAATAATCGGATCTCTGATCGGGTCAGGTCTTGCTTCGGTACTTTCTGTACTTTCCGGTGTTACGATGGATGATTATTTGTCCGAAATGCTTGTAAACATGCCGCTGCCGGCAGTTCTTCTCCTAAGTGTTATACTCGCTCCTATTTTTGAGGAAATTCTTTTCAGATATGCCGTCATCGGTTACAGCAGAAGATACGGAGAATGGAATGCCATTATTATTTCAGCACTGATATTTGGTCTTATCCACACTAATATATTCCAATTTTTCTATGCATTTTTCCTGGGTATTATGCTCGGATATGTTTATATTTACACCAGAAAGCTCATATACACAATAATAATGCATGTAACCTTCAACTTTTTTGGGGCTTTCGTTCCTATCCTGATAAACCCAAACCTCAGTGAAGTGACTACAGGAAACATTATCTACAGCTCTATACAATACATTGTAGCTTTTGTAGGATTGATTCTTCTGATAAGATTCGTTAGAAAAGGGAATATTCTGAGAACATCAGAGTCTGCTCCGATACAGGAAAATATCAGCAAGGATGCTCTTCTGAATCCGGGAATGATAATCCTGTTTATTGTCTGCATCGCTCTTACCGCATTCATAATGGTATTCGCATAAAATAAGAATTATGACAAAAACACCACCAGGCTTTTACAGTCCGGTGGTATTTTTATACACTATTATTTTATTTATAGCATCTCAACAACTTCCTGAGAGAAATCTGCAAATCCATTTTTATAAAGCTCCTGAACAAATTCTACTGCTCTCTGTCCGGATTCTTCAATAGAAACAGCCTGACTGTAGATATATTCTACTTTGTTTCCATTAGCCATAATGAAATTAACCTGGGTGCCAATGATCTGTCCATCTCCGACATCCATTCCAACTACTTCCACGTCTGTGACCTCACGAACACGTCCGGCTGCAAATAATACTCTCATATAATAATACCTCCTTATATCTATTGATGATTATTCATCGTCAGAATCATCTGAATCAAAATTTATTTCCTTGAGACGCTGGGCCTGCTTATATATTCCATCCAGTGAATGTCTGAAACTCTCGAATTTATCTACCGCATCCCTGGCGTTTTTAAGTCCGTCATTTGATAATGCCGCAACCTCCTGACTTGTAGCTGAAAGATTGGAGATATTATCATTGATCTCATTTGTTGAATTATCAATCAGCTCCATGCTGTTTCCGATATCATTTATCTTATCAATGAGGTCTTCAACATTATGATTTATAGTCTCAAAGGAAGCTGCCGTATCACGGATAACCTGGTTCTGAAGTTCTACCGACTCTACTGTATTATCTATGCTCTCCATCGCCTTGTTCGCATCATCTGTCAGTTCGCCTATAATCTTGGTTATCTCGTTGGAAGCATTGTTTGTCTGTTCAGAAAGATGTCTTATATCATCCGCAACAACCGCAAATCCCTTTCCGGCTTCTCCTGCTCTTGCTGCCTCTATTGAAGCATTGAGGGCAAGTAGATTAGTCTGTTTTGATATCGCCATAATGGATCCCAAAATTTTCTGAACCTCTTCTACCTTATCAAGAACTGCCTTAGTTGATTCAGCTGTAATCTGACTGGCTGATCGAACTCCTCTTGCTTTATCACGAAGAACTTCAATGGTCTTGGCAACATCTGCAACAGTCTCTTTGGTACTCTGAGATGCCTCGATCATCTGCTGTCTTTGAGTATCAGCCACCTGGGTCTGCTCTCTGATCTCAGCAACCTTCTGCGCTTCATCCGTCACTGCATTTGCTGTGCTTTCTGTGGAAGCTGCTATGTCTTTCATACCTGCACTGGTATTCTCTATTATGCTTTCAAGTTCCTCTATGCTTCCCTGTGCCTTATCAAAATGCTTTGAAATACTTCGCGCGATTTTGCCCATGTCATGGCTTGCAGCCTCCTGGACCTGAGTATGTTCTTCAATCGTTGCAAAATGTTCCTCGTTAAAGGTACTAAGAAGATTTTGTGCAAAATATGCAGCCAGGATAACAAGAACAGTAGCAATTCCTGTAAGAGCGATTTCCGTCCCACTCCTGCCATTACTTGAAAGAACTCTCAGAGCACATATCGCATACATAATCAGTATTACTGCACTTCCGCCGATAATAATGCGTTTGTTCATGAAAATGATTCCACATACCAGGATTGGAAGCCCAAACATAACAAAATAAAGCTGAACTTCAACCAGCATTATGATCACAAATGTTACAGTAGCCCCCAGCATGATCATTGTTGATCCTATACGGTTTTCCTTAAACTTAAAATATCCTGCGGACATGACCACAACACTGGCAACAACGGCACAGATTTCAATGATTCTCCCTGCTGAAAATCCATCCGTTATTCCCTCAAAAATAAATGCGAGCGCACAAGTCGCCACAACAATGAGGCAAACTGTAAGCGCTCGCTGATTAGCACGAGAAAATTGATTACTATCCATTTTGTCCTCCTGACATAAATAATATGACAATAGCTACAAAACTTTTACACATATATTATTTTATCAGAATAGACGAAATACAGTTCTTAAATTTCACTAAATAAAGAATTCAATACTTTATAATTACTTTATAATCTTATTGCCGATCATAGTATGCTTTTCCGGAACATATAAAGTAAGTCCGAATATAACCGTCGGTAGATACAAAGGCTATTTCATTCGTTTTTTCAAGGTAATAGATGTCATCACCATCTTCTGCTTCAGTCTTATGAAGCGCATCGGGATTATTTATAAGCGCATTGGCAGCTTCAAGATATTCCGTCTCAGATGAAAATCCCATCTCTATACCATGCTTTTTGTAATGACCTTCAAGCTTATCAGCACTCCGAAAGCTGTAGTCACTTTTTGCCTTACTTTCAATTGCTTCAATGGCTGCTTTTGCTGCATCTGCTTCATCACCTTTAGCATCATTTGATATGACCTGTGCTGAATTCTCAGCCTTTTCATAGCTCGTACTTTCAGATGAAAAACTTGATGTTAATCCCGATTTTTCTTCAGTAGAAACCTGGGGATAAATCCCAAGATAAACAGCACATATAAAAAACAGTGCCAACATTCCCATATTGAAGGATTTAGGTCTTTTTCTTCTCTTCATTTTATCATTCCATTATTTATAAACTACTTCCCTTTGTATAAAGAAGCTGAGCAAAAACAATATGCAATCAACAGGTATCTTCACTACCACTTCCGGCACTGAAGGTATCATGCCGTGGAAAAACGTTACACCATATCCACTAAGAAGCATTATCACTACTGCCAATGCCGCATACTTAAGTCCTGCTGCCAGTCTGCTTCCATGTCCCTTAAAAACAACCTTATAATTGATTGAAAAATTATAGATGGCAGATATGATTCTCGCCATTACCGTTGAAAGCATTATATATCCCACCGGAAGCTGCCCTGCATTTTTCAGGATTCTGCAGAAAAGAGCAAACAACAGCATATCCAGCACACTTGCGGACAGTGATGATATAATGAATTTCACAAAAATAGCATATATCATGGCTGAATCTCTGATTGGTCTGAAATGACTCGACTTATTTTCTTCCAGATATATTGTCTGAATCTCAACCTCTCTTATAGGAATCCCAAGAGTCTTTGTGGCAAGGAGCATATTTGTTTCAAATTCAAAGCGCTCTCCTTTTTCATTCAGAAGATACTTCATAAACTCTGCAGGTATAGCCCGAAGACCAGTCTGTGTATCACTTACTTTTACCCCGGCGAGAGCTCCCATAACCTTGTTGGTAGCCTTATTGCCAAAAACAGATCTTGCAGGTATACCACTCTCATCAAAGTTCCTGCATCCAAGTATAAGTGAATCCTTAAATTCAAGAAGCTCAGCCTTTATCCTTTTAATATCTGTAATAGTATGCTGCCCGTCTGAATCTGCTGTAATTACGCCTATCATATCAGAATATTCGTTAAGACAGTAATTAAATGCATCCTTCAATGCTCTGCCCTTCCCCATATTCACCGCATGTCTGAGCACCAGAGCTCCATACTTATCATTTGCTTCCTCAAATAAATGACCAAAGCTGCTTTTATCAGATCCGTCATCCACAACGATCACAGGAAAAAGTCCGGCATTTTTAAGCTCATCCAAAAGCGTTATTAACTTTTCATCAGGCTCGTAAGCCGGAATAATTATTGGTATTGTATAGTTATTCATTTCTCATAAATGCTTATATTCGCCTGCATAAGCGAATGTTATAAGACATTGATTCTTTCTATCAGATTTAATACAAATATACAGACGAAAGAGTTATGTCACCGTCTTTTTCTTCTACCTTATAGATTTTCCAAAACTCAAACTCTCCATCCGCAGTAAGCTCATTAAATGATGATCTTATCGCATTTTCATCATTTTCACTTATGTTATCGCTCCCCTGAGCAGGATCATTTTCAGCCAGAGATTCAGTGAAAACATATTCCGCGTGGCTCCTTTTTATCATGTCCTTAATGGCAGCTGCATCTTCAGCTCCGGTAAGTGTATCATAAACTGCAGGCACAGGTGAAACCGCTTTGCTGATATAAGCATCATGCACCCAGTGATTCACATTTCCGCTTCTAAGATTCAGTACCCTGTGTCCCCACAGATTCCTGTGTCCATAAACGCTTTCCATGAAACGGTGCCCGCCATCATCAAGCATTGCCGCATTATAAGCTTCATTTTCACTAAGCTTATTTTTATATCCCCAAAGGCAGTTATAACTTCCCACATAGTCTGTTGTCAGGAGAATAAATGCCGCAGCCATTATATAAATGATTTCTTTCCTGTACTTAGCTGCAAATAAGTTTCCCCTATCTGCAATCTGTATACCTGCCCGGTCAAGAATTATTCCCAGAAGAAGATATATGCTTCCTAATGTAAACGGTGCTCCATACCTGGACGCAGAATTAGTCATGGCAAATGCGTCAAGATACTGATCCTCTGCCTGGAACAATGAAATATGGGCAATAAAGATTATAGCATATGTAAAAATACATGAGATAACAAAAAAGCGCACCATCCCCCTGGATAGCTCTTCATCTATCATCCTGTTTTTTATGACTATGAAAAGTGCCACAAAAATGATTATTATCATAGCCCCTATCGACAGGTCAAAAGTAAAGTTATGATCTGCATGCATGGACATAGTCCACATGCCAAGCAGGAAATATTTTGCTTTTTCAAGGGCATTGGCAGGTACCGCATAAGCACCTCCCACCATCTTTATACCAAGTCCCGTTGCCTTTGCAACTCTTCTGTTTATGAGGCAGAATATGAGCCAGCTTCCATAGAATACACCGGAAAAAGCAGCTGCCTTTAACAGCATTCCGATATTTCTGATATTATTTACTTCAAAATAGAAAAAGAGAGCAAAAATTGCCCACTCAATACCAACAGATTTAGTGAGTAGAATCACCGATGTATAAAGGGCTATGCGGCCAAAATAAAAAATATCCCTGTGACCTTCCCTGTCCCAGATTGCATATAAAAGCGCCCCGTACACTATTCCCATTGTGATATCAGCAGGAGTCCCATAGAAAATAATTCCGTTCACAATCCCGGGTACCAGCATAACCAGAATTGTGGCAGGAGCTGCCATCCATCCCTTGACCGGTTTTACAAGCGGCATAAGGAAAACTGCATTTAAGGCATAATACCCTGCAAACTGAAGGCTTTCTCTGTACTTCGAGGCACTTATCTGTAAAAATACCCATTTGAAAAGAGATGTTACAGGAGGATAATCCCCGAATTCAGGAGATACATTCCCATATTTTCCGGGAAAACCATTCAGATAAAAAAGCTGCTTTGCATCACTGGACCAGAAATTTATATCATCCCACCAGGTAAAAATCTGATTTCTTGTAAGATATGTTATAGCCGCAAGTATCAGTACAAAAACGAAAACTTCGGGCTTTGTTACAGCCCGAAGACTTCTTGATAATATTCTTCTATTTCTGTTTATATATACTATTTTCCTTTTTTCAGGACTTGTCTTTTTATAAAGAAAATCTGCCAGTATGAGTACTGCAAAAATTACTATCGTAAATGCAGAGGTCAGATATACCAGTTTAAGTCCCCTGAACATAGCCAGTACATATAAAGTAAGTAACTGGATCGCACCTGCGATCGCGATGGTATCACAAATGCTTTCCTTGAATTTGACTGCCAAAAGTGCCGCAGTAATAAAAAACGAAATTGGTATTAAAAACCACATTTATAGTCTCCTGATAATATATTTATATAACCTCGCAAATTATACAGAGGTTGTTACGCTTCATAAATTCAGCGTAACAACTGTTCGAACCAGGCTCAAAAGTACCTATCTAAGTTCTCACAGTTTAAAAAGAGTACCAATGAGGCCTCTTCCAAGGCTTGCACCAAGGTTTCCACCCAGTGTTTTGCCAAATTTTCCAAAGCCCTGTCCGGCAGCTTTACCCATTTCTCTGCCTACAGTTCCGCTGAGTGTGGTGGCTACGGATTTAGCCGCTCTCTTCTTTGCGTTTTCAGCCTTTTGTCTCTCTCTTTCCTTGATTTTTTCAGCAGCTGTAAGCTCCTTCTGTCTTGCCTTTTCTTCCAATGCTTTGGCTTTTTCTTCCTCAGCTCTTGCCTTTTCTCTCTCCGCCTCTTCAGCTAACATGGCACCCTTTCTCTTTAAGATCTCATAAGCTGAGTCTGAGTCTATCGCATTGGCATATCTGCTGTACAAAAGACTTCCCTTTATAGTACTGTCTCTGAGATTATCATCTATACCGCCAATCTTACTCATTGGGGGAAGCACAAATGCTCTCTTAACAATTTCAGGTGTTCCGTTTTCATCAAGTAATGACACTACTGCCTCACCTGTTCCAAGCTCCATTATAGCATCAAAGGTCTTGAATTCCGGATTCTCACGAAACGATTCAGCTGCAGCCTTAACTGCCTTCTGATCCGCTGGAGTGTACGCATGAAGGGCGTGCTGAATCTTATTGCCAAGCTGTGCCAAAACTCCATCAGGAATATCTCTTGGATTCTGAGTTACAAAATATACACCGACACCTTTAGAACGAATAAGCTTTACAACCTGCTCTATCTTATTCAGAAGTGCTTTCGAAGTATCCTTAAAAAGAAGATGCGCTTCATCAAAAAAGAATACCATCTTAGGCTTCTCCATATCCCCAACCTCAGGCAGAGTCTCGAACAGCTCTGAGAGCATCCACAAAAGGAATGTGGAATATAAAACTCCATTATTTATAAGGCTCTCGGAATCAAGGATATTTATCATTCCCTTGCCTCTGGTATCAGTCACTAACCAGTCAGTAAGATTAAGTGCAGGCTCACCAAAGAAAGTTTCAGCCCCCTGAGTTTCAAGCGCAACAACGCTCCTTAGAATAGCGCTGATGGACACCGGGCTCATTTTACCATAATCCGCTGCATAATCTTTATTATTTTCAGAAAGCTCATTAAGCAGAGCCTTTAAATCCTTTGTATCATAGAGCGGCAGGCCGTTATCATCCGCAATCTTAAACGCAATCGTGAGAATATCACTCTGCAACTCGTTAAGTCCAAGAATACGTGAAAGTAGAATCGGCCCCATCTCCGTAACCGTTGTACGAAGCTGAATTCCCTTTTCACCAAACAAATCCCAGAATGTCACCGGGTACTTATTATACTCAAATCCGGCATCCCGGAGAGAAAGCCGCTCTATCCTCTCCTCCATTCCTGAACCTTCCTGTATCATTCCGGCAAGGTCACCCTTTACATCGGCCAGAAATACCGGAACTCCCATATCAGAAAAGGATTCCGCAAGAACCTTCAGGGTTACAGTCTTACCGGAGCCTGTTGCTCCCGCAATAAGTCCATGCCTGTTCGCCATTTTGGGCAGAAGATATATTTCATCCCCACTATCTGTTCTTGCGACAAATACCTTACCGTCTTTAACCATTTTACGTCCTCCTGTCATAAGAAATTTCAAGTAAACGTCACTTCTATTTTAACGTTAAATCGTCCACAAAACAACAAGCAGCAGTCTCCCATATCAGCATTACTGTTCACACCTTATGGTGCTCACATGCAGAGTAAGCAATAACCTATTAATACATCTCATTACTAAATATCAGATATGAATTGTCCTGCAGAATCACATGCCCTGTCAGAACATCTGCATAATCTTCCCACAGATCCTTATCTATTATAAGGATTGAATCAGGATCACTGAGGAAATTTTCAACGGTTCCGTCCACGGGAATAACATCCAGATACATCTCAGCAGGAGCCACATATTCAGGCTCCCAGTGATCTGACACAGCTTTGTTTATTCTAAAATCAGAGATCAGGTAGGCGTTTTTTCCTGCATAGCTTTTCCCGTTTACAGCTGCAAAATCCTGTACATCCTCCACAAACTGATCTACGGGATGTCCACCTGTTCCCGCAAGATTTATGGTCCTTATAGTGGGAATCATGAAATATATACACATGGCCACTACTACTCCCGATATAACTACCGTAGAGATAAGTTGTTCACTACATATATCATTTATAAAAAATGAAATAAGCTTAGCGGTAAGAATGCACATAGCAATCTGTGAAGTGTAGGTATACCAGGTCAGATAGCTTCTTGTCAGTGAAAAAAAAGCAACCGGTACTATCGTCCATAAAAGGAATAAACTGTTTTCACTTACAAATACTCTTAGTGACATCAGCTTTTCAGAATTTGCTTTATCTCTTTTTACAATCAATCCTATAACAATAAAAATCAGTGCCACAGCGAAAATCATTACAATATTTGATGTGAAGAAATCATTAAGAGGCTCTAAGAAGCTACTGTCTGCTGATGATACTCTGTCTGCAACTTCTCCGACAAAAAGCGCATTCAGAAACTCAAAGCCATCAAAGAAGTACCTTTTTATCATCCACATAACGGGCAGCATTGCCGCAAGGATTACGGAAACCACAACTCTCTTTATGAAGCCAAATGAATTTCTGATTTTTGGGATATATAAAAGACCTATGATAAAAATAAGCGCTGCATGGGGGCCTTTGCACATAAATGCCATTCCCATGGAAATCGCATAGAGATACATGAAACTATATCTATAAGACATGAGATATAAAGAAAACATTGAAATCGTAAAAAATAGATTGTAAAGTGCATCCATCTCTGCTGCACGATACATATGGAAGGTAAAAAACGGAGTGCATGCCCCAAAGAGTACAGAAAAGAACACTCCTGCATATGAATCCTTTGTGTAGAAAAAGAAACCTATTATGAGTAAGCAGGTCATTATGCCCATGAGTGCCGATGGGAACCTTACCGCAAAAGAACTCACTCCAAATATTTTAAAGGATAATATCATGGCGTCCAGACTTATCGGTGGTTTGGAATTAAAATAATCCGCCGCATAGCGATATGTATTTATCATCCAGTTCCCCTGCTTAAACATTTCATACGCATTAGTGGCATGATAAGCCTCATCTGTCTGGATAAGATACCCCTTTCCAAGATTGTGAAATATCATATATGCGTCAATAAAGACGAATACGACCATCAGACAAACCCAGAACATGCTTCGATAACCTTTTTTCATACAATCCCCCATCATACAATGTCCTAAAGAATCCGCTAGCAATGAATTCTTCAGGAAGGTCATTAGTTTTCATAGTTTACTCGACACTATAATACTCAAAAACGATATAAAAAATCCCCAATTAAATTTTATTATACATTTATCAGTAACTTCATACAATCTGTTATATACGATTAACAAGCTCGAAAAAGACGTTACTGTTCACACCTTACGGTGCTCACAGCAACTGGATTTGCCCATTCCAGTTGCCTTTGGCAAAGGGGCAAATCCTATATTCAAGACGTAGAACATTCTCACGCTCAGCGCAGCAAGTGCGCAGAGCTGCCTGAACAGTAACAAAAAGACTCATAGTGGTACTTGCATGCCTCGAAACCTCGTCAAATGCTCTGCTAAAATACAGAAAAAAACCGGCAGCCATATGACTACCGGTTCTCCATAAAAAAACAATTATTTCTTATTAACAAGATCTTTAAGAGCCTTACCAGCCTTGAACTTAGGAGCTACAGAAGCAGGGATCTTGATGCTCTCGCCTGTCTGAGGGTTCTTACCTGTTCTAGCTGCTCTCTTTGTGGTCTCAAATGTACCAAAGCCAACAAGCTGAACCTTATCCTTCTTCTTGAGCTGCTTTGAAACAACATCAACAAAAGCCTTAACTGCCTTCTCAGAATCCTTCTTTGAAAGGCCTGTCTCCTTTGCGATTGCTTCTACTAATTCTGTCTTGTTCATATTGTTTTCCTCCAAATATAAGAAAATTTAACTACATTGACTATACTAGCACCCGAAAACCCTAAAAACAAGCCTTTTTCAAGAAAAAAACCCGATTTTTTGCCTATTTATGCGCTTTTTGGTGAATTTAATCAAAAAAACAGTGTATTCTTGTGAAAAACAGATATTGAAACTTCCATTAAATAGTGGTTTTTTAGCCTAAAATCATTCCTTTCCGCTCCAACAGTAGGTACATAATTTGCATGGTTCAAGGGGTATTGCCTCGACCATATCATCAAGTCTGTGATAGTGGAGTGAAGTAAAATTAAGTTCCTTTCTTATCTCTTCCAGCATTGCTTCGTAGCGGGGTGAATCCGGATCAGTATATTTTCTTACAGTCTCTTCACCCGGCTTTGGATAGCCTTCAAGCTTTTCAATAACCCGTCTTGTGATGAGTTCCATCTCGGAATTCGATCTTGAGAAATTGAGATACTTACAGCCATAAATAAGCGGAGGACATGCAGGTCTTATATGCACTTCCTTTGCTCCGCTCTTATAAAGGAATTCTGTTGTCTCCCTGAGCTGAGTTCCTCTTACGATAGAATCGTCTATAAGAAGAAGGCTCTTATTATTTATAAGCTGATTAACCGGAATCAGTTTCATCTTTGCAATAAGATCACGCCTTGACTGAATTGTAGGCATGAATGATCTGGGCCAGGTAGGCGTATATTTTACAAAAGGTCTTGAATAAGGTATCCCTGATGCATTTGAATAACCAATTGCATGTGCTACACCTGAATCAGGAACTCCTGCTACAAGATCAGGATGCAATCCCCTTTGCATATCTCTCTCGGCAAGCTTTTTACCACAGCCATACCTGATATTTTCTACATTAAATCCTTCATAGGATGATGCCGGGAATCCATAGTATATCCATAAAAATGTACAGATACGCATTTCCTCAAATGCCGGTGCTACTATCTCAACACTCTCCGGAGTGATATATGCTATTTCTCCGGGGCCCAGCTCCCTATAGGGATCGTAACCAAGATTTAAATACGAAAAACTCTCAAAGCATACGCAGAAGCCTTCATCCTTGTGTCCTATTTCCACAGGTGTCCTTCCGAACCTGTCTCTTGCCGCATATATTCCCTCAGGAGTCATGACAAGAAGCGTCATGGAGCCCTTGATTATCTCCTGGGCATACCTTATTCCTTCAACAATCGTAACCTTCTGATTAATTATAGATGCAACAAGCTCCGTAGGATTTATATCGCCTCCGCTCATCTCAAGGAAATGCGATCTGTTATCCGCAAATAACTTGTTTGTTATCTCTTCGATATTGTTGATCTTACCAACTGTTGTTATAGCATAAGTACCGTGATGTGAACGGACAATAAGAGGCTGAGGCTCGAAATCAGAAATACAGCCAATTCCAAGATTCCCCTCCATCCTGAGCATATCCTCTTCAAATTTCGGTCTGAAATAAGATCTCTCGATATTATGTATTGCACGGTCAAAACCTTTTTTCTTGTCATATACGGCAAGTCCTGCCCTGCGAGTACCTAAATGAGAATGATAATCTGTTCCGTAAAACAGATCAAAGACTGCGCTATCACGCGATGCAACTCCAAAAAAACCACCCATGGGAACCTCCAAACAGATATATATTCAGAAAAATACTACAGCAACAATAATAGCATAAAGAGGTCCAAAATTGCATTACAATAACCTAAAAAAGACGAATACAATTTATTTAAATAAAAAACCGACATGGATATTCGAGTATCCGATGCCGGTTTTGTACATTCATCTATTAGAGTCTGTCGTTTCTCTTTACGTAAGCAGGTGTTACTGAATTGGAAGCAACCTTTTTTACATGTTTAATATCAGCCCATTTATCAATTACTGCATTTTCGATATAAACACCATCTGCGATGTTGTTATATGCCAGAACAATTGAATTTCTTACTACTGCGCCCTTACCGATGTGAACGTTACGTCCAATAATTGAGTTTTCTACAGTTCCCTCGATAAGACCGGCATTACAAATGAGTGAATTTGTAACCTTCGCTCCATGGAAATACTGTGTAGGACATGCATCTGTTGTCTTGGTATAGAACGGCCAATCTGACTTAAAGAACTCCATTGAAGTTGCATAATCAAGCATCTCCATATTGGCACGATAATAATCATCAAGACTTGTGATTGCTGCAAAATATCCTTTGTGCTGAATTCCTCTTACATCAAGCTCATTGCAGGCAAGACCTATCATATCTGCAAGTGAATATGCTGATGATTCTTTTCTTGATTTCTTTATCAGGTCGATAAAGATTTCCTTACTCATAACATAGGTATCCATGCTGATGTTCTTTTCTTTAGCTGTACCCATGTTGCGTTCCAGGGATTCTACACCCTTTTGTCTGTTGAGTGTCACAACATTGCAGGCTCTGTAGAATTCCTTGGCCTGGTCAACCTTATGATACAAAAGTGTGATATCTGTTCCTGACGCAACGTGCTGATCAAGAAGCTCCTGGAAGTTCTGCTTATAAATCATGTAGCTTGGCGCTATTACTACGTAATCCTGAGGCATACGCTCTATCTGCTCAAGGTTTTCAATATATGCATTGATATCTGTATTATAGATTGAGCTTGCTCCGTTATTCTGTGTGAAAAACATCTGAATTGCGCCGCGCTTGGAATTGATGTTGTAATGTCTTCCTGAGCCTATATGCTCAACTATGGAGCGGGGTCTGCTGTTTAAGCAAACCTGAATTCTGTCGAAACCACTGTTGCTCATGTTTGAAATAGGAAAATCAATAACACGAAATCTTCCAAGGAAGGAAAATGCACCAATAGGTCTGTAATCATGAAGTCCTTCCACACGAATATAATTAGCGGCGGAGTTAATCACGCCAAATGCTCTATTTGCCATTATTTATCCTCCCCCTTTACATTTTTAGCAACAAGGAGGATTTCCTCACTCTTCTTGTTTCCTACGTTAGCATTTTTACCAATGCGGATATTTTCAGCTACAAGAGCTCTGTTTACCGTAGCCCCTTCAAACACTGTAACTCCGGGCATAAGAACCGAATCAATTACTTTTGCACCGGGCTCTATGGTTACATTCGGGAAAATAACCGAATTCTTAACCTCACCTTTAATAGCTGCACCCTGGTTTATGTATGCGCGGTCTATCTTTGCTGTCTCACCAATATATGCGGGTGTTATGCCTGTATCCTCGGTATATATCTTCCAGGAAGTATCATCGAGGTTCAATTCATTTTCACTGTCAAGAAGATCCATATTAGCTTCCCAAAGTGAATCGATTGTTCCAACATCCTTCCAGTATCCTGAGAATTCATAAGCATAAAGTGCCTTGCCCTGATCTATCATTACAGGAATAAAATCCTTACCAAAATCATGGCTTGAATCAGGATTCTTCATATCCTCAATAAGCATCTTGCGCATGGTCTTCCAGTTGAAAATATAAATTCCCATTGATGCAAGGTTGCTCTTCGGCTTCGGAGGCTTCTCCTCAAATTCCACAATTCTGCCATCCTCTGCGGTATTCATGATACCGAAACGGCAGGCTTCTTTCATAGGTACACCTCTTACCGCAATAGTTGCATCTGCGCCATGCTCCTTATGGAATCTGAGCATCTTGTCATAATTCATTTTGTAAATGTGATCTCCGGACAGAACTAAAAGATATTCCGGATCATAGGCATCGATAAAATCGATATTCTGAGAAATAGCATCTGCTGTTCCACGATAGACATCAAAACCTGAATCAGCTTTCTCTCTGGGTGTAAGAACAAATACACCGCTGTCTTTGGTATCAAGGCCCCAGCGTCCTCCTGCTGCTACATAACTGTTAAGCAGTACAGATTCATACTGTGTAAGAACTCCCACTATATCTATTCCACTGTTTGCACAGTTGCTTAGCGGAAAATCAATGATACGGTATTTACCACCGTATGCTACTGCTGGCTTTGCCACCTTGTTAGTGAGCTCATGAAGACGGCTTCCCCTGCCACCTGCAAGTATCATAGCCAACATGTTTGTTTGAGCCATATTATATCCCCTCTCTTTATATAAAATATTTATAACATTATTCTAAGCGTATTATAAAATTATTTCAATCAAAAATGGAGAAACGACAGGCTCTTTATAGTAAAAATTAATCAGTAAAAACTCTTCCTGTGCGCTGATCAAATTAATAGATATTATCTGTATAATGAATCAATCTGCTCCTGTAGTGCGACTACAATATCATCAATTCCCTCAAGTGCAAGCTCTTCCTGCATCTTTGTAACGATAGCCTCTGCAGTCCCACTGTATTTTCCGTAGGATATCTCTTTCATATAATCGCAGTAGATCTGATTACACTTCTCAAGCTTTGCTGATATTTCAGAATCGTCCGGAACAAATTGTCCATAAGGGTACTCTGTCTTTTCCCTGTCATAGATCGTGTATAATTCATCGATTACATCCCAGTTTGTCTCAGCGTCTCTGATTTCAATATCATCATTTCTTCCCCACCAGAAGTTGGTAAGGGCATTGATATTGTCACTATCGGGATCAAATCCTTCAGGCTTATCTCTTAGCCCCTCTTCATTTATCGAATAAGACACTCCCTCGATTCCATAGCACAATAGTTTATAGCATGTTGCATCATTTCTTAGAAGATCATAGACCATAAGTGCTCTCTCAGGATTCACGGAACCCGCTGAAATACTCATTGCACCATGAGTGATAGTCGATGAAACAAGGTTATCATTATCAATTCCAAAAGCGAAGAATGCTGATTCTGCATCCGGATTATCTATATATAGCTGGTTTTCTTCATTGTCAGAGCACAGATTTGCAAAGGTCTGCGTGTGATGCTCTTCTGCCGCTACCAGCCCTTTTCTGTATTCTGCACGATTATCGGCACTAGAATTTTTCAAAACATTAGTAGGCCATACGCCTATCGTATCCCATATTTTCATAAGCTGGGCATACTCAACGTAAACATCTGTATCTGTCATCACGGGAGCATAGATTGTGTATGGCTCATCAAGGGATCCTCCGAACATATCCCCACTGCAAAAGCCGCTGACGGGAATAAAGTCTGTGTTTGATGACAGCCATCCGTTTGTCATATTTATATATTGGGTTCCATCAGCATCCCACGGAACTTTCAATTCTTTATGAAACTCCACGATGTATTTGAAGTAATCCGTAAGATCCTCCCAATCTTCTACACCGTTTCGAAGTCCTGCTTCCCTGGCAAAATCCATTCTGTAAATAAAGCCGTGGTTAGTCCACTGAGTATAATTGTCCTCAGGCATGAAATAAATTTTATCATTATATTTACACATATCCCAATGTTCCTGGGGAACTGACTCATAGGTTCTGGGTGCATACTTTTGCAGCATACTGACCGGCAAAGGAAGAAAAACTCCCTTTTTTACATTTTGCCATCCCTCAAGCCAGTTCGTAGAAGCTCCTACAAGATCGATGCTTCCATCCTTTTTTGAAAGCTTTTCATTGTATTTTTCAAGATAATTGTCCCAACTGATATACTCTATGCTTAATTCCGCATTTACCTTTTCACTTAGAATCTCATTTAATTCCGCAATTGTAGCAAGGAGTCTTTCTTCAGCCTTCCCTGATGGTTTGTCCCCTATTGTAAGATAAGTAATGACAACATGCTCAGAGGTATCAAGTCCGGAAACATCAAAGCCCTTATCGTCACCCTCTTCTGATGAATTGTCTTTAGACATGGATTCCTGCAGTTCCTCAGAAACCACAAAGCCCTTCTTTTCCTCAGCGGCACTTTCCTTCGCATTTTCGTCCGCTGCCGCGCTGCTACAGCCTGAAGCAAAAAAAGTGATCATTATACTTAGCGCAAATGCCATTACTCTTTTAATCATCGGTTTACCTCAAAATCAATGTCTCAGTTCATTACATCATCAGGATTTTCAGATACGTTAGCTAAAGCAATTGGATTTATTATGAATGCAATAATAATCTACTTTAATTATGTCACAAATAAACAGATATAATTATTACATTTTCATAACTTATTTATTACAACAAGAAGAAACCTACCAAAGTGCTCTGCTCAATAAGGCATAAAAATGGATATGTATTTATACTAAACCGTTTAAGAGTTAGTCATAAATACATATCCTTGATTTCATTTACAATATTCAATTGAATTCACAGGCTATATAAGCAACCCCGTTGGCATCCTCATAGGCAGCTATCCCGATTTGAGTTGATCCGCTTAAAAGGTTTGCTCTGTGGGATGGGCTCAAGTACCATCCGGCGATAATATTCAGAGTACCTTTCTCTTCTTCCTTATCTGCTCTTGCAAGATTTTCACCGTTAACTCCGGTGCCTACAGTGTACCAGGCACTTCCGTCAGGTCTTGTATGATCGAATCTGACGGCTAATTCACCTGCCCGTACTGAAGCAGCCTGATTTAAGGAATCACTCACCGTAAAAGCCGGGAGTCCCAATTCTCCTCTCAGTGCATTCATGTACGCAACTACTTCACCCGTGTTTACTGTTTTTGCCTGTACTGTTATCCCCTGACTGATGAACACCATTATCACCAGACACAAGATAAAGTACATCTTAAATAGTGCTGTCTTCTCATTATTCATTTTTATCCCCCTCATAAAACCTCTTCAACCAAAGAAATCTTATAAATCTATTATCGTATAAAAATTTCAAAATATTATAAAATATGTGTAAATTTTTGTCTTAATCAATATTTTTATGATTATTGCAGAAACTATACCGATTTCGTTCCCTCTATTTTTGTGCAATTTCACTTAATTTGTTTAAAATATATTGAAGTATTATAGGTTATGTGTTAACCTATATGTAGTTTCAAAAACTATGTATAAGGGTTTTACAGATAACATTTCTGCATAAGCCGTTGATTGGAGGCAGGTATGACAGTAACAGAATTAAAAGAGTTTTTTACAGACCATCTCGTTCCATCCAAGCTTTATGAGATTGGCAAAGCGATTGACGGCAAGGTATGTCTGACTAAAAACAAAGATTTTTGGGAGGTTTATTTCTTAGATCATGCAGAAAAGATTGGGCTCATGTGTTTCAAGGATGAAAACAGTGCTTGTCAGTCCATGAAAAATGAGCTTAGAAAACTTATGGAAAGCATCTATGAACTAACTTGGAAGCCCATAAATGCCTGAGCACTATCCGTCGGGCAGACTAAATGTAAAAAAACACTACGGATTTAAAGCACATAAGATTTCTTCTTGAGGGTAAAAATATCGCACTCCGGTGAACTCCGGAGTGCGTTTTTAATTTGAGTACTTATATAGATTCGGTGGTTTTCGTGTTAACCATTCAATGCCATTTAGTGAAGTTTTATATGGCTTAGTGCTACTGTCATCAAATAAGTCGACTTTATTACTTGTCTAAATTGTTTTCTGCTGCGTTGGCGTCAATCGCCGTACCGCCCGGTACGACTCATTCCTCCGCCTTGCAGAAGAACAATTTATACTTCGCAAAAAGTCGAGGTATTTAATGACAGCAGCACTAGTGAAGCTGTTTAACTTCTAAAATATAGGATTGCGCAGACAAGGGACATTCCCCAGAAGGCAAATCCAATAAAGGTTGTTGTGCGTGAGCTGTCATAGGCTTCCTGAAGAACATAATTTTCCTTTATAAGCTCGATTCTCTCTTCTTCATGGCCGTCGTAAATCGGAGGTTCAGTTTCTTCCTCTTCTTCAGAAGTTTCCTCTGCCTCTTCTTCTCCCTCATCCTCACCCTCTTCAGAATTAACAAGAGCAATGTTTTCAATAGTTGGCTCTTCAGGTTCAGGAACAGGCATCTGAATATCCTCGCCGGAAATCTCAGCTACTCCCGGCTCTGTACTTTCTTCCTCTTCATCCTCATGTCCTATAAGACTTGGATCCTTAAGTTCAGGCTTAGGCGGTCTGTTAAACTCCCCTACTATAAAGAATCCCATGCCTATTAAGAATATTCCCAGCGTATAAATCAGATAGATATTATTATGATGCATATTTCCCACCCTCATAGAAAAACTCATCAAAATTCTTGTTACAATTTTTTGACCTTTATGCTCTTTGGTGCTACCTTTTTGATTTTGCCGGCATAGTCCTTCTTTACACCGCCCTTTACATAGAACACCGCTTCATCACTTATTTTCTTAAAGCATTTTTTTGAGAAGGTCTTTATCTTCTTGGATTTGATGTTGATCTCCTGCAGATTCTCGCATCCATAAAAGGCTGTTTTGCCGATTTTAGTTACATTAGCACCAATAGTCAGTGTCTCAAGTTTAGTATTGTCCTTGCAGGCATTAGCGGCGATCTGAACCACCTTTGCTGTGACATCCCCTATCTGTATTTTATTTGGTATATCTATCTCTATGGCCTCTTCATCAACAACGCCCTTGAAGGCCACTTCAAAATCACCTACTGCCTTAAACACCATACCATCTGCTGCGTAGCTTTTTCCTTTTGAGAGCTTTGTTTTTACCTTTTTATACTTAGGCCAGTATATATCCCTCGCAAGGTTTCCTCTTTCAGTTGAGGTATTTAGCCTGTCAGCAGGAATTTCATAGTAGTAGCACCAGTTAAATCCCGCTTCGTAAGCTCCTCCTGCCGAGTTACCGGCTCCCTTTATCATTGAAAGCGTATTGGGATAATAAGTCTCAAGCTCATACTCAAGGTAAAAAAGCTGTCCCTCAAGATCTCTCCAATCATATCCATGGTCTGAGCACCAGGCTCTTAACCTGGACATTCTGTCGTTATGCCATTGGCAAATTCCGTAGCTTGTACCTCCATCACCGCTGACATTAGGATTAAATGATGACTCCTTTTCTACATTCGCCAGAGCCCCTGAACCTGCGGCATTGTTGAAATGCATCTCTTCCCTGAGAAAATAAAATATCTTTTCCTCATTGTTCTGACCACGCAAAGATGCAGCCTTTACACCTCCATGTGGCATAAACAGACTGCATCCTACAATAATCGATAATCCTGCAAATAATTTTCCCCAAAAATGATTTACTCTTTTCATACCCTTTCCCCTTTATTTAAAATGTTAAATTATTTTAGCCAAAAGGCGTCACACCAACGTCTTTACATAGGCTTCTCATAATAGAATGAGCTCTTTCTTATAAATCCAATCTCCTTGTAATTAATTATCTGCTCTGTACTTCCAATGAAAAGAACTCCACCGGGAGCCAGAGAATTATAGTATTTTCTAAAGATCTCGTCCTTCGCTTCCTCAGTAAAATAGATAAGAACGTTTCGGCAAACAATCAGGTGATAATCCTTCGGATAAGGTTCTCTCAAAAGATCAGCCTGCTTAAAGTTTACACGCTTCTTGATATCATCACTAACACGCCACTTATCGCCTTCCTGAGTGAGATATTTCTTCTTCAGATCTGCCGGAACTCCGGATACTTCCTTAGCATCATATACGCCTGCTCTCGCTTTCGCCAAAGCAACAGTATCAATATCCCATGCCATTACATTTATCTGATTCAGTGGCATATGATTAGACAGAAGCATTACAATTGTATAAGGCTCGTCACCTGTTGAGCATGCAGCACTCCAGATTTTCAGATTTTTGCCGAATCTGTTAATAAGTTCAGGCACCATCTGCTTATCCATAAGATTCCACTGATCGATATTTCTGAAAAACTCAGACACATTGATGGTCAGATATGTGATGAACGTCTCGCGGGCAGTCTGATCCTTCTTGATAAGATCCATATATTGATCATATCCCTTACAATCTGTCTTACCTATAAGTGTATCAATCCTGCGCTTCATCTGTTTTTCTTTGTAAGCATTAAGATCAATTTTTGTAAGTTTAAAAACTTCACCCTTGAACCACTCGTAATCTACTGCCATTTGTAAGCCTCCGTTATAAATCAAAAATAGTACAACTACTACTTAGTTCAAGTATAACTAACCCTGCTGTTTGTGTAAAATTAAATAAATATAAACAAAATTAAGTAAATATTACTCTTTTGAAATTATCGGAGTCAGGCACATGAGGTGTGCATCCTCATAGAGTGTTTTAATTTACAGGAAATCCTGATGAATTTCGTATAAGAAAAAAAGCAGCCGCACATAAAGTACGACTGCTTTATAGTTATTAAATTATTCCTGCTCAGCAATAGCTTTATCGATGTCTACAGAAACAACATCGCCATCCTCTTCAACTTCCTTCTCAGGAGCAGTAAGAGCCTTGATGCTAAGGCTGATCTTACGATCTGCTTCGTTGAAGTCAACAATCTTAGCTGTTACTTCCTGGCCGATGCTAAGTACATCTGAAGGCTTCTCAATATGCTCTCTTGCGATCTGTGATACATGAAGAAGAGCATCAATTCCGGGCTCAAGCTCGATGAATGCACCAAAGTCGGTCATTCTTGCAACCTTACCGGTAACTTCATTGCCAACAGCATATTTTGAGTCAGCATCCTTCCAAGGATTCTCATCATCAAATTTTCTTGAAAGAGCGATCTTACTGCCAT
Organism: Butyrivibrio sp. WCE2006; assembly: GCF_000701985.1. Taxonomy (NCBI): domain Bacteria; kingdom Bacillati; phylum Bacillota; class Clostridia; order Lachnospirales; family Lachnospiraceae; genus Butyrivibrio; species Butyrivibrio sp. WCE2006. The sequence continues at coordinate 250,135 of NZ_JNKH01000003.1, read as the reverse complement.
CAATAGCCTTGATCTGAACTTTAACTGTATCGCCAACCTTGAAAGTCTTCTTAGGATTCTCTACACGGCCCCATGACATCTCAGAGATGTGAAGAAGTCCGTCTGCTCCACCAAGATCAATGAATGCACCAAAGTCTGTCACATTCTTTACAACGCCTTCTACAACGTCGCCAACACCGATTGTCTCAAACAGCTTCTTAGCCTGCTCAGCCTTCTCAGCTGTGATGAGCATCTTGCGGTTACCGATGTATCTTCTACGCTTCGGATTATATTCTGTTACAACGAACTGGATCTCCTGACCTTCGTACTTGGAAAGATCCTTCTCATAGGTGTCTGAAACAAGGCTTGCAGGGATAAAGATGCGAACCTCATCTACAACTACTGTAAGACCACCATCAAGTACCTGTACAACCTTAGCTGTAAGTACTTCCTGATTGTTATAAGCTTCTTCAATGCGCTTATTACCTCTGTCGAGGGCAAGGCGCTTATATGACAGGATAACCTGACCGTCTGCGTCATTGGTCTTAAGGACTTTGACATCCATTGTGTCACCTTCCTTAACTACCTGAGTCAGATCGATACTGTTATCATTGCTGTACTCGCTCTTTGTAAGTACGCCATCTGATTTATAGCCAATGTTAAGAATAATCTCATCAGGCTTCACAGATATAACAGTGCCTTCAACGACCTCCCCCGTATGAATTGTTTTGAACGACTCATTGAGCATTTGTTCAAAAGATTGTTCTGACATGATTCTGAACCTCCTCGATAATGTTCTTTGGGGTGGACGCCCCGGCGGTTATTCCCACTAGTCTAACCGCTTTAGGAAGATCCAAATGCAAGTCATCCAGTGTTTGAATAAAATATGTATTTGCACATTTCTTACTGCATATCTCATACAGTTTCCTTGAATTAGAACTGTGCGCTCCGCCAATCACTATCATAGCGTCAACCTGACCGGCAATTTTCTCTGCTTCAGCCTGTCTTTCTTCTGTTGCACTACAAATAGTGTTCACAACAGTAACATTGTAGCGCGAATTAGAAAATTTATCAACGGTTTCTTGAAATTTATTTGTGTTAAATGTTGTTTGGGAAACTATACACAGATTAGTTCCCTCCGGAATATCAAGATTTTGAGCTTCTTCAGGGCTCTCAACCACAAAATAAGGCCCTTTTGCATAACTCACAATTCCATCAACTTCCGGATGTTTTGCACTTCCGACAACCACAATTGTCTTTCCTTCGGAACTTTCCTTTGCAACAATCTTGTGAATTCTCTTTACAAAAGGACAAGTTGCATCTATAACTTCAAGACCGCGCTGTTCTATCATATCATAGATTTCTTTCCGAATACCGTGTGATCTTATTACAATTATACCATCAGTAAGCTTATCAAGTTCATCCGGTCCTTCAATTACGCTTACTCCCTGTTTTTCAAGATCTGCTACAACTGTCTCATTGTGTATTATCGGACCGTATGTATAGATTTTCTTTCCATTATTTTTCCTGATCTGATCGTAAACCTCATCTACTGCCCTGGTTACGCCAAAACAAAAACCGGCATGCTCTGCAAGTATTACATCCATATAGCATAGTCCTTTCTATATTTCGACAGTTTCTTTACTTTTCTTTATATAGTGAAATAATTTTATCAGCAACTTCTTCGATAGTCATATATGAAGAATCTATTTCCACGGCATCATCAGCCTTTTTAAGAGGAGAATTCTCTCTTGTCATATCTCTGTGATCCCTGTCTTTAATATCCTCTTCTATCTCATCAAGATTGCAGCTTACGCCCTTTTCAACAAGCTCTTTATATCTTCTCTCAGCACGAACTCTTGTACCTGCTGTCAGATATATTTTAAGCTCAGAATCCGGAAGTACCACAGTACCGATATCTCTGCCATCCATAACAACATTTGTTGTTTTGGCCTGCTTTCTCTGAAGCTCTACGAGTTTTTCCCTGACCTTAGCATTGGCGCTGGTTATGGAAGCCATAGCGCTAACCTGCTCCGTTCTAAGCTGTGAATTGACGTTTTCACCATTTAAGTATACAACCTGCTCACCATTCTCGTAACCGATTGTTATATCTGCCGTATCAATATTTTTCTCTATGGCAGCATTATCATCGCCAGACACTCCATTTCTTATCATATGAACAGCCATGGCGCGATACATTGCCCCGGTATCAATATAAATAAAACCAAGCTTTGCAGATACTATTTTTGCTATTGTGCTTTTGCCTGCTCCTGCAGGTCCGTCTATAGCTATACTGTTTCCCATAATTAACTCCTAAACATTATTGAATTTCTTCAAAAATTCGTCTATTTTAACATGCCACCGCATGTTAAAAGGCATATCCTGCGTTTGATAAACAAAGTATATATGCTTATTCATCCAACGCAGCGTGCTCTCCTGCAAGATGACCTGTCGACCAGGCAATCTGCAGATTAAATCCTCCGGTCTGAGCATCAACATCTATCACTTCGCCTGCAAAATAAAGCCCCTTTATCTTTTTGGACTCCATCGTGGAAGGATTGATATCACTTGTGGAAACACCACCTCTTGTGATAATAGCCTCAGGAAAACCTCTAAGGCCTGCCACATTTAACTTTAAATTCTTTATAAGAGAAACAAATTCAAGTCTTTCCTTTTTAGTAACTGCATTTACCTGCTTATCAGGATCAATTCCGGATAATTCTACCATAACAGGTATCATTTTGGATGGGAACAGTGAATTAAGACAGTTTTTAAACTGCCTGTTCTTCCCATTCTCAAACTCTCTTTGTAATCTCTTATCAAGCTGTTCTTCCGTAAGTGCCGGTTTTAGATCAAGATGTATAACATAGGAATATTTATTTCCCTTTTTATCTGCTTCTTCATAGTAGCAACTTGAAGTAAGTATAAGTGGTCCACTCACTCCAAAATGCGTAAACAGCATTTCTCCAAAGCCGTCATATACATACTTCTTTTTCTTACCCGGACCATCTGCCGGTATCTGCTCAAGCTTCACATTTACATTTTTTAGTGAAAGCCCCTGCAGAAGTTTACACCAGTCTTCTTTGACCTCGAAAGGAACAAGGGACGGTGTTGTCCTGGTAACCTTATGTCCTAATTCTTTTGCAAATTTAAGACCGTCTCCGGTTGATCCGGTGGAAGGATATGATAATCCTCCGGTACAAACTATTACAGAATCAAATTCACAGATTCCGGAGTCTTCAGTAACCACGCCCTTTATTCGTCCATCCTCAGACACCTGAATCCATCTGACTTCATCCTGATATCTTATCTCAACTTTATTCTTCTTAAGAAGCCTTACCAGCGTACTTATAATATCCGATGAATGATCGGAAACCGGAAATACTCTGTCTCCACGCTCAGTCTTTAATTTGCATCCATTTTCTTCAAACAGGCTCATAACCTGCGTATTATCAAACCCGTATAATGCACTGTAAAGAAATTTAGAGCCATGGGGTATCTTATCAAAATATTCTGATATATCGCAGGCATTGGTCACGTTGCATCTGCCCTTACCTGTAATATATATTTTTTTTCCGGGCTTTTCATTTTTTTCAAAAATAGTGACGGCTGCTCCGCTAAGGCTCGCGGAAATAGCCGCCATCATACCGGCTGCTCCGCAGCCAATTACAGCAATCTGCTTCATTAAAAAAATCTCCCTCAAGAAAGTCTGAAGGCTTCATAAGCTGATTCGAGCATGGCAACTGAATCTGCTTCTTCCAGGTCGTAGTCACCTGTTACAGCCATACAACCAGCGCCGTGAATAAATATCCACATCTTCATAAAGAGCTGCTCAGCATCAGGCACCCCCTGATCCCTGGCTCTTGAAACCTCACGGACCACATTCTCGTCAGTTCCGTTAACTATGTCATACATACTAACGCCTTCATTGGCATCAGTTGAAATAAACAGCAGTTTAAACAGGTTAGGATTCTTCTGAGCAAAAGTAATATACCCAAGTCCAAGATCAACAAAAGGGGTATCATGAGTCTTCTCAATTTTTCTGCAATACTCTTCAAATGTTCCGACCGCTTTGGTAATTACATCTTTTTTCAGCTGATCCATATTATCATAGATTCTGAAAATAGGCTGTGTAGAGCAGCCTGCAGCAGCCGCAAGTCTTCTTGAAGTAATCTGATCAAAACCTTCCTTTTTTGTTATCTTAAATGCCGCATTTACAATTTCTTCCTGTGTAATAGTGGCTTTTCTGGACATATACTTAACCTCCGTTTAAATGCTTTTTCGTATCATGCGTTATTATTTTAGTGTTTCAGACAGTTTATGTCAATTACAAAATAAAAAGCCTCCGGTAATTCGAAGCTTCACTAACAATACCTTGCAAAGTGATCTTCGAATTATCGGAGGCAAAATTCAATAAGTTATAGATTCCTGTTTTTCCTCAGAAAAACGGGAATCGTATTGGACCAGGTCCTCGCGAAGCGAGGGGCGTGTCCTGCCGAAGGCAGGATTTTTGTGGGCGATTTCCGCTTTTGCCCACAAAAAGTCATGCTATAACATCAACTATCAGTTTAAGGATAAACAGAGCTGCAACAATATATGTTGTGAAGTGAAGCTCTCTGAACTTTCCTGAAAGCATCTTGATGATTACATAGAACAGTACACCAAACATGATTCCGTCAGAAATACTTGAAGCACATATCATGAAAATGATGGTGATAAATGCCGGAATAGCCTCTGTTAAGTCATCAAAATCAATGCTCTTTATAGGAGATATCATCATAACACCTACTATGATGAGAGCAGGAGCTGTAGCTGCACTGGGGATTGATCCAAACAAGGGTGCAAGAAACAGCGAAATAACGAACATAATTCCTGTAACTACTGCAGTAAGTCCTGTACGTCCGCCTTCTGCAACACCTGCTGAACTCTCTACGAATGTTGTAACGGTAGATGTTCCAAGTATTGATCCAACAGTTGTGCCTATAGCATCAGCCAAAAGTGCTTTCTTTGCGTTAGGAATTGATCCATCCTCTCTTATGATGTTTGATTTACCTGCACATGCAATAAGTGTACCAACTGTATCAAACATATCAAAGTAAAGGAATGTAAATACTACTGTTATAAAATCGAGTAGTGTCTTCTGGTTTGAGAAAATTTCAGCAAAAGCAAACTCACAGAAGTAAGGTGCCGGAGGAGTAAAGCTTCCACCTGCATAAGTTGTCACACCAAAAGGAATACCGATTAAAGTAGTAATCAGCATACCAATGAGAAGTGCTCCTCTTACATTGATTGCAAGAAGGAATCCTGTGATAATGATACCGATAATAGCAACTACCGGAGCTCCCTTATACCACTCAGGATTGAGTGCTGTAAGATTGCTGGGATCCGCAATAATAATACCTGAGTTTTTCAAACCGATGTATGCAATAAAAAGACCGACACCGGAACCTATAGCTTTTTTCAGGTTATCAGGAATACTGGTAACGATTGCTTCTCTGATATTTGTAACAGTAAGGATTATAAACACAAGACCTTCGCAGAATACTGCTGACAATGCCCACTGATATGAATATCCCATGCCAATACATACGGTATAGGAAAACACGGCATTAAGTCCCATTCCTGCAGAAAGAGCAAACGGAAGATTTGCCGTAAATCCCATAACAAAGGATGCTATTGCTGATGCTATTGCAGTAGCAGCAAATACCTTGCCAAATTCCATTCCTGAATCTGACAGGATTGCCGGATTAACAGCAAGGATATACGCCATTGTCATAAATGTTGTAATACCTGCAATAATTTCCGTTCTCACCGTGGAATTATGTTTGGTGATCCTAAAAACTTTTTCCAACATGTTTTTGTTCCTCCAAAATATAAACATATACTTGTACTTTTGGTTTTTGCACAAGCCATACAAAATATATCACAAAAAAGAGAGGTGGAAAAGCCTCTCTTAAAAGTAAGTATTAATTTCACCCAAAAAAGGAAAAGCATCTATGAATCAATCCTTTAAACAATTCATAAGGAATCCTTTCTTTGCAAGAACCTGATCCAATACGATTCCCGTTTTCCTGATGAAAAACAGAAATCTAAGCATTAACGATTTTACCGAAATCAGGTTTAAGTGATGCGCCTCCCACAAGTCCGCCATCTATATCGGGCTGTGAAAAAAGCTCTGCTGCATTGGAGGCATTAACGGATCCGCCATACAAAATACGTACTGCATCAGAAGTATTCTCATCATACATTTCCTCTATGCACTTACGAATTGTCTTACATACTTCCTCAGCCTGCTCAGATGAAGCAGTCTCTCCTGTTCCGATTGCCCAGATTGGCTCATATGCAATGATCATATTTTGTACATCTATTTTAGATACACCTGCAAGTGCTGATTTTATCTGCATTCTGATAAAGTCTTCTGTAAGATCAAGTTCTCTTTGCTTAAGTGTCTCTCCGCAGCAAAGAATTGGTGTTATACCATGCTCAAATGCCTTAATAGCTTTCTTATTAATCTCTGCATCTGTCTCATGATTATATTCACGCCTCTCAGAATGACCAAGTATTACAAACTTAACCCCTGCACTTTCAAGCATTGCAGGAGAGATTTCTCCGGTGTAGGCACCGCTTTCTTCAAAATGCATATTCTGGGCGCCGATCATGATATTTGTGCCTCTGGTAGCGGTGATTGCAGTCACGATATCTATTGCCGGGACGCAAACAACAACATCTGCTTCCGCATCTTCAACAAGAGGCTTTAACTTACTTATAAAACCAACTGTTTCTGCAGGCGTCATATTCATCTTCCAGTTGCCTGCAACAATTCTTTTTCTAGACATTTTCATACTCCTCTTAATAACATCAAGCTCACACGAAGCCAAAAATCTCGCTAAGTGCTCTGCTTAAATCAGAAAAGCCAATGTCCGTTTATCCAGACACTGGCTCTTCAAAATATGCTTAGATTCTCAATTAAGCATTAACGATCTTACCAAAATCAGGCTTAAGTGATGCTCCACCGATAAGTCCACCATCAATGTTGGGCTTTGAAAGAAGCTCAGCTGCATTGCCTGCATTCATTGATCCGCCATACTGAATACGTACTTCATCAGCTGTAGCCTGATCATAAAGCTTAGCAATAAGCTCACGGATGAAAGCACAAACTTCTTCAGCCTGATCAGCTGTTGCTGTCTCGCCTGTTCCGATAGCCCAGATAGGCTCGTAAGCGATAACAAGCTTCTTAACCTGGTCAGCTGTTACGCCTGACAGATCCCATGTGATCTGTCTCTCAATCCACTCCTTGTAAGTACCAGCCTTACGAAGTGCAAGAGACTCGCCACAGCAAAGGATAGGTGTAAGACCTGCAGCAAATGCCTTTTTAACCTTTGCATTGATAAGGATGTCATTCTCACCGAAGATATCTCTTCTCTCAGAATGTCCCATGATAACATACTTAACACCTGCATCAACGAGCATAGGTGCAGAAATCTCACCTGTAAATGCTCCCTTATCTTCAATGTAGAAGTTCTCAGCACCAACGTTAACATTTGAGCCCTTAACAGCCTCTACTACAGGAACGATGTCGATTGCAGGTACGCAATAAACTACATCCACATCATCATTTTTAACTAAATCCTTAAGCTCAGCAACAAGCTTTACAGCTTCAGAAGGTGTCATGTTCATCTTCCAGTTGCCGGCAATAATACGTCTTCTTGACATTATATGCCTCCTAAATATATTGTTTAAGTTCTGCTCTCGCTAGCGCTAGAGAGAACTAAATAGTACACCAGGCGCGAAATACCTCGCCAGGTAATTACTTATCATCTGCTGCAACAACTCCGGGAAGTTCCTTACCTTCAAGGAATTCAAGAGAAGCACCGCCACCTGTAGAGATGTGGCTCATCTTGTCAGCAAAACCAAGCTGGTTAACTGCAGCAGCACTATCACCACCACCGATGATTGTTGTAGCATCTGTCTCAGCAAGAGCCTTAGCAACAGCCTTTGTACCTTCTGCAAGTACAGGGTTCTCAAATACACCCATAGGTCCGTTCCAAACAACGGTCTTAGCACTCTTTACAGCGTCTGCGAAGAGCTCACGTGTCTTAACACCGATATCAAGACCTTCTTTATCAGCAGGAATTGAGCTTGACTCAACGATTGCTGTCTCGATGTCAGGATTGTCGATAGGATCCGGGAAACCTGCAGATACAACTGTATCGATAGGAAGAAGAAGCTTCTTGCCATTCTTCTCAGCCTTCTCCATCATTTCCTTACAATAATCAATCTTTTCATTATCTACCAGTGAAAGACCAACTTCATATCCCTTAGCCTTAAGGAATGTGTAAGCCATACCACCACCGATGATAAGTGTATCGCACTTCTCAAGAAGGTTATTGATAACATTAAGCTTATCAGCAACCTTAGCGCCACCAAGAATAGCTACGAATGGACGTACCGGATTCTCAACTGCGTTTCCAAGGAAGTCGATTTCCTTCTGCATAAGGTAACCAACTGCACAGTTGCCACCCTTCTCACGAACATACTTTGTAACAACTGCTACAGAAGCATGTGCTCTGTGAGCTGAACCAAAAGCATCACATACATAATCATCGCAAAGATCTGCGAGTTCCTTAGCGAAAGCTTCGCCTGCATCTGAAGGCTTTGTCTCTTCTTTGCCACGGAAACGTGTATTCTGAAGGAGAACTACATCACCCTCACCCATAGCCTCTACAGCAGCAGTTGCATCAGCACCTGTTACATTGTAGTCAGCTACAAACTTAACATCCTTACCAAGCTTCTCAGAAAGGCTCTTTGCTACAGGAGCAAGAGATTCACCCTCATTGGGGCCATTCTTAACTTTACCAAGATGTGAGCAAAGAATTACCTTGCCGCCATCAGCAATAAGCTTTTTGATTGTAGGAAGTGCAGCATTGATACGAGTCTCGTCTGTGATCTCACCGTTCTTAAGAGGTACGTTGAAATCGCAACGAACAAGTACTCTTCTGCCCTTTGCATTGAAATCATCTACAGATTTCTTATTAAGTGCCATTATATTATTCCTCCTTAAATAAAATAAGAATTTCGCTTGCGAATTTACTAAAAAAATGAGGGTCAGGTCCAAACGGACCGGACCCTCTTAAATATACATACTCTGGTTATTATTAAGAAAGTTCATCTTACGCATTATGCGTTCAATCAACCATCTGAGCACTATGTGCTCTCGAAAAACCCGCAGAATAATTATTTAACGAACTTCTCGAAGTACTTGATTGTACGAACCATCTGAGATGTGTAAGAGTTCTCGTTGTCATACCATGAAACAACCTGAACTTCATAGAGGTCGTCACCAATCTTGTTAACCATTGTCTGAGTTGCATCGAAGAGTGAACCAAATGTCATACCAACGATATCAGAAGATACGATTTCGTCTTCGTTGTAACCAAATGTCTCAGGATCAGAAGCCTTCTTCATAGCCTCGTTGATAGCTTCCTTAGTAACTTCTGTGCTGCTCTTAACTACAGCGAAAAGAAGTGTTGTAGAACCTGTCGGAACCGGTACTCTCTGAGCAGCGCCGATGAGCTTGCCATTGAGTTCAGGAATAACAAGGCCGATAGCCTTTGCAGCACCTGTGCTGTTAGGAACGATGTTAACAGCGCCTGCACGAGCTCTTCTAAGGTCACCCTTTCTCTGAGGTCCGTCAAGAATCATCTGATCACCTGTGTAAGCATGGATTGTTGCCATGATACCAGACTGGATAGGTGCGAAATCGTTAAGAGCCTTAGCCATAGGTGCAAGGCAGTTTGTTGTGCAAGAAGCTGCAGAGATGATGTTATCATCAGCTGTAAGTGTCTCGTGGTTAACGTTATATACGATTGTAGGAAGATCATTTCCAGCAGGTGCAGAAATAACAACCTTCTTAGCGCCGGCATCGATATGAGCCTGTGCCTTAGCCTTTGATGTATAGAAACCTGTGCACTCAAGTACAACGTCTACGCCGATCTCACCCCAAGGAAGATTCTTAGCATCTGCTTCCTTGTAGATTGTGATCTTCTTACCGTTAACTGTGATTGAATCATCACCGTAAGAAACTGAATCTGCATACTTGTACTTACCCTGTGAAGAGTCATACTTAAGAAGGTGTGCAAGCATCTTAGGATCTGTAAGATCGTTGATTGCTACGATCTCTGTTCCTTCGTGCTCAAACATCTGTCTGAATGCAAGACGACCGATACGGCCAAAACCATTAATTGCTACCTTTACTGCCATTTTAAGTCCTCCTAAAATGATTAAAAATATTATATTTGCTGTTACTAATTCTTTACAAAGTGATTGTCAAAAATTTGACAGCAAATACATTTTATCTAACTTCTTAGATTTTTTCAAGTAATCTTTAGTCAAAAACATAAAATATTCAAAAAACAAAATCCTCTTCCATATAAAAAGCAGATAAAAAAATCAGGCCAAAGAAATAAAATCATCATATGATATTTTATATAAAAATTAAATTAATATGAAATTTAGTGAATTATCAAGTACCATCTAAATTCGCGCTATATAATTACACTAAAGGAGGTAATGTACAATGAAAGACAAAAAAGTGAATTTAAGCGTTGTTGCTGTATTATTAATTGTCACCCTTCCACTGATCATAGCTCTTGTTGCTTCCGTTATTTATTATGGGCTTCAAATGCACAGTGTTGCTGAAACAGACAAGGATATGTATTATGACAATCTCTACACCATCAGTACAACACTGATAAATGCAGACAGAGATTTTTATCAGGCGATGCTGGCAGGCACTAATGTTATTGCTTTCTCTACCTATGTAAGTGAAGATCAAATAGCTTCATATATAAGTGACATCAAAGACAATACCTCCCAGGTACAAGAAAGAGTTGATTCCGCAGCAGCCATAGCCAGGAGTAACACTTATCTATGGTCCATATTGAAGGATGATTCCGGTAAGACGTTCTCTGAGTATCATGATCTTTTCTATCAGGACTTTAATGCGTGGAAATCAGACTATGATGCAGCAAGTGGTCAGGGCGACATTGAACAATGGGCTGTCCATTTTAACAGTTCCAGAGATTACCTGAGCAAAATGACTGACCTCGTGGAAGTATGGGCTGTCCAGAAAGAAGCCAGCAACACTTCTGATATTAATAAAAAGATCCTTATTTCATCCATTATTTTTGGCGTGATTGCTGTTATTCTTATGCTCCTTACAATTTATACAATTATTAATATGCTTAAAAGTGTCAGAAAAATATCTGCGGATGTTACAAATATCTCCAGTGGTGACTTTGTAACCCATATGAAACCGGATAGTTTTATTAAGGAATTCAACGATATAACATCCAGTCTTGAATCAATGCGTCACGACTTAAGAAATGCTCTTGTCAGAGTTATAAATCATGCTGATTCCGTAAATACCAAGGCTGAGATTGCAAAAGACTCAATTACCAATTCACAGAAGACCACTAACGATATCAGTTCTGCAGTTAATGATCTTGCAACCGGCGCAACTGCCATGGCTGAAGACGTACAGAGCACATCAACCATCACTATTAATATAGGTTCTTCCGTTGATAATGTCCTTGAATCTGCATCTGCCAATCTTGACAGAGGAAACAAAGTTTATGAGGAATCGACAAAGGTCAAGGAACAGCTTGAGCAAATCAAGCTTCAGGATCAGAAAAATGATGAGATGGCAACGCAGGTTGCTAATTCTGTTAATGAAACAGCAAATGTTGTCGCACAGATTTCGACTGCTGCTGAATCCATTATTTCCATAGCCAGCCAGACAAACCTCCTTGCTCTCAATGCCTCTATTGAAGCTGCCAGAGCCGGTGAAGCAGGAAAGGGCTTTGCAGTTGTTGCTGACAACATCAAAGACCTGGCCGGTAATACCAACAGCCTTGCCGGAGAGATTACCAATATGCTCTCAACAATCACTGGATACTCAAATACGAACAGGGAACTGACAGAAAGCATCCAGGCAGCTATAAGTAATGAAGCAATCGCTCTTGAAGAAATGAGTAAATCCTTCGATCAGATGCTTAGTCTCTTACGCGAAACTGAAGAAGGAAATAAACAGATAGTTGAGCTTGTTGAAACAATGAACTCAGATAAGGAAAACATTCTTAATTCTGTTGAATCACTATCAAGCATCTCAGAAGAAAATGCTGCTTCCACTCAGGAAACCAGTGCTTCACTGATGCAGCTTGATAACAACATGGAATCCGTTGTGAATCAGGCAAAAGACCTTCAGAAGATTGCTGAAGAGCTCACCACCAATGTTAAATACTTCAGGGTTGAACTTCCTCAGGATACATCTGCAAAGGGGAAAAAATAATTACTCTCTCGGAGTCCTCTGAATTTGGAGTGCCCTCTCTGCAATATCAGAAAAAATGCTGCATATTTTTTATTTCATAGAAATCCAACGGCATTTCCTTTAGGATAAAAAAGGTGCGGCAGAATCCGGATTATCCGGGTCCTGCCGCTTTTGAATGAAGAAAAAAGGTTTTAAATGGGAGGTTTTAAATTCTTTTTTATTATATAAATCCCTGTCCAACAAAAGTCCAACAAATACATATTTTTGTGATAAAATAATTCAAAAATTTGAAGTTACCGTTATTTTAATCACACAATTTACGAGCGCCCAAAAAGAAAAAGCGTTCAGCCGGAGATAATTATGTCAAAAACTTTACCAGCAGATTTTCATATGCACACCCATCACTCAGGTGATTCTGATGCTCCCATGGAGATGATGATAGAAAAAGCCCTGCAAAAAAGCCTCTCTTCCATATGTATAACAGAGCATATGGACATGGATTATCCTGTAACCGAGGATATTCCCGAGGGCACATACGACCTTGATACGGAAAGCTACATGTCAGAAATCAGAGTATTTCAGGACAAATATGCAGGACTCATCAATATTGGTTTTGGCGTTGAGCTTGGCTTACAGCCTCAAATTGTTTTTCAGAATGAACAATATGTAAAAAAGTATCCTTTTGATTTTGTGATAGGTTCAAACCACCTTTGTCACGGCAAGGATCCTTACTATTCCTATTATTATGAAAATCGCAGTGAAAAAGAAGCTTTTACTGAGTTTTTTGAATCAACACTGGAGAACATTCAGCTATTTGACGATTTCGATGTATTAGGACATCTGGATTATATTGTCCGTTACGCTCCTTCTCTGAATCGCAATTACAATTACAAAACCTATAGCGATCTAATCGATGAGATTCTAAAGACACTGATAGACAAAGGAAAAGGACTTGATGTAAACTCCAAGTCCCTTTATTCTGAGCCATCTTTGGGTGATACAAATCCCTCCAGGGATGTTCTGCTCCGTTTCCATGAACTGGGCGGTGAAATACTGACTTTTGGCTCCGATGCCCATAAGCCCGAGCATGTGGCCCTGGGATTTGACACAGCAGTAGAACTCGTAAAATCCTGCGGTTTTAAGTACTACACCACCTTTAGTCAAAGGGATCCAAAATACATAAAACTTTAAATTCCTGAATTTCCAGGGAGATTCAGGAATCTAAATATCCTTCTCGACCGTCAAAAAGCACTCCTCAGCAAGTTCGGTCTCTTTTTCGTATAAAAGTTCCTTTAGATGGATGACAGAAAAACGGTCTCTAAAAGACAAAAGCTCACTTTTAGAGACTCCCAGCTTTAAAAGGCGTCTTTGAATCCTCATGCAATCATTTATATACAGATATGCCACAAGTGCTATTAAAATCACTATCACCAGAATTATAAAAGTCAAGATCAGCATTTCTTTCACCTCTTTTTCATTATACTAAATCACATTTTGTCCTTGTTTTAATTTCCTAAGATTTTACCCTAACTTTATTCTTAGTTTATGGTTAATGCATTTTTTTTAAAGAACCTATCCTTATAATTAATTCAAGAAAATGTGCATTTTATGCCATCAAAGGGGGATTTTGATGACCTACAGACCAAAGCTTGTAAGGAAAATTCGCAAAACAAAGTCCATATTTTTGGCTATTCTCGTGGTACTTGTTTTTGTTTACCTTTTCATTCTTATTATTGATCAGGATTTCCGCAGTCAGATTTTAAAAAACATATTCTTTACTATTTCGTTCGTAGTGACCTGGCTATGCCTGATCATTAGCTTACTTTCTATTTTATTTGATCTGATCTTACTAAAGAAGAATTCAGAAGTGGTCAGGGAATTAAATGATTTGTCGTATCTCGATAAGCTTACCGGTCTTCCGAACAGATATAGCATAGACAGGATTTCGCAAAAATACGACTCTCCCGGAAAAATCGAAGGCCTGGGACTGATTCTTCTTGTTCTTAACAACATAAAGCAGATAAATGAAAAGAGCGGACGCACCGGTGGTGACAGGGTTATTTCCGATTTTTGTGCACTTTTGGAATCTGTTGGCACCCAGTATGGGCTGATAGGAAGAAACAGCGGGAACGAGTTTCTGGTTGTAATAGAAAACTGTGATGATACTGCACTCTCATATTTTCTGGATGAACTTGGCAGACGCATCCATAATCACAACATCATCACTCCGGAGCTTCCTATAGAGCTTTCCTACTCTGCCGTTTTGGAAAGTGACATTAAAGCAGACCATTTTTATACGCTTATTACCAGCGCCTACAAGGAATTTCAGTCTAATGTAAAGATTTTATCGTATCCGGAGTAAGGCCTATGTTTAATAAAGCTGACACAAATACAATTCAAAAACTTGTTGTTGGTCTATGGAATGATGATTCGGAATGTTTTGCAAAGCTATATCAGCTAACCGTAGATGATACCTACAACTTTTGCAGGCTTATTCTTAGTGATGATAAAAAGAGCAGGCAGGCTGTGACCGAGATATACTCCGTTGTGCTAAAAAACATCATAAAGCTTAAGGACCCTTCTTTATTTATTGCGTGGTTAAGACGCATAGCCTTTGATGTTTGTTACGAGAAAGCTATCGAGGACGCCAGAATGGATCTGTATTCTCTCCTGCACCCGGAGGAACTATTATCTCTATCATTTTTAGAGCGGGAGATTTTTTTCCTTCATGATTTTGTAGGACTTTCAGAAAAAGAAATCGCAAATGCTTTGCATATCAGAAATAAATTTGTACTTGAAATACTGGCTTCTGCCAGAGAACACATGACAAAACTGCGAACACTACAGAGAATTTAAGATATGAATTTTATCAAAAGCAGGAAGAATAAATTTCATATATCAGACACTGATGCCACTTCAATCCTTTTTGACGTGCTTCACTCTGCAGGAAAGGGTGCTTGCTTTCTTTCAGATGAAAATGCCGGCAAGATGCTCTGCGCAAAAAGAAGGCCTGATCACTACACGGTAAGCATTCTCATTTCAATAGCACTGCTGGTGATCGTCATATTTTTCCCTGTCTTTTTGTTTGCGCTTCCAAGCGGTCCCGTGATTGATCCTGATAAGGAACGCGCAGCTAAGGCAATGGCAAACAGGGCTTCCTATGACGTAACAACACTCACAAAAGGGCTGCGTGACAATACTCCGGTGTGCCTGCATCCCCTGGCAGGCGGTAAAGTTGTTTATAAAAATGATCTTGCCATCGTAGATGCCACAAATGCTTCAGATGGATACCTGGTCATTCGCTACACAGGAGATTCAAACAAGGTCAAGCTTCGCATCACAGGTCCTGACGAAATTGTATACACCTACAATCTCGCAACAGGCGGAGGTAAGAATGAGGTATTTCCTCTTCAGGCAGGTAACGGAACATATCTTGTATGCGTATATGAAAACCTGGTTGCAACTCAATATGTCACAGCTTTTTCTCAAAAAATAGACGTGAACATAAACGACGAATTCCTGCCCTTCCTATATCCGAATCAGTATGTAAATTTTGATGAGGGCAATCAGGCCATAGCTTACAGTGAATATCTATCATACACTGCAAACCATGATCTTGACGTTGTATCTTCCGTCTATAACGCCATTATCAGCAGCCTCAGCTATGATTATGAAGAAGCTGAAAGCGTACAAAGCGGATATATACCTGATATTGATGAAGTAATTACAACAGGAAAAGGTATATGCCTTGACTACGCCGTTCTCATGACCGCCATGCTCCGATCCCAGAAAATTCCTACCAGAATGGAGGTCGGATACGCGGGAACTGCTTACCACGCCTGGATAAGCACTTATATAACTGATATTGGCTGGATCAACGGAATGATAAGATTCGACGGAAAAGAATGGTCGTTAATGGATCCGACTTTTGCATCAACCACCGAAAAGGAAAAACTGGCAAATTTCATTGGTGATGGTGAGAACTATAAAACAAAATACATTTACTAAAAAGCTTAGTGTATCAAGGAGAAAACAAAATGGAAAAGCGGACAGCCAAAGCTCTATCCGATTATGAAATTTCAGTTTTTTGCAGACAGATGGCCCTTTTGATAAAAGCAGGAATAGCCCCGCTTGAGGGAATAGAAATAATGCTGCAGGACTTTAAGCTTGATGGGGATGACTCTACACTAATGACTATCTCCCAGATTCTGAGTTCAGGTGAGAAATTCCATATTGCACTTCAGATGACAGGTGTTTTCCCGGGCTATGTAATTCATATGGTCACCATTGGCGAAGAATCAGGAAATCTGGATCTGGTAATGGAATCTCTGGCAGATTACTACGAGCAGGAGGACACCATCAGAAATAATATCAGCAGCGCCATATCCTACCCTCTTATCATGATTGGCATGATGATAGTCGTAATACTTGTCCTTATAACCCAGGTATTGCCGATCTTCAGCCAGGTATTTGCACAACTTGGAACCAGTATGAATGCATTTTCAAGATCCCTTATGACAATCGGAAGCGTTTTAAATAACTATTCCATAGTCTTTGTAATTCTAATGGTGATATTTGCCGGGGTCTGCATATTTTTTGTAAAAACAAAAGGAGGTCGTGCCGCCTTTCGCTCCATTGGCATGCACATACCTCCCATCAGAAAGATTTTCAGCGAAATATCCACTGCCAGATTTGCCAACGGCATGGTTCTGACTCTTTCAAGCGGAATGGATACCTATGAGGGTCTTCGCCTTGTCAGCAAGCTCGTTGAATATGATGAAATGTCAGCCAAAATCGATACCTGCAGAGCACTTATTGCAGATGGCGACAACTTTCCCGAAGCTCTTTTGAAAGCAGGCATTTTAAACAGATTTTATTCCCGTATGGTTGCCATAGGATTTCAGTCAGGTTCAATGGAAACAGTAATGCAGCAGATTGCAAGGAAATATTCAGACGAGACCCAGAGAAAAATGTATAACTTTATTTCGATCCTTGAACCCACGCTTGTTATCATTCTCTCTCTTATAGTAGGACTGATTCTTTTGTCAGTTATACTGCCGCTAATGGGAATAATGTCATCAATAGGATAAAAACATGGAAGAAATTTCTTTAAAGAAAAAGAATAATTTCATACTTGGACTTTTAGGATTTGTGTTACCTACTGCCACAATTATTTTACTAATTGTTATTTTCTACTTTGGCGTAAAGCAGATAAGCACCAGCACCATTGAAAAGCAGGAAAATGCCCTTCACATGGCTATTGAACGCGATATAGTACAGTGCTACTCCATTGAAGGCATCTATCCGCCAAGCCTTAACTATCTGGAGGTTCACTACGGACTTGTCTATGACAAAAACATGTTTTTCGTAGATTACCGTCCGATTGCAGCTAACATTTATCCCGACGTGACCATTTTATACGTTGGAAAACAGGGATTAGGTATAGATCGATGAAGAAGAAATTCGAAAGCAGACATACCATAGATATGCTCTTTGTTATAGCTCTCCTGTTCCTGTTTGCGATGGGAGCCCTGATGCTTATTGCCCTTGGATCGAGCATATATAAAAGAGGTGTTGATACCCTTTCCAAAAACTATGACAGACGTACGGCTTATGCCTACATCACAGAAAAGCTAAGACAATGTGACAGAGCGGGCAATATCAGTTCTTCCACATTCAATAAATCCGGCGCCCTTCGAATAGACACCACCATAGACTCAGAGAACTATGTCACTTACCTCTATGAATATGAGGGTGCGCTTATGGAACTGTTCGCCAGGGCCGATGCAGGAGATCTTCCACCGGAATCCGGCCAGAAGATCATGAATATAGATGATATGGTCCTTACTCCTAAGGGTGAAAACATACTTCTCATAACAATAACACTAACAGATGGTGAGGAGCTTACCTTTATAACCACCAGAAGATCAGGAGCACAAGAAGATTAATGAATAAAGAAATGCACAGCAAAACGAGCCTATTCCTTATGGAGCTCATCATAGCCATCCTGTTCTTTTCGATTTCAGGGGTAATCTGTGTCCAGCTTTTTGTGCAGTCACACAGCCTGTCAGAAGCTTCAGTCGAGATGAACAATTCAATACTTTGGACGCAAAACATCTCTGAAGTTTTTTACGGAAAATATGGGAGCCTGAAGGAAATATCCGACTTCTTCCTGGACAGTTCCATCGTACTTGTTTCCTACGAAAACAATCCGGAAGTAGGTACTCTGGTAATGTTTTTTGATGAAGATTTTGAGCTTATAAGCTATCCCGCAGGTAATGGGGCTTTGGATAATGCAAAATACGAACTCCTTTTATGTATCTCGGAGCTGCCCTCGTCAGAGGTTTATTCTGACACTTCCGCAGATACCTCCCGCATGAAAGGGAATGCACTGCTTGGAGAAATTGCCATATTAAAAATGGAGGATTCCACGATCATTGATCAGATTCCAAAAGACAATGATTCACGGGTTATTTCTGACAGATACGTTGATTTCTATATAGGAACAATGGAGGATAGCACAGATGAAGCGTAGACCTATCTACAGTACCCATATCGGAGCGGCCTCGATTCTGCTCATTTTTCTGGTGCTTAGTCTGATATCCTTTGCAGCTTTGGCACTGGTCAATTCAAGGGCGGATTATATCCTTAGCAAAAAGATGTTTGAAAGGTCTATCTCCTATTATGAAGCCTGCCATGAAGCAAATGGTTTTATAGCAGAAAATGATCCTTCTTTTTATTCCATGGATAAAGATACAGAGCTTAAAAAAAGCATCCCCCTAAGCGACTTCCAAACTCTTGATGTGAGTTTTAAGGCTTCAGGAGCAGACTCGACTGACAGCCTTTCTTTTAAAATAACAGAATGGTGCGTTGTGACACATGATGAAAAAGCCAATTTTGATGAGACCCTTCCAGTTATGAAGTCTTCTGAACAAGGGGGCGCTTCTTTCCGCCATAAATAATTAGCTTGTAAAGAACATCACAAAATGCTCTGTTCAAATCCCATTATATCTAATAGCCAGCATTGTAAGGTCATCAAATTGTTGTGCTCCATTTGCAAAATCGTTTACCGACTTTTTCATGGAGACAATAAGTTCCTGCGGATCATCATCTGCCAAATTAAGTGCCTTAAGCATTCTATCCTGTCCCAGCATCTCGTCATTGGTGTTTTTGGCTTCATTAAGTCCATCGGTATAAACAAACAGTACATCTTTGGCATTCATAATAAAACTATCATCCATATATTCCTGGTTCTTTATCGCTCCCAAAACTATCCCATGTTCCTCGTTTGACAACTGATAGCTTTCTCCACTTCTTTTAAACGCAGGTTTTTCATGACCTGCATTAGACTCTACTATTTCGCCTGTTGAAATCGTAAGAATTGCCAGCCACACAGTCACAAACATCATCTCATTATTATTTTCACACAGAACATTGTTCACATAATTCAATATTTCCGAGGGTTTTCTGCCTTTTTTTGAATAGTTTCTTATCTCTGTTATAGTCTTAGTCATAAAAAGAGCAGCTGGGATACCCTTTCCTGATACATCCCCCATCACCATACAAAGATGATCATCGTCAACTAAATATGCATCATAAAAATCTCCACCTACCTGCTTTGCCGGTTCAATTAAAGCATACAGGTCAAACTCTTTTTTGTCAGGAAAAAGAGGGAACTTTCCCGGAAGCATACTGATCTGGATTCTGCCTGCCACTTCAAGCTCAGCTCTTTCTCTCTCCCGTTCTTTTGTAAACTCAACAATATCTTCAATATAACCATCCATCTTCTTGGATAAAGTACAAAAGGTTTCTGCCAGAATTTCTATCTCATCTCCGGTTTTGTAATCGTCCTCCATCTCAAATTTAAATTTCTCTCTGCTCATTTTACTTACGTGATCAGCCATAATTCTTATAGGTTCAGATAATTTGGCGGAAAGAAGTTTGGAGGTTATAAATGTAATGTACATTGATATAAATATCAGAAATATCGCAACTATCAAAGCTACTGTTAAATATGTTTGAATGACTTTAGATGTATTATGAAAGTTTTCATTAACCTTGCTTAAAAGCTTTTCGTCAGGTTCATTAGCCTCATCCTCAGCAAAAAAAGTTATAACTCCCCACCCCGGTGTATCAATGTGATGATAAGCAGTAATATACTTTTTTCCATCAATCCTAACTGACCCGGTACCTGTTTTTGTTTTTATTACATCATGGACTAATGTTTCCAGCTCTGGTTTGCCAAAATCATTTATATTTTTCGCCAGGCCTTCCTCAAGCGCCAATTCCCCTTCCTTTTTTGATGATAATGTAATCATTCCATCATCATCTACGAATATCGCAAAGCTATCATCGCCTGAACTGATATTAGTGATAATATTCAACACTCTGCGAAAATTATCAAAATCTGCAGATCCATGTATAACAGCCACAAGTTCATTATCTACATATACCGGCATCCCAAATGCCATTTCAGACACGCCAAGATAATAATTTCGCCCTGCCATCTCACAATAAAAGTCCTTCTTTTCCAATGCTCCCTTATACCAACTTCGTACTCTGGGATCATATGGAAGAATATTCCCATTTTCATCCAGCTTTAAATCTGAAAAACGATCCATTTCCATGGATGTACCATTTGGAAGCACTATATAGCAGTCTTGAAGAAGGTGTCTGGATTCTACCTTCCGCTTCATTACAATACTCAGATTTACAAGTTTTCTCACAAAAGCATTAGTCCTGGCATCATTCCTTGCTTCCTCATCGGCGTAAACTATCTGAAGCACATTTTTGCCCGCATTTTCTTTAATAGGCATCATAAGTTCATTATCAGCGTACCGATCAGGTTTTATATATATATCCTTAACCATCTCTGATATATCATAGAAATCATCCTTGATTGAAGAATAAATAGATTCCAGATACAAAGCTCCGAGAATGGTCTTCGTATAAAGCGCATCTCTTGTCATACCGGTTAAGATTTCATCTGAGGTATCATCAATAACTTTATTCTGTAAATTGAATAGTCTGGTGAAACTCATGTTAAGAAACAGCATGAGAATCACTGCTCCCACTGCACAAGCAACAAGAACAGTTGATACTAAAAAAACACTTAGCTTCAGTATTTTTTACTAAGTCCACCTTCTGTAACTATTCTTTTCATCCTGTTTATACCTTCATCTTATCTCAATAAACTTAATGAAACCGGTATCCTCAAAAATATACATAAGCTCGCTCTTTACATGCTCAATTACTACTTTACCCCCTTTGCCCAAAAGAGACTGATATGTTTTCAAAATCACTCTTAATCCTGCAGAAGATATATAATCCATATCTTTACAATCCATTAAAACATCTGTTATATCAGGAATTTCAATTTCAATAGCTTTATCAAGCTCCGGCGCTGTAACTGCATCCACGCTCCCTTTTATTTTTACCTTTAATATACTTCCTTCTCTTTCCTTATAAATATTCATTTTATTTCCCCTTTTATGTCAATATGCTCAAGCTTATATGCCGATCCTTCAACTCTTACAACAGCATAGCCTGGATACACTTTCTCAAACTCCGGATGCTTATCTGCCTCTTTATGGCGTATACGGTTCACTGATCAGTATTACTTTTCCATCCTTATCAAGAACTATATTCATAAGCCTGCTACCATCCTGATCATTTGCAGGCACATAAGAATTGAATTCCTCAAGGGTAAGAAGCCTGTGCAGACCGTCAGGTGCATGCTGAGTATAGATAGGACACTGATTTGCAAGTTCGAATTCTTCGAACTTTCCATCATAGCCGCCAATCTGGTAATCATCATAAAACGCGTTAGGGTCAAGACCATACTTTTCTATCTTTTCAGTCTCACCCTCGTGTACAAACTCTACTTCGTCGCCAAGGATGCTCCGTCCCTGTCCCTTTATGCATTCTATCAGAAGTTCAGTGTAAGGCTGTCCCGCTGTTAATCCGGCACATGAAAGCTCATCCTTCCTTCCGGAAAAAGACAGAGACCCCAATGCCATAGATGCAGTCTCCGCATCTACAGCCTTTCCGGCGCCATGATATTCCAATATGTAAGCAAATACATACCTGCCATCATCTATATAGGGACTTACAAATCTGCCCTGATAGAAGACATAGTTATCATTTTCCCCAACACTCCAGAATGCATACTTGGACTTCATGCCATTGAGCCACTTCCAGTCAGGCTTGTATATCCACTCATCTTCGTCGTTTTCGCCGCCATTGCCATATATGGAGATATATTCATAATCTATGTTGCCATATATCTTTTTAATGCACTCCTCTACGTCAACATCAAATCCGTTATATTCGAAGCAGGTATTTGTGAATTTGATGTTTCCATTCTCATCTGCATCAATGCAGGTATAGGTACCATCCGGATTAATTGTAAGCTCCTGATTTATAAATCCAGGGAGTTTAGCCTTGTTTATGATGCACAGTTCGTTCTTCCCGGACACATTTCTTCCCGAGAAGCAGCCATCCTTTGTGGATACAACATAAAACGGGAGATCTAAAGGCGTATCTAATACCCAGTCCATGTCATAGCCCACATATGCTCCAAAGTCATTGCCAAAAAGCCATGAGCTTACATCCCCCGGAAGCGCCTCTACATCTTTTCCCGGAAGATGAAAAGTCATTTCGGTAGAGCCGTTATCATAGCCTTCAAGGCCGCTTGCACTTGAATACTCCTTCGGGACATCCGCAGATACGTCATAGGTAAGCTCTTCTATATCAGCTTTCCAGGTATACTGATCAACCTGTGTGCACTTTCCAAGTTTTCCGGTAAAGCTTCCATCGGCCTGCCCGTCTGCCTGCCCATCTGCTGATTCCACATAATAATCTTTGATAAAGGATCCGCTAAAAGAGCCATCCTCCTTAAATTTTATCCATGTGCGGTAATTGCTATCATAAGTATTTACAGAAGAGAGTTCAAAATCCTCTCCTGCCAGTGCACTGTATAGATCAAAATCTTCTGCGCTTTGAGCATCATCTGCTTTTTCATCTACTGGTTCTTTTGCTTCTTTGGCCTCTTCCTTATTTTTTTCATCCTTGTCGCTCTGCTTTTCAGATGGTGCCTCTTCTGTCACAGTTTCACTGCCACCTGCTGACACAGCGCTCTGTCCACATGCCGACATATTAAGTGCCATTGCTGCTGCCACAGTCAAACACATAACCGATGAAATCGTCTTTCTTTTCATTTTTTCACTCCTGACTTACTAACATATTTCCCGATGGGAGTCCATGAAAGGAGTTTGCATTGTTTTTCATAATCATCCATCATGGCCCAGAACTTGTCGTCTGAAATATTAAGTTCTTCTGACTCATTTGCATCAAAGATACCGGTAGTATTGTGATATAGTCCAATATCTCCGCCGACCTTTTCATCCGAGAAATAAAAGTCATCCCAGACGATTTCCAAGCCGTCTTTGCTCAGATGGTTTTTGCCAAAGAGAGTGATCGCTGCTCCGCCTGAGCCGCAATAATAGAAATGGTCATCTCCTATCCAGCGATAGCTGCTTCTTGCCCAGCCATCAAATACCTTGATGGGCTTATCATTCTGTAGTGAGAAAACGCTAAAAATATAGCTTTGCTTTGGAAAATCGCCATATTCTTCATCGCATCCAATAATAAGCTCTGGGATACCGTCGCCGCTTATATCATCAAGTACATATCCCACTGCCTCGGACAGGTCCCCGTCGCCGGGATACATACATTTTTCCATCAGACCGTCTGATATGTATTTGTATTTCTTATCATAATCATAGCCGGAAGTAACAACCTTATGCACCTCGTTAAGGACAGGTGCATAGTTTACTTCATAGTCTACATCTGCTCCTACATCTTCAATTCCTTCTTTATCACGAACGACGTTATTACAGTCTGTAACGAAGTTCCTCAGATCGTAAAACATATTAGTGATATTATCCGGGTTACCACTGCCAAGAAACTCGTTTTCTTCTTGAACCCCCTCATAGAATTCTACGCTTCTCATTCCGTTAGACTCGTAGTAATCCTTCAGAGAATAGTAAGTTCCATAGATTATTGGGAAGTTGCTTTCAAAATTGTTGCCTACATCTGTTCCAAACCAGAACTCATAACTGCGTCCAATATTATCACCTTCATTTTGAATATCTTCACCGATGTCTTTACCAATGGTCTTTTGAATCCAACTTCCAAGGTTTTTGCCTTCTTCATAGATTGATATGGATTTTACATTGTTCGAAGCACGAAAAGCATTAAGGATGTCATCTGATACCAGGCCCTTTAATGGATCAGGGGTATTTGCCGAAGTGCTTGAATCTCCGCCCGTCCCAAGGGCATCAGTTCTGCCACTGGCAAGTTTCATTTTTCCATCAATGGAAACACTGAGGATATCAGATGTCATATCATGGGCCTCAGTTCCTTCATCGATGAGCACTCTGATATTATCCATATTTGTAGGGAGATAGCATGGAGCATACTCCTGCGCTGCTCCTGCCTCATCCCAGTTGTATTCAAGTGCTGCCCATATCTTCTCGCCGTCTTTTACTTTTCCATTTTCAAGCAGATATGTGCTTATGAGTCCGTCTTCATACTCATAATGACTTTCTAAAATGAGATTCTTGTGATCTTTGTGCATAAGGAAAAAGTCATAGGTGCCTACTTCTTCCTGCTTATACCTGGGCGATTCGTCTTCATAGTTGATCCCAAATCCGCTAATATAAAAGTGTTCGCCATCCGCATCAAAATCATTTGTCTCAAATGCCATTACTTCATTCACGCCACCATCGTCGTCCTCGTCGAAATAGGTTATATCTGCATCCGGCATCTGCATTATCCATTCATCCGGAATGTCTTTTACAAGCTCTTCTTTAAAAATTTTCCCATCCTTATCTTCCGAGAAGAATACAGTAGCCGAGGCTGAAAACAGTGAAAAGACATTTGAGTCAAACCAGAAAGATATTCCCTGGGGATCAAGCGTCCATGAGCCATCTTCGAAATCCAGGCTCTTTTTGATTCTGTCTTTAAATCCATCAAGATCAAAGTTTGAGGGCTCTCCCATGTAATCATTCATGTCCTCGTCAACCTTTTCTTTTAACTTTGCTGCAAGGAGGTCAAAGAAGGCATCTTCATCTGATACGATGTCGGAAAGCTCTATCTCTTTTCCGCTGTCAACACTATATGTGCGAGCCAAATAAGAAATGGCATCAAAATCAAAAGTCCCACTGTTGCGGCACTGATTTACAAAACTTATGTACTTGCCATCGCACCTTCGAAGGTACGTATACCAGCTGCACTCAAATGCAGAGCCCTCAAATTCCTTTGCCTCTTCAAGGGAAACCATATAGTTGTCGTACTCACGGGCTTCAATATCAGCTCTTGCCTTATCAAGATTATCTGCAAGCAGACTGTGAGAAGCAGCATATTCTTTTTCAAGGGTAAGATAACTGTAATAATGATAAATTATTGGCTTGTTCTCATCATTCCATTCAATTCTGCTAGCCCTATTTAGCAAAAGAGCCGGTGCCCCCTCGCTAGTCTTAGCAGACTCGTTTTCAGTCAGTTCTTTTTCATCAGAATTGTCTTTGGGGGTAGAAGTTTCAGGCGCAGCTTCAGATACACTGCTCTCCTTTTGCTCAGTTTGCGCTCCACCATTATCGGTTTTGCCACAGCCAGAAAAAAGACAGCAGGTAATCGTAGACATTAGTATTAGAGATATTAGTTTTCTTCTCATCATATACCCCCATCAATACAATTTTTTATTCAAAAACACTATAGCTGATAAGCCAATATCCATCCTCTACTTCCTCAAGAAAGGCAAGTCCATTTGCTGCATAGTACAGTGTACCTTCCCTGTCAAGTTTTTCTGCTTCGTCCGCACTTAGCGAATAATACTTCTTATCGATACCTTGCAGTTCATACTCTTCCGCCGGAATTCTGTATACTTTAAAGGGCAGACGCAGGAATTTTTGGTTATACTGTCCCTTGATCTCCTGAGCATCCGACACTACAGAAAATGCGTTATTCCTAAACATCTCTCCGTCCGCAGCCGGCTCATAATACCAGTCAGTATTACCGTCATATTCAACTGTTCCGTTATAAGGATTATTGACAGTAAGGTCGTAATAATCTCCCTCTTCAAAATTGGTCCCAAAGAACCTGTCGAGAATCTCAAACATTTTTTCCCTGTCAACACCATATCTGTCATTAGAAAACTTAACACTTGAAGGATCATTTATCCTACACCACTCAAGTACAAAATGAGCATAAGTGTATGGCCATTCTTTATCTTCATAGCCTTGTTCCGAAAAATTGGACAAATAGATATTTAGCTTGCGACCAAGATCCCCTGTAAGATCTACCGGATCACCAGAAAGCTCATACGGCCATGAGTTGATAAGTCCCATATCAACGTTTAACCCGGAACATTCATAATCGCTAGTCCTAAGATATTCCGGAAAGAAATTCATATACAGGTATGTCGTTCTATAATCATACGTCTGCTCGGCGCCGTCTTTGCTTCCCAAATCAAGAAGCATGTATTGCATGTGTATATCTGCAACTCTTACGCATCCGGGTTCATAAGATTTTCCTGTTTCTTTTGCAATAAGCCTCTGAAGTTGGTGTGAATCTATAACTCCATCCTTATCGATAATGGTAAACTTTCTCCACTCTCCATCCTGCCAGGAGTAAATGGCCGTATCCCAAACACTGGAGCCGCCTGTTCCGAATGTGTAATGAACTATCTCTATCTCATCAAAGTTTCTGCATGCAAGATCAGCAAACTGGATAACTTCACCCTCATTGGGGCTTGATGAATAATCATCCGTCTTAAAAGTCCCTTTTCGTGTAAGTTCAAAGACATAATGCTGTCCCTCACGCTTTATCACATCCGGCTTATGATCACCATCAAGATCCTTGTCCTTGTACTGCGGGATTATCTCACCGATATCCCCTTCATAATCGTGATACTGGCCACCGTCAAAAAGCGTAATGGCATACTTTGATACCGCATCCTCGATGCACATCTGGCTTGTTGGCAAAATGAACTGATCTGCCAGCGTAACCCAGTCAGGGCCTCCGTCATAAGGATTCTCTTCAACCTCAGCATCCTTGGCAGTATCTGTTTCGCTTTCGGAACTACCTGCTTCAGATACTTCTTCCGCTGCCTCTGAAGCAGGCTTCTCTACAGTTTTCTCTTCGCTTGTTTTGTCGGATTTCTCCTCGCCATTTTTCTGTGTTGCTGCATCCGTAGGAGCATTTGTACTGCCACATCCCGCGAGGGACATGGCAGTCATAAAACAAACAGACAATAAAGTGATTGATTTTCTCATACTGATTCTTCCAATCGTTTTCCTTTTTGCTAATTACCTTTTTATGCACTTTCTTCCCGGAATTTCAGCACTGTATGATTTAGTCCAAGCACATATTGATATTGCATCGATTTTGCTATTACTTTCAATAATGCATAATTATTCGTGATCATCGTCTGCTTTTCCTTATCCTCATCAAACACGATGCAGGCGCCATCATCCAGCATGGTAAAAAGAACTTCCTCATCCGAAAAAGAAAACATTATCTGGTTTCTGACATTATTTCTTTTAGATGAGTTTACAGAATAAGCCACCATCTCTTCCATGCAAAGCCTTGCTCTGTTTGCCATCTTAAGAGAATATCCGTTGGTAATGGCAAAATTTTGTACCATCTTGGATGCATTTATAGCATCAGAAGAATCCACAGACAGATAAATTCTTTTCTGATCTGCCTTTTCATTTTCTTTATCAATTTTCATAAGGATAATGGATCTAACAACATTTACAATAAGAATAATAACTGCCGCAGAAAAATATGACAGCCATATATAGGGTGCCGGGAAAAGAATACTATATATATAAGCAAATACAGGCATCGTGGAGTTTCCTGCAAGAGTCAGCACTGTTGAAAAATGCTGCAATCCCCTTGTCGAGAAGTATAATCTGAAAAGTGCATTTACTCCCAATACTCCAATGCATAATGCATACATGCGTAAAGATGTTAAGCCTCCATCCGGAATTTCATCCACACCATGAAGATTAAATATAACTGCGGGGAATATCTCAAAAAAGACGATCATAGTGCCTGATAAAATCACCACCAGAATTATGCCCCACCTCATAAGTCCACGTACACCCTTTCTGTTTTCAGCACCGTTAAAAAGACCTATTATGGGTCTTACCGCACCCTGAACAGAACTCATCAGTACATTGGTCAAAGTATAGCAGAAGCTGCATACTCCTTTGATCACACCTCCATCCGGACCAAAGCTGCTTAGCAGTATCCTGACCATAATATAATTTTGCAAAACGGTAACCAGCATGGATGAAGCATCAGGTAATCCCTTTGTAATAATCTCCCATGCGTCTTCAAGACTTATCCTGGCATTTCCTGTTTTAAAAATATCAGTTCCTATGTAGAGATAAGCCATTGTCACAATGCACCTGATTGCACATGCCAATGCTGTTCCATAACCTGTTCCGGCAACACCCAGGTGAAGCACGCCTGTAAAAAATATATCCAAAATAAGATTAAGAATTCCCTCCATCAAAGCCAGCTTCATAAGTGCTTTCATCTTGCCCATGATCTGCATTTGATAGACAGCAATCGTTGAGATAAGGCCAAACGGAGTTGAAATCATGATTCCTGTTGCATAGGCTCTTGTCAGTTCATACATATCATCTGTCAGATGATATGATGCAATCAGGAAAAACACTATCGGAATTTGAATTATTGAAAGAAACAGTGCAAAAAGAACTGACAGATATTTAACTGTCTTTTTTGCCTGCATAATTCTATCCGCATCAACTTCACCGATTCTATTGCTAAGAACAGCCGAAGCCCCGGTTGAAAGGACTACAGTTATTGCTCCGATAAGTGTTTCAATCGGGGCAAAAATACTTATAGCAGAAAGCGCATCGTCTCCTACGAAATTACCCGCAACAATTCCGTCTACAGTCACAAGCAGCAGCGTAGATATATTTGTAACAATAAGTGGAGGTAAATATTCCAGGAGTTTTGCAAAAGTAAACATTTCGTCCAATGGATATTTCTTCTCTACCTCAGAATTAGCTTCATCGCCTCCAAATCTTTGTAACTTCGCCAGAATATTCTTCATTATTTTCGCCCCTCAAGTTTTTTTCTCTGAAACGATAAGCCCAATCGATTACGCCTATAAGATCCTGTATGAATTGAAAAGGATCATATCTTTCCACAGGGATTATACGTTCATCAGGAGTGCACCCTATTACATCAAAATGTATTGGATACTTTTCTTCTTTCATCGAATAAGCAATCTGCATAAACTGGCGATTACAATATCTGTTATTAGTCACAAACAAAAATGAATCTTCAGCATTTCTCTTATCACTGTTCCTGATGTAGAACTTAATTGTATCTCCAGTGTCAGCTCTTCTAATCTGTGGCTCAGTAGATGGCGCGGCAAAAATCCTGCAGGCCAAAGAATCTCCATCTTTACTGTATTTTTTTATGCACGAGATACTATTGAGATTCCTGTCACCTTTGAATTCTTCTGTTACTTCGGCTTTATCAAGATTGAATACATGGATAAAGCTCTCAGACATAGCTCCAAATTCCGTGTCACATTTAAAATCTGCCAAAGGACTTCGCTCTACAGGATTTATGGGTCTATAACAGGCAAGCCCATCAATAAAACATGTAGAATCATCTATCCATTTTTTCGCATATTCCGTCCTCTCTTTGCATGCCGTGAGGCTTCCCCCAAGGATAATAATGCGATTGTTTTTCTTTCTTAACGGTTTATTGATATCGAAAAAACCCAGTTCCCGAATAACCGGATATAAAACCTCTCTCTTACCTTCCAGTTTTTTGGGTAAAGCCAGTTCCTGCGTCTCTACCACTTTTCCATTTGCTTTAAGTCTTCCGTTGTAAACCTGTCCTATAGTATCTATGTCCACCTCCAGAATTCCAAGTAAATCCTGCAAGGGCTCCATTTTCAAAAAGTCTTCTATCTGACCGTTTATAGCATCAATCATTTCATTTATAGCAGTAGCATTTTCAGGAATGAAAAATCGAAGCATTATAAAACTCCTTCTTAGAGCAAGCACCATTATGCATAGTCTCTTAAAAAAATTATAATATTAATTCATATTTCAAAGAGGTGATATTTATATTAAAATTCCGTAAATCAGTGGCAAATTATTCTTACGCTTACTATAGCAGTTTTGATACTATCTCATTATCACAGGGCTTATGTACCCAGGATGATTCCGGTGGTACTTCCTGCAAGATGGACTTTCCATAAACCATTTCCAGTATCAGCGGAAGGTTTTCCTTCATTTCTTCAGGGTTATCTTCAAATCTATTGATCACATATATTATTACATTGCGCAAATTGTAGTTTACAAAGTCCTCGCGTTCGGTCCGATTGGTCCCCTTTGACAGAGTCAGGAAGCATTTCATTTTCTCCTCATGCAAATGGTATGCCAGCTTGAAATAATCAGGAACGTACCATGTAGACATGGACTCTGATGCTCTTTGCATATATTTGAACATGATAAGCTTTGAGGTGACAATTGTCTGTGCCCGCATCAGATAAGCATAGTTAAAGATACGATCCTCACCGAATTTCAAACCGGTCTCAAATCGTATATGATACTTATCGATTATTTTTTTATTGTAAAATTTATTGCAGGCAGAATATATAAGCATAATTCTTTTCCTTATATACTCATCCGCAAAGGATGAAATATCAGGATAAAAATGATCCTCAACTGTCGATAAACGCGAATCTCCATTCAAAAAACAACGCTCAAATCCGAATATTATTAAATCCGGCTCTTCATTCATAAGTTCTTTAGCTTTTTTAAGGAAATCTTTCTCCAAATAATCGTCACAATCGACAAAGCCTATATAATCGCCCTCAGCTACATCTATGCCTGCATTTCTGGCACCGGAAACTCCCTCATGACTCCGAAGCAGAATCTTCACTCTGGAATCATTTTTATATCTCATAATCATCTGTACAGTATCATCATCTGATCCGTCATCAACAATTATCAGTTCTCCGTCTTCCATAAGCTGACCAAGGATTGAATCAAGACACTCCTCCAGATAATCACTGCAATTGTAAGCAGGCACTATTATTGAAAGCTTCATAATGTTCTTATTTATCCCCCATAAGCATTATGTAATTAGTGTACTGTTAAATTCATAATTACCAAATTGTTTGAATCTGAATAAATCTACGTCGTCATAAAATCCTGCCAATACAAGTGTCTCCATTCATAAAATAAAGACTATAGAAATATTATTTTTCGTAAATTATATGAATTATCATATCATGATGCTACAAATGATACAATTGAGTAGTCAATTCCAATAGTTTTTATTCCCACAATTTGGTACAATAGCAATGGATTGTTGTTTTCCATCAAAAAACAATAATCGTATTATTTCGAGGGAGGTTATGAAAAATGGCAAGAAAAAGTAGCGTAGAACGCGCAGTTAAAGCAACCGGTGGTTTCTCTACCGCTCATAAGAACATTGTAGTTCAGTATGAGAATGCAGATCACAGAACAGATGATATCCTTTCCGGAATCAGAGAGGATGTTCTAGGCAAAGGTGTGAATGAATCTGATATAGTCAAGGTTGATGTTTACATCAAGCCTGAAGATCATAAGGTTTTCTACGTGGTAAATGATGATATAAACGGAAGCATTGACTTCTAAGGGGGAGGCATATTATGGCAACAATATTTGTAGTCGCCAATCAAAAGGGCGGTATTGGAAAAAGTACTACGGCAACCAATCTTGCCGGAATTCTGGGGAAAAAGAAAAAGACTCTTCTTATTGACGCTGATCCGCAGGGAAACAGCAGCAGCACCTACGACGCTAAGATAGAGGATGTTGCAACTCTTTATGATGTTATCATCGATTCTGATAAGCTTCCAATTTCTGAAGCAATTCAGCACACAGAAAACGGCGATATAGTTGCATCCGACCCTCTTCTTGTAAAAGCCGAAAAGATGCTTGACGGAGATCTTGAGGGATTCTACAGACTTAAGGATGCTCTGGATGAGCTTGAGGGATATGACTACATAGTTATTGATACTGCTCCTTCTCTGAATGTCATTCTTTACAATTGCCTTATCGCAGCTGACAGGGTAATAATCCCCGTAACCGCAGATTCATACGCAATGCAGGGTATTCAGCAGCTCTATGATACCATCATGTCAGTCAAAAAGAGACAAAATCGTGAACTCTCCATTGCAGGACTTCTGCTTGTCAGATATTCAGGTCGCTCTAACTTAGAGCGCGAAACCAGAGACAATATCGAGAAGATTGCAAAGCAGATGGGCACAAAGCTCTTTAAGACAATCATAAGAGAATGTGTTAAGACAAAAGAAGCCCAGGAGGCAAAAAAACTGCTTATAGATTATGCTCCTAAATGCAATACCTGCCTGGATTACATGGATTTCGCAAAAGAACTGATGAGAAAGTAAGTGCTCAAAAAAATAAGCGCAAACACCACATTTTGTGTTGTCTGCGCTTTTTTCATACTTTATTTCACTTTTACTTTTACAGGCTGGCTCCAATCGCCGTAATATGTCTTACCATTAGCATCATAGAGGCCTCTCATACGTACATAGAATGTACCCTTCTTGGCAAATCTGACAGTTGATGTTCTCAGATTGTAGCCATTTATTTTCTTACTCTTAACCTTTTTGTTAAAGTTCTTATTCTTACAATACTGATACTGATAAACACTAACATTATTCTGGCTCTTCCAGGATAACTTAACGTTTTTATTCTTTTTAGCCTTAGCCTTAACTTTTTCTATTGCACCGGGCTTAACTACGATATCGAATTCTGCATATTTATTACTTTCATCAAGTGTTTTTGCTGAGATTCTTGTAGTACCAACGCTCACACCTCTTACAATACCATTGGCATCTACAGTTGCAACTCTTGTATCATAGGATGTCCACTCCACTCTCTTGTCTGTTGCATTAGAAGGAGTGATAACAGCACTAAGACCGGTTGTGCCTCCAACAGCAACTTCCTCAGATCCTGCTATAGATACATCTGTTGCGAATATGGGTGCTGCCCCCCATTTAAGCTTATATGTAGTATCAGATGCTCTTTTTACAACAATATAATTAGTTCCTGCAGGAAGAGTCTGATCTATATAATGTTCTCCACTTGCCCAGGTGTAAGACCATTTCTCCAGATAATTGTTATCATTGATATAATAATGCTGATTGTCGGTGCCGGAAAAATATAATCTGATAGTTCTTTCTGTAGTAAGATTTATTTTGTAATAATCCTTATCATCATTCGCACATAAAAAACCTGTAATCTCAGTATTTTCCGGTAACTGCATTGCTTGATCAAAGATGTTATTAGGCTCTTTCTCATTATTGCCTGCAGCATTGAATTTTGCCTTTACCTTGTATGAGCCTTGCTTTCCTTCTTCATCAGTGATTTTTAATGTATACTGTCCCTTGACAAGCGCTACTGATCTTTCTTCTGCGGAATTCCCCGTCTCGGGATCCATTCTAAAGAAATAGTCACCGGTCGCATCCTTATTAAAAAGTTCAACCTCAATGAATCTTCCCCAGTGTCCATTTATGTCGTCGTTCTTACATATAACAGATAGGTATCCATCTGAAGGAAGTGTAATAGTATAATAATGATATTGCGCTGAATTTGTAGATGTAAATTTACCTTCCACAAACTGATTATTTGTCGCCAGATTAAAAAACTTCTCATTACTGCCTGCAGATACTGACAACTTGAAACTCCCCAAAACAACCATCATGGTAAACATGACCGCAAAAGCAAACAGGGCTTTTGCTTTAACAAAACTTTTTTTCATTTTTCCCTCCATAAAATTTTAATTTTGCGTAAATTATTATACAAAAAATAAAACCTCGCTGCAAATAAAACAGCAAGGTTTTTAGATCAAGTTTGTATTTACGCAGATACCATATCAGGTTTATTACCTGTATAGAGCTGATAGTATCTTTGCTTCAGTTCAAGTAATTCTTCGTGTGTTCCCATTTCAACGATTCTGCCCTGTTCAAGAACCACAATACAGTCAGAGTTCTTAACTGTTGAAAGTCTGTGGGCAATTACAAAGGTTGTACGTCCATGCATCAGCTTATCCATACCATCCTGAACAATCTTCTCTGTTCTGGTGTCAATGGAGCTTGTAGCCTCATCCAGAATAAGAACCGGCGGATTTGCAATAGCTGCTCTAGCAATTGCAAGAAGCTGTCTCTGACCCTGGGAAAGATTAGCTCCATCACCTGTAAGCATCGTGTTATATCCCTCAGGAAGACGCTTGATGAAGCCATGGGCATTGGCAAGCTTGGCTGCTGCCTTGACCTCTTCATCCGTTGCATCCAGTTTGCCATAACGGATATTATCAGCTACTGTTCCGGTAAACAGATGTGTATCCTGCAGAACCATTCCCAGTGATTTTCTAAGATCAGCCTTCTTAATCTTATTGATATTGATATTATCGTATCTGATCTTACCATCCTGAATATCGTAGAAACGATTGATCAGATTGGTAATCGTGGTCTTACCTGCACCGGTTGAACCAACAAGAGCAACCTTCTGTCCCGGTTTTGCATGAAGAAGAATATTGTGAAGAACCATCTTTTCATCAGTATATCCAAAGTCAACATCATTGAAAGTAACATCACCTTCCATGGGCTGATAGGTAGTTGTTCCCTCAGCTTTATGATAATGCTTCCATGCCCAATGTCCTGTGAATTCTTCTGACTCAACTATCTGTCCATTTTCTTCCTTTGCATTTACAAGCATTACATAGCCATCATCAGTTTCAGGCTTCTCATCAATGAGCTTAAATATTCTCTCCGCTCCGGCAAGAGCCATGATAATACTGTTAAACTGCATTGATACCTGGTTGATTGGCATAGAGAAGCTCTTATTAAATGTCAGGAAACTTGCAAGTCCGCCAACGGTAAATCCTAAATACTGGTTCAGTGCTATAGCACCACCGATAATAGCGCAGATAACATAGCTTAGGTTACCAATCTGAGCAACAATCGGCATAAGAATGTTGGCAAAAGCGTTAGCCTTATATGCACTCTGGTAGAGTTCTTCGTTCAGCTCATCAAACTTATTTATAACTTCATCTTCATGACAGAACACCTTAACAACTTTTTGTCCGGTCATTATTTCTTCTATATAACCGTTAAGTGTTCCTATATTTCTCTGCTGATCAACGAAGTTCTTACCGGAAACCTTTGTGGTTTTAGCTGTAACAAAAAGAGTTACACCGACCATTGCAATCGTCACAATTGTAAGAGGAATGCTCAGTACCAGCATTGATACAAAAACGCTTACAATAGTGATCGCACTGTTTAAAAGCTGGGGTAAACTCATTGAAATCATCTGTCTTAAGGTATCGATATCATTCGTGTAAATTGACATGATATCACCATGAGCATGAGTATCAAAATACTTAATAGGTAATGATTCCATATGCTCAAACAGCTCTATTCGAAGATTTCTCAGAGTTCCCTGGCCTACAAAAATCATAAGCCTTGCCTGAATGAAGGACGCAACAACACCCAGCGCATAAAACATTACAACTCGTCCTATAGCATTGGCCAAAGGACCATAGTCAGGATTAGCCTGACCTATAAGCGGTGTAATATAGCTGTCTATAAGTGTCTTTGTAAAAAGAGTACCCTGAACGCTTGCTACTACGGTAAGTATAATACAGGCTATTACAATCACCAGATGAAGCGTATAATCCTTCAAAACATATCCCATAATCCGCTTAAACAAGGCACCGGGATTTTCTATATCAGGTCTTGGCGCGCCTCTGCCGGGACGTTGTCCCGGACCGCGTACTTCTTTAATTTTTTCTTCTGCCATCTGTCTTCCCTCCGTTATACCTTCTCATCAAAATCCGCATCGCCACTGCTGCCAACCTGAGAATCATAAACCTCACGGTAAATGGTATTGTTTTCAAGCAGATTCTCGTGAGTATCAAAACCATCAATGCGCCCGTCATCCATAACAATAATACGGTCACATCCCTGAATACTTGATATTCTCTGTGCAATGATAAGCTTTGTAGTATTAGGTATCTCTTCTGCAAAAGCTTTTCTTATTTTGGCATCGGTTGCAGTATCTACAGCACTTGTTGAATCATCAAGAATTAAAACCTTGGGCTTTTTTAGAAGTGCTCTGGCTATACATAATCTCTGTCTCTGGCCGCCTGATACATTAGCTCCGCCCTGTTCGATAAAGGTATCGTAACCATTTGGCATTTTTTCAATAAATTCATCGGCACAGGCAAGACTGCAGGCTTTTCTTACCTCCTCGTCCGTTGCATTTTTATCACCCCAACGAATGTTTTCATAAATTGTTCCACTGAAAAGAACATTCTTCTGAAGTACAACAGATACCTGATTTCTCAGAGTTTCCATGTCATACTTTTTAACATCAACACCTCCGACGAGGACTCTTCCTTCGTTCACGTCATAAAGTCTGCTGATAAGATTGACCAGTGTTGATTTGGAAGAACCGGTTCCACCTATTATACCGATGGTCTCTCCGGACTTAATCTCAAGATTTACATCCTTAAGAACAGGCTCCTCGCTTTCCACATTATAGGAAAAATTGACATGCTCGAAGGCAATACTTCCATCCTTTACCTCTGTTATTGGCTTTTCAGGATTATCTATGCTTGTCTTTTCATCGATTACTTCTATGATACGTTTGGCACTTGCCTGAGACATGGTGATCATAACAAATATCATTGAAAGCATCATAAGACTCATCAGAATATTCATACAATAGGTCAGAAGACTCATCATCGCTCCTGTTGTAAGCTCTCCTGATACGATCATATGTGCTCCAATCCAGCTTATGAGAATAATACAGATATAAACAGTACCTGTCATAACAGGTCCGTTAAGAGTAACTATTTTTTCTGCTCTTACAAACATTTCATAGATATTCAGTGCTGCTGTTCTGAATTTGCTCTTTTCATATTCCTCACGGACATATGCTTTAACAACTCTGATGGCTGAGACATTTTCCTGTACGCTCTCATTGAGCTTATCGTATTTTTCAAATACTTCCTTGAAATATCTGGTAGCCTTGTTCAACATTATGACAATGATAACAGCAAGGCACAAAACCGCGATAAGATAGATGGATGCCAGCCTGGGACTTATAATAAATGACATAACCATGGCTATTATCATGGAAGCCGGTGCTCTCATAGCCATTCGAAGAATCATCTGATATGAGTTCTGGATATTTGTAACGTCTGTTGTAAGTCTCGTTACAAGTCCTGCTGAAGAGAACTTATCGATATTAGAAAATGAAAATGTCTGAATATTATCAAACATACGCTTACGAAGATTTCTTGCAAGACCGGTAGATGCTTTCGAACCAAAAACAGCACCTCCTACTCCCGCTGCCAGACCAAAAAGCGCAACAACAATCATCATAAGACCTGTCCGGATTATGTAATTCATGTCTGCGCCGCTTATACCAAGATCAACTATACGTCCCATCAGTATCGGGATGATCATCTCAGCGATAACCTCTCCGATCATACACACGGGAGTAAGAATACTTGGAAGCTTGAATTCATGTAACTCCCCAAGAATTTTCTTAACCATTTACTCACCTTCCTTATTTTTTTACCGAAAAACAGAACCGATATTCGGTTCTGTTATCTGTACCTATATTATATATAAAAATTGTGTTCAATTTGTTAAGCATGAATTAATTATTCTTTAATAAAAGTACGAACATTAACTCCATTTACTTCGATATGATCATCCACTTCAATCACAAGACACTGACGACCATCAATGATTCTTGACTCAACAAGATCTGCCCTGTCAGGCTTAACCTTAATCACCACATTGGGTGCTTCAATATCAAACTTCCTTGTATTTGCAATATTCATCGCAAGGAGAGGCTGCTCAACCTCACCTACAATTTCCTGATAATTATGATCAAAATAATTCATTCTCTCCTCAGGAACACCGCTGTCAGATAATAGATGTTTTACATCCTCCTTTGATAACTCAAAGGTAACTTCATCCTCTTCATGATCCTCCAGCATTGTATTCAGATTCTCATGAATATTCCTCATAACATCATAGTCAGCTTCCTCTCCTATGGTGTTCTCCACAAGGGCCTGGAACAGAGTCTTCTGATCCGGTGCTGACATGGGTGCTCTTCCACCAAAAAGCGCCTCTACAAACTCAGGCTGCAGGTCATCAGGCTTTTTTGTGAAATACAGCATATTATGGATATCCGCATTTCGTTCTATGAATGCAGGGAATAAAAATCCCTTTGCCGGTCCGTCCACAACCCAGTCACGGTATCTGTCCTCTATATCATTTGTCTTCTCATTATATCCAAGACCTGCCTTGGAAAGCTTAACGGGGCAGATACTGCAGAGCATATAATCATAGATATTCTCTGAAGCGTCCTCCATCTCTATTCCATCGCGTGTCATTCCCGGAATATCATAGATCGCATGAACAAGGATAATGAAATAATTCTCTTCAGCAAAATAATTAGCTATTATTTTGTCATAGAATTCATCTATCAGAGCATCATCCTCTAAATGGGAATCACGAAGGCGCAGCAAAAACTCCTGCGTTCCTCCCTCACCTTCCTGATCAAGTGGAAATTCCAAATTAATAAGACTTTTACCGAAAACTCCTGAAAGAGTGTGTTTGAAGATGTCCAGATATTTGAACATTTCTTCCTCAGGAATACTGCCAAAGGCCTTTTTAAAAACAAGTTTCTTGTTCTTTTCCCCATCAACATAACACCCGCAGATGTGATCTATCGTACATCTGTCGGGTGTAAACTGTTTCCTTATTTCTAATACTTCTGCTTTATTCATTTAGCTTATCTTTATTCCTTTGCCATAAATTTATCGCACATCTCGCGAGCAAACTGAACAGGATAGAGCTGGACCATTACTGAATCTATAAGACCTGAAATAGTCATCTTGAAAGCAATCTTAACGAAATTATCATAATCCGTTTCAAAACTCTTCTCAAAAATCTTGATACTATCGACATCAATCCTGTTGACAACAGGTGTACTAATATCTGTAGGAACCCCAAGCATCATGGAAAGAGATGTAGCAGCTGCTCCCATCATCTGGTTCATAGCCTCTGAAGCAGCAGATAAATGAAGATCTGAAATCTCACAATTGGTATTGGTTCCATCCCCGCCCATCATAAGATCTGTCATGACCTTTACATCATTCTCCTTGAGAATTAGCACGTTGTTACCTGTAAGTCCTTTTACATAATGTATCTGAACAAATATACAGGTATTCTCATAGTCATCTAGTGATTCGCTCCTCTTGATGACATTCACATTGGGAGTGGTTATATCAACCTTCCTGTTAACCATCATACTGAGTGTTGTTGCGGAATTACCCATGCTGATGTTGGCAATTTCTCCTAAAATGTCAATCTGTTCGTTTGTAAGTACCTGATCCATAAGAACCCCTCGCTCCT
Source organism: Butyrivibrio sp. WCE2006 (assembly GCF_000701985.1). NCBI lineage: Bacteria > Bacillati > Bacillota > Clostridia > Lachnospirales > Lachnospiraceae > Butyrivibrio > Butyrivibrio sp. WCE2006. Next base: position 210,257 of record NZ_JNKH01000003.1, on the reverse strand, counting down.
TGTATAATCAGTAATATATATCGCTAGACATCACGTATATACTACTATTTTATGCCATTAGCTCTGAGGTGTAAAGAAAGATTGTATTTGGGATTTCTTAATTTTCTATAATATTTCTGAGTTCTAATAATGAATTTATTTTTTTATAGTATAGTCCCTTTACCTCTTCTTCATCATCATTCTGATCAGGAATGAAAATCGTCTTAATTCCTGCCATAGAAGCAGATTTTACTCCATTTGGTGCATCCTCAACCGCAATGCAGTTCTCCTTTGGAACGCCAACCTGCTCAGCGGCATACAAATAAATATCCGGCTGCGGTTTTCCTTCCCTGACCATAGTTGCACAGCATATCTTGTCAAAATATTGAAGAAGTCCCACTTTTTCCAGATATCTTGTCGTTCTCTCTTCATCGGTAGCTGTAGCGGTTGATATCAGTATTCCTCTGTCTTTAAGCCACTGGAGGATTTCTTTGGCGCCCTTCTTTATGCCAATCCCTTCCTTTGCCACAATTTCTTCAAAAAGCTTTTTCCTGTAATTTCTTACCTCATTATAATCAAAGCTTTCTCCATACCACTCCTTAAAACGCAATGGAGCAAATGGTCTCCCCAAGCTTCTTAGCTGCAGGGCCTGCTCTCTTGTCATGGAAAACCCAAAGTGCTCAACGGCCTTTGGCCAGACTATCTGATAGTATTTCTCGGTGTCTATCAGAGTTCCATCAAGATCAAATAAAACTGCTTTTACTTCCATATGTTTCCGCTCTCCAAATAACAAATTACTTATTACAATTCACTGCTTTTAAACTACTTACATAATGATATTAAACTTCCTTGATTAAATTAATATACAAATTGTGATTTTTTACAATTATTTGTGATTATTTTTGTTTATTAATCTTTTCTTAAAATGATTATCTGTGATTGACTTTGATTATTTGCGATGTTATCCTTTTTTCAGAAGGCGACGAAAGATGTCTGTTTATGCGCCATCAAGACTTTTGGGGAGAATTCGTATGTTAACTGAAGAAAGACGATCAGCTATCGTTTCTTATATTGAAGAACATAAAGTTGTTACGGTTCAGGAACTTGTTGATGCATTGGATTCCTCTGCAGCAACTATACGAAGAGATTTAAATGCCTTACATGCCGAGCACAGAATACTCAAGGTGTTCGGAGGTGCAACTTCTTTAAGTTCCAGAGATGTCAATACCATTGAACCCTCAGTTGCTGAGAAAGCGCAGCGCAATACTGAAGAAAAAGACATAATTTCCGAATATGCCGCTTCACTTATCCAGGACAATGATTTTGTTTACATTGATTCAGGAACTACCACCCTCCATCTTATTGATCACATAACCAATCAGAATGCAAAGTACATAACCAACGGTATCGTACATGCAAAAAGACTTTTGGAGCGTGGATTATCTACAATGATCATCGGAGGCCGTATCAAGCCCGTAACGGAAGCAGTGATCGGTCCTGATTGTGTCGAGGCATTAAGTAAGTTTCATTTTACCAAGGCCTTCATGGGAACCAACGGCGTATCTGTTCAGGCAGGTTTTACCACCCCTGATGTAGATGAGGCACTGGTCAAGGCGGAAGCCATAAAACACACCTACCTTTCCTATATCCTTGCAGATCATACGAAATTTGGTGTTGTCAGCTCAGTTACTTTTTCAGAACTCAGGAGCTGCTGCATAATCACCGATGAAGAACCTGCAAAAAAATATAATGACCAGACAATAATAAAGGCTGTTTTAGGAAATCCCGATGCACAATGATTTTTTACATAATGTGCATTTACATATTGTAGATAATCTTCGTTCTATAAGGCTTTGCCGGACGTTCTTTTCTACAAGATGAACCTTATAACTTCATTATTGAAGGGAGAATATTATGATATACACTGTTACTTTTAATCCTGCAATCGACTACATAGTCCGCATGGATAAGCCTCTTGATACAGGCATGACCAACCGCTCAGTTTCAGAGGACTGTTTTTTCGGAGGAAAAGGGATCAACGTCTCAACCATCCTGAAAAACCTCGGTATTGAAAATACCGCTTTAGGCTTCGCAGCAGGTTTTACAGGCGAAGCGATTGTCAGTGATGTAAAAAGAAAGGGTATCCTGACTGACTTCATAATGCTTGATGAAGGTATTTCAAGAATCAATGTAAAAATCAAGTCTGAACAGGAAACAGAAATTAATGCTCAAGGACCGAAGATCAGCGATGCAGCATATGAGCAGCTTCTTCAGAAGCTCGACACCTTAAAGGACGGAGATATGCTGATACTTGCAGGAAGTATTCCCAGCACTCTTCCAAGTAATGTATATGAAATCATTTTGGACAGATTAAAGGATAAAGGTGTTATCTTTGTGGTTGATGCCACCAAAGACCTTTTGATGAATGTTCTTAAATATCATCCTTTCCTTATAAAGCCCAATAATCATGAACTGGGCGAGATGTTCAACACTGTTCTTAAGACAGATGATGAAATCGAGGCTCATGCGAAAAAGCTTCAGGAAATGGGTGCAAGAAACGTTCTTATCTCCATGGCAGGAGACGGTGCAATGCTTATAACGGAGGATGGCAAGCGCTTCCGTGTGGGCGTTCCCAAGGGTACGGTCAAGAATTCCGTAGGCGCCGGTGATTCAATGGTTGCAGGCTTCGTTGCAGGCTACATGAAAACAAAAGATTATCAGGTAGCATTAAATATGGGTACTGCTGCAGGAAGTGCTACTGCTTTTTCAGATGATCTCGCAACAGGCGAGCTTATAAACAGTATTTACGAAACATTATAAATATCATAAAAAATGTTTCGTCAATATAAGGACAAATGTATTGGGGTTTACCCCAGTATCATGCTTTAAGCATAGAAAGGGAGAAAAATGAAAATCAAAGATCTTTTAAGCAAAGATGGGGTTAGCTTAAATCAGACCGCAGCAGATCAGGGTGCAGCAATTGATTTAATGGTAGCGCTCCATGACAAGGTGGGAAACCTTAATAACAAGGCAGATTTTAAAGCTGCAATTGAGGCAAGAGAAGCAAAAGGCTCAACAGCTGTAGGTATGGGGATTGCTGTTCCGCACGCAAAAACAGCAGCTGTTAAGAAGGCAGGTCTCGTTGCCATCACTGTTCCTTCAGGTGTTGATTACAAATCACTTGATAAGCAGCCCAGCAAACTTTTATTCATGATCGCAGCTCCAGACGGTGCTGCTGATACACATCTTGAAGTATTGTCAAAACTTATGACAATGCTGATGGATCAGGCATTTACAAAGTCACTTATTGAGGCTAAGACTCCCGAAGAGTTCATCGACCTCATCGACAAACAGGAAGATGCACGCGATAAGAAAAACAATGCTGATGCATCCGTAGCTCCTGCTCCCTCAAAGACAGGTCTTAAGCTTCTCGGTGTAACAGCATGCCCTACAGGTATTGCACATACATATATGGCAGCTGAAGCTCTTGAGCAGTGTGCAAAGGACCAGGGTCACTCAATCAAGGTAGAGACTGATGGTTCAGGCGGAGCCAAGAACGTTCTTACAGACTCCGAAATAGCTGCAGCTGATGTCATCATCATCGCAGCAGATAAAAATGTAGAGATGTCCCGCTTTAACGGCAAGAAGGTTATCAAAGCTTCTACAGCTGATGCAATTCATCACTCAAAAGACCTTATTGACAGAGCAGTTTCAGGAGATGTTCCTGTATACCAGCATTCAGGCACAATCTCAAAGAGCAGCTCTTCCATGGATAATGAAAGCGCAGGAAGAAAAGCATACAAGCACCTTATGAACGGTGTTTCCCACATGCTTCCATTCGTTATCGGCGGTGGTATTCTTATAGCAATTGCATTCCTGCTTGATGACTACTCAATCGATCCCAGCAACTTCGGTTCCAATACTCCTGTTGCTGCATGGTTTAAGTCAATCGGTGGTACAGCATTTGGATTCATGCTTCCTATACTTGCAGGATTCATTGCTCAGAGTATTGCTGACAGACCCGGTCTTGCAGTTGGTTTCGTAGGCGGTGCCCTTGCAGCATCCGGCGCTACATTTGCTAATCCCGGTGGTGACATCCCCTCTGCTTTCCTTGGTGCTCTTGTTGCAGGTTTTGCTTCAGGTTACATTGTACTTTGCATTAGAAAGCTTACAGATGGTCTTCCGGCAGCACTTGAAGGAATTAAGCCCGTACTAATCTATCCTCTGTGCGGTATCCTTGTCATCGGTCTTGTTATGTGCGCTATCAATCCTATTGTTGGTGCCCTTAATACATGGATTTCAAATGTCCTTACAGGCATGAGCAGTGGTTCAATCGTAGTACTCGGAATACTTCTCGGCGCTATGATGGCTACAGATATGGGTGGCCCGCTCAACAAGGCAGCTTACGTATTCGGTACAGCAGCACTTGCAAACCAAAACGAAACAGGTTACATGATCATGGCAGCAGTTATGGTTGGTGGTATGGTTCCTCCTATTGCTATCGCACTTGCAACTATCTTCTTCAAGAATAAGTTCACAGAAGGCGAGAGAAAGTCAGGTCCTGTTAACTTCATCATGGGTCTTTGCTTCATCACAGAGGGTGCTATCCCGTTTGCAGCAGCTGATCCGCTTCACGTTATTCCTTCCCTTATGGTAGGTTCAGGCGTAGCTGGTGCTCTTTCAATGGCATTTAAGTGCACACTCATGGCTCCTCACGGCGGAATCTTCGTATTCCCTGTAGTTGGAAACGTAGCTATGTATCTTGTATCACTTCTTATTGGATCCGTTATCGGTGCTATAATGCTCGGAATTCTTAAAAAGAATGTAAACGAGTAATAATATAGAAAATAATAACCACTCATCCCCCTTCCCTATCAAAGGGAAGGCACCGGATGATATGTACTAGAAAGTTGAGGTAATTAAATGGTATCAAAAAATATTACAGTAAAGAACGAACAGGGCATGCACATGCGTCCGGCCAGTCTCCTGTCACAGAAGGCTACTCCTTTTGACAGTGATGTAAAAATTCTGTTCAACGGAAACAGCTATGACTGCAAAAGCGTTATGTTCCTTATGAGCGCTTGCATTAAATGCGGTTCTGATATTGTGCTTCAGTGTGAAGGTCCTGATGAAGAAAAAGCTCTTGCTGAGCTTTCTGAGTTCATCGAGTCCGGTATGGGTGACTAATTATTATTGCTTGAATAAATGCTCTCCGGCACTACTGTGTCGGGGAGCTGTTTTCTATTATTCCGTCTGCAATTGGTAGCTTTTTCATATGCTCACATTTATTTGCAGTCAGGATACCACGACAAAGGAGGCTAATTTTAATGTACAAAGGAATAGCTGCATCAAGAGGAATCGGAATTGGAAGTATTTGTCGCATAGTTGAACAGGATCTTTCTTTTGAAGCAAAAAAGATCACTGATCCCGCTGCTGAAAAAGAGCGTTTTCACAAAGCCATCTCTGATTTCGTGGACGAGACAAATGCTATGGCAGAGGATGTACGTAAACGTATAGGTCCCAAGGAAGCTGAAATTCTTCAGGGACATGCAGTTATGATCTCTGACCCTGCCATGTCAGGTGAAATGGACAAAATGATAGATTCAGGACAGTGTGCCGAGGCTGCTCTCACAGCTGTATGCGACATGTTCATCGGAATGTTTTCCAAAATGGATGATGACATGATGCGTCAGAGAGCTTCTGATATTGCAGATGTAAAGGTAAGTGTCCTTAAAAAGCTTCTTGGAATCAAGGATGTTGATATCAGCAAGGTAGCACCTGGCACAGTACTTGTCTGCAAGGATCTCACACCTTCCATGACATCTCAGATTGTAAAAGAGAATGTCACAGGTATTATCACAGAGATTGGAGGAAAAACCTCCCACTCTGCTATCCTTGCAAGAGCCCTTGAAATTCCTGCTGTCCTCTCCGTTCCCGGAATTGTTGATGCGGTAAAAGACAAAGATACTGCTATTATTGACGGAACCGAGGGTGACGTCTATATCAATGCAGACGGCGATGTTCTTTCAAAATACATGCTTAAGCGTGAAGAATTCATACGTAAACAGGCAGAGCTTAAGACTTTCATAGGAAAAGAAACCGTCAATGCCGACGGCACAAAGCTTGAACTCTTCTGCAACATCGGAACTCCCAAGGATGCAAAAAAAGCCATGGAATGTGATGGCGAAGGCGTTGGCCTTTTCCGTTCCGAATTCCTTTTCATGGACAACACTCATCTTCCTACAGAAGAAGAACAATTTGAAGCATATAAGGAAGCTGTCCAGACTATGGATGGTCGCTGCGTTATTATTCGTACACTTGATATCGGTGGCGACAAGGATATTCCGTACCTTGGACTTGAAAAAGAGGAAAATCCTTTCCTCGGATACAGAGCCGTGCGCTACTGCCTTGCAAACACTGATATGTACAAGACACAGCTTCGTGCCATAGTCAGAGCCAGTGCTTTCGGAAAAGTAAAGATCATGGTTCCGCTTGTAACAACCGTTGATGAAGTCAGAAGCGTTAAAACGCTTGTAGAAGAAATCAAAAATGACCTATCTTCAGAAGGTATAGATTTTGATAAGAATATTGAAGTAGGATGCATGATAGAAACTGCCTCCGCCTCTCTCATTGCTGATCTTCTTGCTAAAGAAGCTGACTTCTTCTCAATCGGAACAAACGATCTTACACAATACACCATGAGCGTTGACAGAGGTAATCCCAAGGTTGCTTATCTGTATTCCTCATTCCAGCCATCAGTACTGCGCTCCATCAAGAATATTATTGAGTGTGGTAAAAAGGCAGGTATCCCTGTTGGAATGTGCGGAGAAGCTGCTGCAGATCCGCTAATGATTCCGCTTCTTATGTCCTTTGGACTTGATGAGTACAGCGTAAATCCTGTTCTTGTTCTTACAGCACGCTGCATTATTTCCAAGTGGTCAAAAGCAGAAGCTGATGCCCTCGCTGAGAAGGTAATGGGAATGGCCACAGAATCTGAGATTGTAGCCGCTCTTAAAGCAGCTGCAAAAGAATAAATTCGTCTTACGATTTCTGCCCTTTGCAAACAAAGATCTTAATCTAATAATCCCTCACGCTGCACGTAATGTTGCGGCGTGAGGGATTTATTTTTAATAAATTCCACCAATTCCGGTGTCATTGTCTATTGTATTCATATTATAGAGAATCAAAACGTCTGTAATATCATCATGCTCATTGATAAATTTTGATGGCCCGCCTTTGTAGTATCGCGTATCAAAAATGTATATTTTGTGATAGTGAGCCAAAAGATATGGCACCATACTGTTAGCATAGCTGTCCTTAACAAGGGCCAGTGCACCGCTTTCTACCGCATCATTAGTTATTGTCACCATGGGATGAATATTGTTCAAAAAGTACGAATACTGATCCTTCTCCTTAAGGTATTCCTCATTGTAGATTGTGTCAGTCACTTCGCCTGTATCAGAATATTCCACCTTCAATTTCCATGCAGGATGATTAACAGAAGTAATAATATCGCTTCCAAAATAGTTGTCGTTTAGCTTTGAGAATATGGTTCCTTTAAAGCTGTCTGACACGATTTTAAGATCATATTCATCAATAGGTACTTCTGCTATTCCTTTCGCAGAGCAATAGGCTTTATATCCCGCATACGCCCCATAGACGGTCCAGTGGTGGTCAGTCCGGTAAAATAGTCCCTGATCACCATCAGTGCCACTAAATGACTCCTCATTTGCTTTTTGGGGTATAGCCGATAATATGTCCCCGGTTCCCTTAACAGTTTTTTCATAGGCATTTTTTAATGTTGCCAATGCATCAATTGTCTGCAGTTTTTCCGGAACTGCATCATAAATCCTGCCAATAACCTGCTGCTGCGCATCTTTCTGATTTTGAGGAACGTTTGCCGGAAGCTTATCGGAACACACTTCTATGGCAGTTGGCACAAGCATGAGCATAACATCAGCATTCTCCACATTCTCTGCAAGCTTTGAAAACTGCTCAATCTGTTTTCCGGTATTGCGTGGTTCATCATATTTCTCAATTAATGATCCATCATTTGCCAGATATACTCCGTTAATCTCCTTCCTTCCGCTAATTCTCTGTGTTTCAGCCATTAAAGCCATGAGTGTATCACGAAAAGGAAAATGATCTGCGGCATATTTTTCCAGTCCTTCTGTAAACTGTCCACTCTTTACATTCTCGAATTTCAAAACAGGAAACTTGGAAAGGGGTCGGTTTTCATTTACTGAAAAATCTCTTTTTTCAAAACAGAAAAAGCAGATTATAAAACAAAGCATTATGGCACAGATGATATATGACAATACTCTATCCTGCCAGGTTACTTTTTCGTTTTTATATGCATCAGAATTTTTCTCTTCAAAGTCTCTTTTAGTCATGATCAGTTATAAATTTGCTCCTTATAGTTACATCAAAACCTAAAGTACAAAAAAGGATTATAAGTATCTCTTACCAGGCTTGAAACTGCCAGTATAAACAACGCGATTATTACTACTGCAAAAGTAGCCTTCGCAATGCTTACTGTAAGGGTCTTTTTGCCTGATAGCTTTTCCAAGAGCCGGGGGTATACAGGGAATGCCAGTATAATTGCTATCACCAGCACAATCATATAATTGCCCGAATACCATAAAAATTCACTACTATAAAGGGGATTATGAGGTATTCCTACAAGTTTTATAAAATAGTGCCCCATCTCGCCAAGATCATCAAAAGTAAATATCCCAAAGCCAAATACTACAATTATTACTGCATACACGTGCTGTAATAGCTCAGGTAGCTTTTTAAGACCTTTTCCCCAAATATATTTTTCCAGGGTAAGCAGCACTCCGTGATATAGTCCCCATAAAACAAAATTCCAGGATGCCCCATGCCATAAACCGGTCAGAAACCATACAACGAATATATTCCTCAAATGCTTCAGTTTTCCCACTCTGTTTCCGCCCAGAGGGATATACACATAGTCTCTGAACCATGTTGAGAGTGATATATGCCAGCGACGCCAAAAATCTGTTATTGATACAGCGCTAAGGGGATAAATAAAGTTTTCCGGAAAATGGAATCCAAGCATTTTTCCAAGTCCGATTGCCATATCGCTGTAGGCACTGAAGTCATAATAAAGCTGCAGAGTAAAGCACAGTAGTCCAAGCCATGCCGTAACAACTGAAATATCATTATCTACACGAATCGTATCCCAAAGTGCACCAATCTGATTGGCAATAAGGACTTTACGAAGAAGTCCCAGAATAAATCTTTTAATGCCGGATACGAAGTTTCTCTCATTAATCTCTCTTTTATGAAGTTCCTTCTGTACTGACACAAATCTCACGATTGGTCCAGCTATCAATTGTGGAAACATCGACACATAAGTCAGATAATCCAGATAATTATGCTCCGCTTTTATCCTTCCTTTGTACACATCAATCGAATAGCTGACTGTCTGAAAGGTATAAAAACTGATTCCCACCGGAAGTGACACTCCCGGCAGCTTAACATCAAGGCTGGTCAGACTGTTCCAGATACTTACAGAAAAGTCTGCATATTTAAAATATCCAAGAAGTGAAAAATTGATGATCAGAGCCAAAGAGAGAGACAGTCTCTTCTTTGTAACAGACGATTGGAATTTTTCCTGAAGCAGTCCGTCTACATAATCCACAAATGATGATAACAGCATAAGCAGAATGTATATAGGCTCACCCCAGGCATAAAATAAAAGACTAAATGCAAGCAGGACGAAATTTTTCGCCCTGCCGGGAAATACATAATATAGAATCAAAAATGCCGGTAAAAAAAAGAACAAAAACGCAAGACTACTAAATACCACTACTCTTTATTCCCCCAAAAGACCACTCTTAATTATTTCTTCTATTCCCTCTGCATCAGGCGAAATAACAAGATACAAGGTATTCCCCTCTTGCTTAATTCGGGCAGAAGTAATGATGTCAGCCTGATCCGGCAAATAATCAAGCATTTCCTGAGATGAGAGTTGTCCCAAAACAGCTTCAAGTTTTTCTTCTACTTCTGCTACGTTTCCGGAATCTGCCACATTTAATATGATCACTCTGTCTGCATGCACTTCATCTGCCTCAGCAAATACGTAATCTGAAAGCATCCCGGCATCTATGCCATAATAATTCATCAGCCAGTCTGCATCAGCTTCATACATCTCCGGAAGTGTATATGTCGCCTTTATCTTTTCATAGATTTCACCGGGCTTAAGCGCAGTCTTTTGTACCCCGGCATTATCAGCAGAAGACTCTGCAGACGCATTTTCCGCGGTTTGCGCATTCCCGCCCTGACCTGACGAGACTCCACATCCTGAAGCTCCTATCATCATTGTAGCAAAAACCAGTCCTAATGTAATTACAACTCTCTTTTTCATACTTGTATCTAACTTCGATATCCGAAATCAGCCCCTCCTCCATAAATGTTTTTTATTTCTTACCAAGTCCTGTCGGATACGCTTACCATACGCGCCCAAAATATGTACGCTAACGGTAGCCAGCTCCCCTACTATTAAGTGTAGTGGTTACTGTAGGTTATCCCTGCGTTTCCTCAAGTCCCAGGCGGTTGGCAGCAAATCTTATAAGCATCATTTTCCACACATCATACGCCTTATAGGACTCATGCAAAAAACCATCACTACAATATTGCTCAGCAAGATTCCCTGCACCGTCTGAGAGCACATTTGCCATGTCTATGTATCCCCATCCATATTCTGAGGCAAGCTCACGGACTCTGCTGTTAAATGTAGCAAGATTTTCATTATTAAGCTTACCCTTACCCTTATCTTTAAGAGTATAGGTCGCGCTTATGATGTTTATTTCTACATCAGGCGAAAGCTCTTTGATTTTTTCAATCAGTTGCGGATAAAGTGAAACCGATTCATCCATATTTGAACTGACATCATTAATTCCAAAGAAAAGAAATGCTCTTTTCGCCCCCATCATCTGAATTGATTCCCATATAGGATGTTGTGCTCCCTGATATAAAGGATGCACACTTTTTTCACTGACTGGCCAGAATGAATTATGCAAAGACAGTGAACCTGCAGCTAAAAACTGAAGCTGTTTTAACATGGGATCCGTGCTTTTTCCTGAGTAATTCCTAAATCCCAATAACACTGAATCCCCGGCAAATACCGTATTCTCATAAAAAGCAATAATTTGCTGCATCTGCTCATCCGAATAATGCATGTTTTCAAGTGTCTGCAGATCGCAGGACAAATCTATATTCCCGGATGAAGCCCCAGAGGCAGCCGGAAGATCACTTGCAAGATTCTGCTCATTGATAACTTCATTTGTCTCCTGAGCTTCAGAACTTTCTGCAATTTCAGTCTCCACGATGGAATCTGCTTCCTCAGAAATCTCTGATTCCTTTGAATTCTCTGATTCTTCTGAATCCGGTGAATCAGCATATTTAGAATATGTCCCGGCTTCCCCTGCTTCTGATTCAGCATTTTCGACTTCTGGCTCAGTTTCCTGAGCTTGTGATTCAGCATTTTCGACTTCTGGCTCAGTTTCCTGAGCTTGTGATTCAGCATTTTCAACTTCTGGTTCAGTCTCTCGACCTTCTGATTCAACCTCTGTTTCAGTTATATCCTCATTGGTTCCTGACGACTTTATTTCATCAGCTCCGCTGCCTTTAGCCATTTCCGGTTCAGATTTATCACTTTCCGAAGTTATCATTTCAACTGAAGCTTCATCGCCCTCTATAACTTCATCGCCCTCTAAAGCTTCATTCATCTCCAATCCTGGCTTTCCAAGTATAGGAGTTTCAAAATATATTGGTTCTGAGTTAGCTGAAATCTTTATGCCAGTATTATCACCGGAAATATCAGTATTTCCGCTAAACCCACAGGCACACAACCCTGAACATGCCATTGCAACAACAAAAGTCTTTACCCCTCTAATAGTTTTCACTGATTGACTCCCTCTCAATAAGCTGCAACATTCATATTACAATTATCCCTGGATAAGAAATGCAGGAATATCAATTTCTTTTACGACTTAAGTATCTGTCAAATTATTGTTAACCATGGAAAAAAATAAGAACCCCCATATATAATTATACCGATAAAATCAAATATTGCCACAAAAATAAAAAACACCGCACGATTGTGCGGTGTTTAAAATATTCTAATCATGCATTCTGCATGCTCTGCAACATTTCAATTGCGGTTCTACGATCCTCCGTAGCAACTGTTCCTGTTGTGTTGTCATACTTCCCAAGCAATCTGCATCTCATTTCTTCTGGGTGATTGTACAACTGATCCATGATACGATCAAACGCTTTTTTCCATTCCATACTCTGCTCTCCTTGCTAATCTGAAGGCCCCCACCATCAGATTCTGAATCCTACTCACGTCCTTCTCCCCCCAGATCAAGACATCAATATTTTCAGATGCAAGGTTTATGATAAAGCATAGCGTGTATTGTTACAAGAAACAAAAGCTTAAGAAATTCTTAAAATTTAATTACAACCTTTGTGAAAAATCACGAAAATTATTTTGCTCTATTTTCATTATATGATTTAATTCCAAGAATTGTAACAATCATCAGTACGATACCTATAGGCATGCATATGAACCACTTGCGAATAAATCCTGAAATAAGGAATGTCAGACAAGATACTATCGCTGCTGTAATCGCATATGGAAGCTGGGTATTTACGTGCCTTATGTGCTTACAGTTTGCACCTGCACTTGCCATTATAGTCGTATCGGAAATAGGTGAGCAGTGATCACCGCAAACAGCACCTGCCATACATGCTGAAATAGAGATGATAAGCAGCTCATTACTTATATCAGAACCAAATACGTGTGCAACAATAGGAATCAGAATACCAAAAGTTCCCCATGATGTTCCGGTTGCAAATGCCATAAGTGCACCGATTATAAATACTATAGCCGGAAGAATACTCATTAACGCATCCTTGTCTGCTATTGTTTCAACTATTCCGGAGATATAATTTGCTGCTCCAAGTGAATCCGTCATTGACTTAAGTGTCCATGCCAGTGTAAGAATAAGCACTGCAGGAACCATGCTCTTAAAGCCTTCAGGAATCGCATTCATACATTCAGTAAATGACAATACCTTTGTAACTCTCATAAATATTACAGTGAAAATAAAAGCTGTGGCAGAGCCATAAACAAGTCCTACAGAAGCATCTGAATTGGCAAAAGCATCAACAATGTTTGCACCTTCAAAGAATCCACCTGTGGCAATCATGCCGATAACACTAAAGAAAATAAGTGCTACTATCGGCACAACCAGATGAATAACTCTACCCTTTGTTGAAACAGGCGGTTCAGGCTGATCTTCAGCTCCGGTAATACTTGGAACTGTATGCTCATTACCAGCAGAATCATTAGCTAAATGATTTTCTTCTGCTCTCTTCATCGGGCCATAATCAAATCCTGTAATAGACAGAGTCAATAACATAATCAGTGTCAAAATGGCATAAAAATTGTAAGGGATAGCCCTGATAAAAAGTGAAAGACCATTTGCTCCATCAACAAATCCGGTTACAGCAGCAGCCCAGGATGAAATAGGAGCTATAATGCAGACCGGTGCAGCAGTTGCATCGATAAGATATGCAAGTTTTTCTCTTGAAATTTTATGCTTATCTGTAACAGGCTTCATAACTGAACCTACTGTAAGGCAGTTGAAATAATCGTCTATAAAAATAAGACATCCAAGAGCTATCGTGGCAAGCTGCGCACCAATCTTAGTCTTTACATGCTTAATTGTCCATTTTCCAAACGCTGCGGAACCACCTGCCCTGTTCATAATCATTACCATAGTCCCAAGAAAGACAAGGAAAACTAATATTCCCACATTCCAGCTGTCTGATAATTGCCCCAGCATACCGTCGACAAAAATGTGATGCATAGTGGCTGCTAAATTAAAATTTGTGTAGAGAAGACCACCCACGATAATCCCTATGAAAAGAGAAGAATAAACCTCTTTGGTAATCAACGCTAAAACAATTGCAATGATTGTCGGAACCAGTGCCCAAAAACTATCTACAAACATACGCTCTCCTCCTTATTACTTATATTATAAAGCCTTCTCCCATTTGGAAGAAGGCTTTTTTTAACTTATTATATCCTGAAGATAAAATTTTATATGAAGAGAATCATCTAATCATCGTTTAAAAATATCTGATATAAGGTATTAAACAATACCCTGAGCCTTCATAGCCTCTGCAACCTTAAGGAAACCTGCAATGTTAGCTCCTGCAACGTAGTTGCCTTCCATGCCGTACTTCTTAGCAGCATCGTCGATATTATGATAAATATCAACCATGATCTGCTTAAGCTTTGCATCAACTTCCTCAAATGTCCAGTGAAGTCTCTCAGAGTTCTGGCTCATCTCAAGAGCTGATGTAGCAACACCACCTGCGTTTGCAGCCTTACCGCCTACGAACATAACCTTGTTCTGCTGTAAGTATTCTGTAGCTTCGATTGTTGTAGGCATGTTAGCACCTTCACATACTGCCTGAACACCATTAGCAACGAGCTGCTTAGCATCCTCAAGCTGAAGTTCATTCTGTGTAGCGCAAGGAAGAGCCACATCACACTTGATGCTCCATACGCCTCTGCCCTCATGATACTCAGCTGACTTTCTTGCAGCAGCGTACTCTGTAAGGCGTGCTCTCTTAACTTCCTTAACTTCCTTAAGAAGCTCAACATCAATTCCTTCAGAATCATAAATCCAGCCTGTAGAATCAGAACATGTAACAACCTTGGCACCAAGCTGCTGAGCCTTCTCAATAGCATAGATAGCAACGTTACCTGCACCTGAAACAACTACTGTCTTACCAGAGATGTCAGAACCATTGCACTTAAGTAATTCTTCAGTAAGATAAAGAAGACCATAACCTGTAGCCTGTGTACGTGCAAGTGATCCACCATATGTAAGTCCCTTACCTGTAAGAACACCTTCATATGTATCACGGATTCTCTTGTACTGACCGTACATGTAACCAATCTCACGTCCGCCTACACCGATATCACCTGCAGGAACATCAGTATCAGCACCGATATGTCTGAAAAGCTCTGTCATAAAGCTCTGGCAGAATGCCATAATTTCTCTGTCTGACTTACCCTTAGGATCAAAGTCAGAACCACCCTTACCACCACCGATAGGAAGTCCTGTAAGAGAGTTCTTGAAAATCTGCTCAAAACCAAGGAACTTGATGATACCAAGATTTACTGAAGGATGGAAACGAAGTCCTCCCTTATAAGGTCCGATTGCTGAATTGAACTGAATGCGGAAACCATTGTTTACCTGAACCTGTCCTTTATCATCTACCCACGGAACTCTGAAAAGAATCTGTCTTTCAGGAGTGCAAAGTCTCTCAAGGAGTGCATCCTTTCTGTACTCTTCCTCATTTGCATCAATAACAACTCTTAAGGAATCAAGTACTTCCTTTACAGCCTGATGGAATTCCGGCTGTGCTGGATTCTTCTCAACAACATAATTGTAGACTTCATCAACGTATGACATTTTTAATATCCTCCTATGATTAAAAAATCTAGCGTATCAAACCTCTGGCCCTGCTCTGAAAAAGTGTACAAAAAAAGAGCGTAAAGCTTCATAGGTCTTTACGCTCCATTGCGCAGACACCACTGTCCGAAAAGTATTATTTCACAATGGTTCTAAAACGTCAAGCACTTTATTACGTTAAACTGAAAAAATCTTTTATTTTTATTCTTCCTTTTTATCTTCCTCAGCTGCAACTTCCTGTGGGAATTTAACTCCGGTCTGCCCTCTCACAAAGTCCATGATATTCATGATCTTAAGAGTCTGTGCGTGAGTCATCTCAGGGCACTCCTTCCATCCCTCATCAAGTGCCTTGAAGGCTGCTGATACCTCATATTCATATCCGGTTATCTGTCTTTCCCTCTTATAATAAGATATCTTCTCTCCTGCATTGTTATACACTGTTATATCCGCAAAGTTATTGATATCCTGCACCTCAATATGTCCATTTGCACCATAAATAATTCCCTTGCAAGGGCCAAAGGATGTAGCTGAACAGGTCACAACTGCCATCTGTCCATTCCTGTATTTTAAGCTTATTATGTCCTGAGTGTCCATCCCCTGGTCATTAAGAACAGCCTGCGACTGAATATCAGTAATATCATCTCCAAGAACAAGAGACGCAAAGGTCAATCCATAGACACCTATATCAAGGAGTGCGCCACCACCAAGAGCAGGATCCTGAATCCTTTGTTTCCATGCAATATTAAAGCTAAGATCAGCAGTAACCATAGATATATCACCTATTATGTTTCCTGCTACTACTTCCTTAAGCTTTGAAGCAAGAGGTAAAAATCTTGTCCACATTGCTTCTGTGAGAAGCACATTATTTTTAGCAGCAATCTCAAACAATTCTTTTGCCTGCTGTTCGTTCAGGGTAAATGCTTTCTCGCAAAGTACATTCTTCCCATTTTCAAGCGCAAGTTTAACGTTATCATAATGGGCAGAATGAGGGGTTGCGACATAAATAAGATCAATCTTTGGATCCTTGCAAAGTTCCTCATATGAACCATAGTAATTTTTTATTTTAAATTCCCCTGCAAAGCTCTCTGCCTTCTCAATGGTTCTTGATGCAACCGCATGACATACTACCCCCTTCATTCCTGAAAGAGTTTTAGCCATCATACGAGCAATGTCACCGGTTCCCATAATACCTACTTTTTTCTTTTCAAACATAACAAGTCCTTTCTAATTGGTATTGGCACGATTACTTAGTAATCCTGACCTATCGGCCTAAACCATTCCAACCTCTTTACAATTTCCGGCATCCTCGCCAAGTTTTCTGCACAAACAATTTACGCGCAGCGGTTCCCCTGCTGCGCGCATAAATCATCAATCCTCATTAGTAAGAAACTCAGATTTGATATATCCTGTATCTCCGTTAAATTTAACTTTTGCCCATCCACTAGCATACTGTTCTATAACTTCAACAATATCACCTTTGTAAATGTTGCCAACTATTTCAGAATCAGTACTCTGTCCCTTACGAAGTCGTACTGCCTCAGAAACCTTCATTTTGCCCTTAGCATAAACACTGACCTTAGAGGAATTATCATCTGTAGTTTCTTCCGGCTTCTCTTCGGTAGTTTCTGTTGTAGTATTCTCTTCAGTAACAGTCTCTTCTGTTGTAGTCTCTTCCGTCGTAGTCTCTTCCGTCGTAGTCTCTTCTGCAGCGGCATCCCCTGCATCAGCCTGATCTTCATTGATTTCTGTGAAGTACTCAGTCTTTACAAAGGCCTCTCCATCATTGTACTTGATCTTACTCCATCCATTTTCACGGGATTCAATTCTCTCAAATACCTGATCTTTTTCAGTTTTACCAAGAATATCAGCATTCTCAGAATCAGAACTTCTGATGTTTATGACATCTGTAGCCTTAATCTTGGTTGCAACTACAGGCTGAGGCTCCTCAGCAGGCTGTTCCTGAGCTTCTGCATTTTCACCCTCAGGGTTCTCTGTAGCTTCACCTGTCTCTGTGCTAGCTTCACCCTCAGGTGCGCCTTCAGCATTCTCGCCGTTATCAACAGCTTCTCCGTTTTCAGCTGTAGCTTCCGGCACGGCCGGTTCTCCTGATTCAATTGCAGCAAGCGCTTCTCCGACGGAAACCTGTATACTTGCGCTCATGTCAGAAAGGAACTTGGCAAGCTCCTCATTGGCAGCAATGATGTCATTATAATTCGCAGCAACCTGGTTATTCAGATCAACAACATCTGCCTGAAGTGAAATATTACTGATATATTCAGTCACTTTTTCATCAACAACATCACCATTTATGTATAATTTGCCATTTTCATCTGTACAAACATACATAGTCTGCATTCCCGGAAGAGGTGTATCATATCCTTCAAAAAGGACTTCTGTATATACGTAAGCAACATAACTTCCATCAATCGGACCAGGCTTGGTATAAACATCAACTGTAGGTACATCAACTATATACTTTGATACTTCTTTAAGTCTGAGTTCCTCTGTAGATTCAAGTCCTGTATAAATTGACTTGATAGTATCCATGTCTCCTGCTGAATAAGCTGTATAATATGTGCTCATAAGAGCATTGACATCTTCGTAAGCATTTTTTTCAAGATCGACCTCAGGAACTATATAGCTTCCGTTTTCATCAATAGTAACCTGAGCATCTTCTGTTATTGTCGGTGTAGTTCTATTATTAGCATTAAGTGCGATTACTATGGTAATTCCTACTGCGACTACCAGGATAATAGGCATAACAAGTTTTTTATTATCAGTAATAAACTCCCAGAAATTCCTTCTATCCTGTACAGCGAACGGATTCTCCGGTGTCTTGTCCTTCTTATTAAAATTCATTCCCTTAAAATTCATCGTTTTGTTTCCTTTCTGTGACAAAAGATGCACCCGACAGGAATCGAACCTGCATTAAAGGCGTCGGAGGCCTCCGTTCTATCCATTAGACTACGGGTGCAAATTGTTACAGATTTATTACGTACCCGACTATCATAACATAGTATCTTTGACCTATTCAACCTTTTTCACACTATTTTCAATAGTTCTGTCATAATAATACAAACTATCCGCCAATATATCTTCAGACTTTACGCAAGTAGAATTTACACATTTTACCATTTTCAGAAGCTCTCCGGCATCTTTATCCACACTAAGCTCCTTAACAAAAATCAGCTCGTGCACAGAAGATGGTATTATATAATAATTTGAGCCAAATACCTCTCCCATCTTCTTAAGGATTCCCGGGTAAAGCATAACGGATGCTCCATTGGTATACCTGACATTACTTACTACAAACATACCATTCTCCGGCAACAGATTTGCCAGAAATGTATCTTCGGATTTCCTTAGCAGAAACTCTTTCATGGATATTATATCGGAAGGAAAAAGTCTTGGCGTATTCTCTATTGCAGCCTCAAATAAATCTTCCTCACAGACACCCCAGACCTTCAGGTAATCATCCTTTATCTGAATTGAGCCATCAAGTCCCCTGGTATTAAGCGATACAAAATATGTCACTGCCAGATCTTCAATGACTCTGTGGGGCATTTTTTCCAGTCTGTCTCTATTTTTATCCCTATTAATTATTTTAAAACATATTTCATGTGATATGGAGTCATAATTTTCAAAAAATGACATATCAACATTATCGGTAATAATATACTTTTCAAAAGTCCCAATTACTTCTTCTGATACGTCATTAACGCTCTTTTTCCCATCCTTATAATCATGATAAAAATCATCCATATAAATCGTGGGACTGCAATTGCTTTCATTAATTTTAACACACAATGCTCTCTTTAAAAGACCATTATTCTTAGTAACAACATGCGTTGTTACCTTCGCTCTGTCTCCATAAAAATCTTCCACTCTGTTCTTTATTTCATTATAAAATAATTCCTTTTCCAATAATTTTCTCCTTTTTTCTGTTATTCGCATAGACCTGTATAGGCTTTATTTGCTTCATTTTACCGATTTTAAGCGATAAGAATTTCGCTTGCGAAATTCTCGCGACAAGCACGGTTGCTTTGCAACTATATTCCTTTCGCGCTAAGCGCGGTTGCTTTAGCAACTATATTTCTCTCGCGCGAGTGCGCATCCCCGCGGAGCGTTTTTTGTCGTAAAGGAAATCCAACGGATTTTCCTTTATGAGAACAAAGAGTCGCTCGCGACTCTTTGCGCGCTGGTGCGCGCAAGCTTTAGCTTGCAAAATTCATCTGCGCACCAGTCGCATCCATAGCGGAGCGCTTTTTATTCAATAGGAAATCCGAAGGAATTTCCTATTGAATAAAAAAAGACAATGAAAGCTCAAATAACTTTCATTGTCTTACAAGTCTATAAATACAATTTTCAGAAAAAACGGTAATTAATTAAACTCTGGAGAGGTATTCTCCTGATCTTGTGTCAATCTTGATAACATCGCCTTCGTTAACGAAAAGCGGAACCTGTACAACAGCACCTGTCTCAACAGTAGCAGGCTTTGTAGCACCAGTAGCTGTATCACCCTTGAAGCCAGGCTCTGTCTCAGAAATAGCGAGCTCTACAAAAAGCGGAGGCTCAATAGCAAATACATTGCCATTGTATGAGTTAACCTGAACTGTCTCATTCTCCTTAACATACTTCATAGAATCGCCAACCTGCTCCTTTGTAAGAGAGATCTGCTCATAAGATTCGTTATCCATGAAGTTGTAAAGATCACCATCAGCATAGAGATACTGCATATCTTTACGATCAATACGTGCTGCAGGGAATTTCTCAGTAGGACGGAAAGTTGTTTCCTTAACACCACCATTGATGATATCCTTGAGCTTTGTTCTTACAAATGCTGCGCCCTTACCGGGTTTAACATGCTGGAATTCTATTATCTGACATACATTACCATCAATTTCGATGGTCATACCGTTTCTGAAATCACTTGCAGAAATCATAAAAATCCTCCTAATATATACAAATCAAACAACTAGATTATATTATACTAATGTTTACTTTTTTTCAATACCCATTTTAAATCGTTTATTTTCTTTTAGCAATACAATAGTCAATAGCTTCAATATAACCCTGAAGTCCATGTCCGTAAATCTGCTCATGACATGCCGGTGCTGTAACGGAATTAGCCCTGAAGCTCTCACGTTCCTTAATATTGGATATGTGAACCTCCACCTTTATGATATTCTCCAGACTTTTTAATGCATCATGGATTGCATAACTGTAATGGGTGTATGCTCCGGGATTTATGACGATGCCTTCAGTCCCGTCACTGTAGGCTTCCTGAAGCCTGTCAATGATAGCCCCTTCATGATTTGACTGAAATACTGTGATATCAGAGCCGGATTCCTTTGCCTTTTCATCAATGATTTTCAAAAGGTAATCATAGTCTTCATTACCATAAATATTTTTCTCTCTAATTCCGAGGAAATTAAGATTTGGACCATTTATAACAAGTATCTTCATAATATATATCCTCACAACATTGCTTCCACTATTGTATTTGCCACCTGCTCAACAGAAAACTCATCAGTCGCAATTTCAAGGTCACAGGCCATATTATAAATATCCCTTCGCTCATCCTGAAGCTCTTTTATCTTCTGAAGGACATTATCTGATTTAAGGAGCGGCCTTGAATTATCATATTTTACTCTCTTATAAACAGTTTCAGGACTGGCGCTAAGGAAAAAGACAGTCCCGATTTTTTTCATATTTTCTCTGTTCTCTTCCCTTATCGGAAGACCGCCTCCAACGGAAAGCACAATTCCATGCTTTTTACTCTTGCACAGATTATTTAAATAATCTGTCTCCATATCGCGGAAAGCAGCTTCTCCCTGTTCTGCAAAAATATCGTTAATGGATTTCTTTTGCTTTTTCACTATGAGTTCATCGGTATCAATAAACTCGTAGTCAAGAAGCTTACAGATGCACTTTGCAACTGAACTTTTTCCACTTCCCATAAATCCGGTAAGCACAATATTTTTATTTTGCAAAAGCTCGCGTAAAAGCCTGCCATATATCACCTTGCATTCCGCGTCACTTACACTTACGTTATTCCAGAGTTCATACGCTTCTATACCCTGATATAAAAGCATCTTAAGGCCTGAAATACAAAGTGCTCCGGCATTTTCGCACAGCCTTATAAATTTCGTCTTAAAAGGTTTGTATACCGCATCAAATCCGATTTTGATCAGCTTATAAAAATCCTCATCCTCTATTGGCGCACAGGATACCTCCGGATAAAGCCCAACCCTGGTCATCTGAAAACAGATGCATTTTCTGTCTCCCGGTACTTTTTTATAATCACTGATTGCTAATGCTTTGGCAATCTCCTTACCTGCAAAAGAATTGACTTCCTCACAGAGCTTTAATGCTTTCTCATAGGTTCTGTTAAGAATATATATATCAGACGCACCCTCTTTTACTGCAAGAAAGGCTGCAGGCCTTGCCGCTCCTCCGGCTCCCAGAATTATCACTCTCTCATCATTAAGATTTACATTCTTTTCCTTAAGAGACCGAAGTATTCCTAAATAATCTGTGTTATATCCCTTGAAGCCTCTTTTGTCCTCAGTTCTTACAAGAGTATTTACGGCGCAAATTCTGCCGGCAACCTCATCAATCTCATTTAGATATGGTATCACAGCACTTTTATGAGGAACCGTCACGTTAAGTCCGAGAATATCCAGCGCAAGCGCTCCTTTTATGGCAGCTTCCACATCAGCATCCTGTACTTCAAACGGAACATAGACCATATCTATATTCTTTATCTCATTTAAAGTATTGTGGATTGCCGGTGAAAGTGTATGATGAACAGGATTCCCAATAAGTCCACAAACCCTGGTCGTTCCCTTTATATCTTTTTTCATAGAAATCCTCCGATATGCTTTAGTAACCTGATACCAGTAAAGCAATCACGTAAATCACATATTGTTACTGCTCACACATTACATTGCTCACAACAACGGGATTTGCCCATTACCGATCATTATTCTTTTTAAGATGTCTTCTATAGAAGAAAAGGACAATAGCTTCAAGTCTTCTTTTAAGGATAATCTGTATCTCTTCCCTGCTGTCAATCTGATCAACAAGAATTGTATGGATTCCTGCTCTGTTTGCTCCCCAGACATCAGTAAAAATCTGATCTCCTACAAAAAGAGTATTTTCAGGCCTTGTCCCCATACGTTCCATTGCCTTTAGATATCCTTTCAAAAGAGGCTTATCAGCTTTATATATATACTCTGATTCAACAGCCTTAGCAAACGGACTGACTCTTGGCTCTTTATTATTAGAAAGAAGCATCGTCTTGTAGCCAAGCTCATGAAGCCTTTCAAAAAGCTCTACTGCCCTATCATCAGCCGGATCACCATGCGGAACAAGAGTATTATCTATGTCAAAGATAACACCTCTGTAGCCTTCATCATAAAATTTATCAAATGGAATTAAATAAGTTGATTCCGAGGTCTCGCTCGGATAAAGTAAATGTCTCATAGAGAAAACTATAACACATATCAATACAGTTTAACACGATGTTTTTTTAATTCCCTCAGGAAACCCGGAAATCGAATCATACCTATTAAATATATGAGTTCCTGACCGAAAATTCCTCTCAAAAAAAGACAGAACCCTTAAGAGTTCTGCCAAAAAGAAGCAATCTTATTTTTGAATTACAATTCCGTCTTCATCATTAAGTATCACTTTAGATGAATCACCTAAAGTATCAGTTTTATCTACTCCGTTACCAACAAAATACTGATATTCATGAAGTATTGAATCCTTCTGCATGTCGGATACAGCCTTACGCATAAGACTAGACTGCGCAAGCCCAAGATTGGAAAGTCCTACAAGTGAATTATCCCGATTTCCCAATGAGATCTTCACATCCCCAACTGTAGCATTCTTTCTTGGAGTCTTTACAAGCGTATCCTTTGAAGATGCCACTTCAGAGCTGTCAGAAACCTGTCCTTCCAAAGAAGCAACTTCATGCTTTTTTTCTCCACCAGTTTTGTCAGGCACAGAGACATTATCAGGATAGATTTTCTTCAAATATGTATCATCATAGCCATCGATTCTCATATGCCCCCTCCTTTCTTCACACATATTTAATAATACATGAAAAAATGGGTTAAATCAACAAAGTTTCATTTTTTGTATTGTGCTTGCTAATTCATGACTATTTGCACGTTTTTTAGTTTATTATCCTCAAAGGAGCCTTATCAATTTCGTATACCGCATATCTGAAGAAATTCGGTATAGTATAAAACAGCTCAAAACATAGCAAACATACAGTCACATTAGTATAATTATGTCTTATCAACTCACTCTGCATAATTATTCGGCATATTTTTTCAATAACTTTAGTCCATATTGAATTTTTTATCTGATTCCTGCAGCCTTTAGAAGTTCCATAGTGTATTCACTCTTTGGACGTCTGTATATTTCCTTCGGAACACCATATTCCTTGATAATACCCCCGTTCATTACGGCAACATGATCGCACAGCTGGTATATAACCCTCAGGTCATGGGATATGAAAAGAATGGTTATTCCCATTTCCTTATGAAGCGTTCGTAAAAGCTCCAGGATCTGAGCCTGAATTGTAACGTCCAAAGCAGATACCGGCTCATCTGCAATGAGTACCTTAGGTGATCTCATCAGCGCAACACCTATACTTACACGCTGCCTTTGTCCTCCTGAGAGCTGTGAAGGATATCTGTCAAGCAGTTCCAGGGGAAGCCCTATCGCCTGCATTATTTCCTTAGCTCTTTGTTCCATCTCTTCTGAAGTCCACTTTTTATAACGATCTACCTTTAATGGTTCCTTCAATAACCACCCAATCTTTTTCTTCGGATTAAGTGAAGAATAGGGATCTTGAAAAACCATCTGTGCATCAGAGTACTTCTGAATGATTTCTCCATCTATTTCTTTATTCATACCTACAATTGCCTTTGCAAGTGTAGATTTCCCACATCCTGATTCACCGGCAATGCCAAGAATCTCACCTTCATACACATCAAGAGAAATCCCCTTTATTACCATGTGTCTGTTTTTTCCTCTAAGATATGAGTTATTCTTTTTATAGTAAACCTTCAGATCTTTAATCTGAATAACCTTTTCCTGTTCCATATTAATTCCCAATTAATCCAGGTCTATTTGTGGAATTGCAGCGATCAATTTCCTTGTATAATTCATTGAAGGTCGCTTGAAAATTTCCTCAACATTTCCAGTCTCAACTATGTTTCCGTTCTGCATAACAATAACTCTGCTGCAGATCTGTCTTATCAGTGATAAATCATGAGAGATAAAGATTATTGCTGTTCCCTTTTCTCTGTTCATCTTACGAAGCAACTCAACTATCTGTGCCTGAATAGTAACATCCAATGCCGTTGTAGGTTCATCTGCAATAAGTATCCTTGGCTCAGCAATCATTGCTGCTGCTATCATCACACGCTGTCTCTGTCCACCGGAAAGCTGATGCGGATATTTATCATAAGGTCTTTCAAGGTCATTTAATCCCACCGCTTCAAGCATCTTTAACGCCCGGCGTTTTCTCTCAGCTTTATCCATTTCTTTGTGATGGATTCTGAGCGACTCCTCAACCTGCCAGCCAATCTTCTTAACCGGATTAAGCGAAGTCATAGGCTCCTGGAAAATCATAGAAATCTCATCACCCTGATATGACCTCAATGTTTTTCTGTCACAGGTAAGAAGATCTGTTCCATCAAACATTATCTTACCTTTTTTGGTAAGTGCATGTCTTTTCAGGAGTCCTGCAATCGCCAGAGCGCTCATGCTTTTCCCAGAGCCTGACTCTCCGACAATACCGACGATTTCTCCGGCTTCAAGCATAAGATCAAAATCCTCTACTACTGTTTCAGGCTTATCATGATCATGAAATTCTATATGAAGATCTGTTACATCAAGAATCACGTTATTATTCATTGTATTTCCCATTTGATATGTAATATAAATGTCGCTTGTTACAGTTCCGGAGTCTCCAAAATTGTGTTTCATAAAAAATTACATCAGAAACATAAAATAGCTCATATAATTCCAACAATAACACTATTCTTTCATGATGAAATTCTCTTTATTCCTTCACCGAGGAATGAGAATCCAAGTACCATAAGCACTATCACCACACCTATGCTGATTACATAGCTGGGTTTATTAAAAAGATAGCCCTGAGCGTCAGACAACATATTTCCAAGGCTGGCATATGGCGGCTGAGCGCCAATTCCCAAAAAGCTAAGTCCTGCCTCAGCTAGAACAGCATTATTAAAACCTATCATCACTGAAGAAAGTAATACCTCAACGGTATTTGGAAGAATGTGCACAAAAATAATCCTTAGCGAAGATACTCCCTGAAGCTTTGCAACTTCCACATAATCCATATTTTTGCACCTTAGAAACTCACTTCGTACTATTCTTGCAAAACTGGGAACGAAGGAAATTCCAAGTGCAACAGCTACCTGATATGTACCTGTTCCAAAAAGGCTTACAAATACAAGTGAAAGCAAAATGCTGGGAAACGCAAGCATCGCATCCACGATACGCATCGTTATTTCATCAGCGATACCTCCAAAATAACCTGTAAGCGCTCCAATCACTGTTCCAACGCCCGCTCCGAGAAGTATTGTAAATGTGGCGATAGCAAGAGTTATCCTGCTTCCATAAAGCACCCTGCTAAACACATCCCTCCCCATATTATCCGTACCCATGAGATGTTTTAACGACATCCCCTGAAGCTTTGCAGATGAGTCCATCTTAGTTGGACTGTATGGTGTATAAAAAATGCCAATTATTACCATCAAAAGCACAACACCGGTAATTGCCATACCAAGAATAAGATAGGTATTTCTTCTACCGGTGGCTGTATTCTTTTTAAAAAGAGCTAAAAATCTCTTCATTACTTTCCTGCCTCAATTCTTGGATCAATGATTCTATATATAATATCCACTAAGAAATTAACTACCAGAACCATAATCGCTATCCCCATAATTATTGCTTCCACAACAGGATAGTCACGATTATTTATTGATGTCAGTAGTATTCTGCTTATACCGGGTATTCCAAAAACCTGCTCTATTACAATGCTTCCTGCAACCATGTCTGCAAGAGCCATTCCCATAAAAGTAACTACCGGGATCATTGCATTTTTAAGAACATGCAGATATAAAACAGCATTAGTGGTATTTCCTCTGCTATAAGCGGTTCTAGTATAATCCTTTCCTGCTTCCTCGATAACCGAGCCTCGAAGAAGTTTTGTAGCCATAGCTGCCTTTGGAAGCGCTATAGCAAAAGCTGGTAAAATTAGATATTTTAAAAATTCACTTACATCCTTCGTATATGATACAAAACCTCCCGGAGTAAAGATTTTTATTACTACTCCAAAAAAGAAGGTCAATAATATTCCTGAGAAAAATGGCGGTATAGCCATAATAATCTGATTAAGAGATGAAACAATATGATCGATCAATCCGTTTTCATATTTTGCTGTATAAATTCCAAGAGGAATCGAAACGACTACCATAATAACAAAAGACATGATAGCCAAAGTAAGTGTTATCGGTATTTTTTCTGCAATCATTCCCGCAACCGGGATCTTATAATTGTATGATGTACCAAGATCTCCTTGTACAAAGGCGCTGGCCCAACGAAAATATCTGACAATAAGCGGAGCATTCAGCCCCATTTTTTCTCTGTATTGTGCTAAAAGTTCCGGAGTGGCTTCCGTTCCGAACATTCTTGTAACGGGGTCTCCGGGTATTAAACTAAAAGCAAGGAACACGCAGAAAGATACAACGATCAAAGTAAGCGCCATGCTCAAAGCTTTTTTCAATATATATCTCATATGCGTGTTCCTCGTATTTCAAATTATAATTTTTAAAAAATTACTGTGCAGGTTTGATCTTAGAAAAATCCTGCGCATATAACGGATAGAATGTATATCCTGTAAACTTCTTATTAACTGCTACAAATTCCGGAAGATCCTGTATATATACATTTGCTGCTGTCTCAGAAAGAATCTTCTCACATTCCTTGTAGTACTTAGTTTTTTCATTATCATCAACTGCTGCAATTGCTGCTTCCAACGCCTTATCATAATCTGCATTACTGTAGTTAATGAAATTATTGTGGGCATCAGATTCAAATCTGCTAAGCATTGCATAAGCTGTAAGAGTTGAAGCATCAACACCTACGACTGTTGATTCAAAATTACGATTTGTGTAAACATCCTCAAGCCATGAATTCCATTCAACTTCCTGTATTGTTGCGTTTACACCGATTTCCTTAAGCTCCTCAACAATTACCTGTGCTGTATCTACATGCTGTGTGTAGTTTGAAGGAACTGTGATTGTGAAATCAAAGCCATCAGCATATCCTGCCTCAGCAAGAAGTTCCTTTGCCTTATCGATGTCCTGGTTGTATGTGTCATTAAGACTTGCATCAAAGTACTTTGCAAATGAAGGATACATACTACTTCCAAGCTCTGTTCCCTTACCATCTGATACAAAATCCATTATTGTCTGAGGATCGATAGCATAGCAAAGTGCCTGACGAACCTTCTCGTTATCAAATGGAGCTTTTGCATTGTTAAGATATAATGCCTGCACAAGGTTCATTGTTCCCTCATATATATCAAACTTATCTGAGAGCTGTGAAACCTGAGCTGATGTTACGCGGGCAAATAAATCTATCGAACCGCCTTCAAGATCCATAACAATAGCATCGCTGTTTGCCTCAATCTTAAGCACTACATCCTGAATATATGCGGGCTCGCCCCAATATTCATCAAACTTTGTAAGAACTACATTCTCCTGTGGAGAGCGTGAAACAAATTTGTAGGGGCCTGTTCCTATAGGATTAGCTTCAGGATCTTCATTAGCAGCAGGTATAATGGCAACTGTCATATATGCCAAAAACTCTGTATTTGCTTCCTTCAGTGTCATCACTATAGTTGAGTCATCCTGAACCTCGACACTTTCAATATTAGAAAAAGCCGATATCAACGGATCTGTTCCATCGGTACCGGCGTTACGCTCTATAGAATATTTAACATCCTCTGCCGTAACCGTCTGACCGTCGTGGAACTTAACTCCATCTCTCAGTGTGAATGTGTAAACCTTTCCATCATCAGAAATTGTGTAGTCACTGGCTATAGCAGGCTTAAGATTACCGTCCTGATCTGGCTTAACAAGTCCTTCATAGATATTGAACAGTATCTCTCTAGATCCCGCCGAAGTAGCCATGTGCGGGTCCAAACTGTCGATATCCTGGGGAATACCAATGGTAATCTTTGAAAGATCATCTTCTGTCGCAGTGCTCTCAGCTTCCTCCGTTTCACTGTTCGTTGAACTGGTGGTCTCGGTAGCTTCTGTTGCATCTGCCGTAGATTCCTCTGCCTTTTTACTTGAGCATCCGCTCAATGTAAGAGTCAGTGTCGTTAACACAACCAAAAGAGTGGAAAGGCTTCTCCTTCCAATACTTTTCTTCATCATGTTACAATCCTTCCTTCCGTATTAAGTTTTTTAACCTAATCAACTATACGTAAAGAAGAACGGGATGTCAATATAAAGTTAAAGAATATTGAATCTCTTCAAAACCCAAGAATCGGATTAAAAAAGTTATTCTTTTTTCAAAAGCGGAGTGCTCTTATCTGTTGAATCGGTTATAACGCCCTCCTCTTCCTTCTCAAGAACAATCTTTAATTCATCCATAAATGTATTAACGTCCTTGAATTCACGATAAACAGAAGCGAATCTCACATATGCAACCGGATCAAGATTCTTCATTTTCTCCATGCAGAGCTCACCGATAATACGGCTTGGTATCTCCTTTTGCTCAAGATTAAATACCTCAGTCTCAACAGCATCAACAATGCTTGTAATCTGCTGAGCACTAACAGGTCTCTTATGGCAGGCTCTAAGTACACCGGCTTCAATCTTAGCGCGGTTATAAGGCTCACGATTATTATCCTTCTTGATAACAATCAGCGGGATAGTCTCTACCTTCTCATAGGTTGTAAACCTCTTGCCACAGGAGTCGCATACACGTCTGCGTCTTATTGACGTATTATCATCAGCAGGTCTTGAATCAATTACACGAGTGTTGTCTTTACCGCAAAAAGGACACTTCATAGCATTAACCTTTCTGTGCACCTTGCACATAGAAAATCAATATTTGGTGTATGAATTATTAACCCACACAAATTATTGTAACATTACTAAACGTAATTTTCCACACAAAAAAGCAATAATGCGCATAAAAAAGCGATAATACGAACAAAAAAAGTGACATCTCAAAGGAAAAAAGCAGCATTACAAACCTAAAAACATAAATAAAGAGCAACCACAAAATGATTGCTCTTTACAATAGTCATATATAATTATTTTTTCTGCAAGAAATCCGGAATCTTAAGACTCTTAGCTTCTACGGAACTTCTAACCTCCGGAGCACGATTAAGACCTGCTTGCGGTCTGGGTGTCGGCTGGGGAGTTATCGGTCTTGCGGGTTGAACCGGCTGTGCACTGCGCGCTGTGAGTGTATCAATTGTAGGCTCCGGCATTATCTGATTAGACTGAACCTGTACCTGAGGAGTTACTGTAGGTGTAACCTGAGGTGCAGTGGGCTGCTGAACAGGTTTTGCGACAGGCTTCGCTGCCGGTAAAACGTTATTCTTATCATCGATACCTGTAGCAATAACAGTAATATTGCAGGTATCAGCCATACTCTCATCATACATAGCACCAAAGATAATATTAACATCATCGCCGGCAAGATTTCTAATATAATCTGATGCAACTGAAGCATCCATAAGTGTAATGTCACCGGATACATTGATAATGACATTTGATGCACCATCAATCTTAGTCTCAAGAAGAGGAGACTCAACAGCCATCTTAACTGCATCGGCAGCCTTGTCATCGCCCTTACCAAATCCAATACCGATATGTGCGATTCCTTTTTCCTTCATGACTGTCTGTACATCAGCAAAGTCGAGGTTGATAACTGCGGGAACATTAATAAGATCTGTAATTCCCTGAACAGCCTGCTGAAGTACCTCATCTGCCTTTTTAAGTGCATCAGGCATTGTTGTACGTCTGTCAACAATCTGAAGAAGCTTATCATTAGGAATAACGATAAGTGTATCAACATTATTCTTTATAGTATTAATGCCCTGAAGTGCATTCTGCATACGAACACGAGCTTCGAAAGCAAAAGGCTTGGTAACAACACCAACAGTAAGTATCCCCATATCCTTTGCTATCTTAGCAACAACAGGAGCAGCACCAGTACCGGTACCGCCACCCATACCACAGGTGACAAAGACCATATCAGCACCCTTAAGTGCATTAGTGATCTCTTCCTGGCTCTCCTCGGCTGCCTTCTGACCGATCTCAGGCTTAGCTCCTGCGCCAAGTCCCTTGGTCAGCTTCTCACCGATCTGCAAAAGCTTTGGTGCTTTGCAGAGCTGCAGAGCCTGCTTATCCGTATTAATTCCGATGAATTCAACACCGGAAATACTTTCTTCTACCATTCTATTTACAGCATTATTTCCTGCGCCACCTACCCCAACGACTATTATCTTGGCACCGGATTCAGCTTCATTCGACTTAAGTTCAAGCAAGATAGTGCTCCTCCTTCATAACCTAAAACTCCTACAAGCCATTTTATAATTTTTTTATATAATTTACAACCTAGAATTTCATTTTTTCTCTTCAAACGTAATGTTTTGAGTATTTGAGTCGTATTCTGACATTTCCAGGATGCCGCTTTTGCCTTGAAGCTCAGGTAAAATATATTGTAATTGTATCACTTTTTCATCTATGTTGTCATTAGTTCCAAGACTAACTTCTACATTTTCAAAATAAACATATAAATGGAAATCACTGTCAAAAAAGATTTTATCAGCATTCAGGTCATATTTATTCAATAATTGTGTTATGTCCAGAATTTCTGAAAATACATTATCATTTTCAACAGGCAGCTTTTCATGAAGCACAATATAATCAAAATTAAGTCCAAGCACCAGTGGAACATCACTTGACGGCTCGCCGGATGTCTCAACCACTATTCCGTCTCTGTCAAAATATATGTACCTGTCAAGATATTTCACATACCCTGCTATGGCTTTTTCATAAACATTAATTCTTACAGTATCAGGAGCCAGGATCTCCACATCCATCTTTTCGATAAAAGGAATCCCCGTTATCTCCTTATTCCTATACTTCAGTGACAGATATAGCGAGTTTTTATCAAGCTTATCCGTCATAACCATGTTCATTACTTCTTCATCCGTATAGTGAATGTTTCCATCTACATAAACATTTGTAATAGTGTAATTATTCGATACGTATAATAGCGCAGACATCACGCCAATCAACAATATCAAAACAAATGCGCCGATGAAAAACAGGCTCTTATGTAGAAAAAACAGCTCCCCAAAGCCCTTTCGGGGAGCATGTTCTGTCTTTCTTTTTACTCTTCGACTTTTATTTGCCATCATACCAGCCCTTTACACTTCAATATGTCTGGCCACATTAAATACTATTCCCATCTCTGTCAGAAGGAAAAGAACGGCCGTGCCACCATAGCTGATAAAAGGAAGTGTTATTCCTGTATTTGGAATAGTATTGGTTACAACCGCAATATTAAGAATAACCTGAATTGATATATGTGCCATAACTCCTATAACCAGAAGTGCCCCGTACATATCAGGTGCATTCTGCGCAATTATCATCATTCTGTAAATGAGTATGACAAACATGATCATAACAGCAATAGCACCGACTATTCCAAGTTCTTCGCAAATGATTGAAAAAATCATATCATTTTGTGCCTCAGGAATAAAGCCAAGCTTCTGCATACTCTCTCCGAGACCTTTTCCAAATATTCCGCCTGAGCCTATTGCATAAAGAGACTGAAGAGTCTGATATCCCTTATCATTTACATAAGCTTCAGGATCGAGCCATGCAAGAATACGACCAAATCGATAGTTCATCTCACTGTGGTATCCCGCTCTCACAACCAGAGCTACCACTCCTGCCGCTGCAGCTACTCCGGCTGCGGTTATGGCAATAAACTTTCTGTATCCCGGAGTGGATACAAAGAGCATCAGAAAAGCAATTCCAAAAATTATGATTGCAGAACTAAGGTTACTTGTTACTTTCCAAACCAGAAGAGATACGGGAACCGGAACTCCAAGTACCACCCAGAATGCTTTTGGCTGCGTAATCCCTTTCCCCAGTTTACTTATAAAAGTCGCCAGCACAATTATCATTGCAAGCTTTGCAGCTTCTGCCGGCTGAACTGAGACACCGAATATTTTGATCCAGCGTCTCGCCTTGTTAATCTCCATACCAAGAGGTGTTTTTACCAGCAAAATCAAAGTTATAGCCATCACATAGGCAAGCGATGAAAGCTTACTGTATAAATGATAGGGAATCCTTGATACAAGCATCATAACTCCCACACCAAGGCATGTCGGCATAAGCTGATGCTTTAAATAATATGCCGAATCCTCATACTTAAGTCTTCCATCATATGAGCTGGTCGAATACAGCATTACAAGGCCAAATACAAGCAGAAACAGTACAACAAAGATCATACTGTAATCTACATACACCTCTTTTTTAACCTTGCGATTTATTTTCCTATTGTCAGTACTTCGCAAGTTGTACGCTCCAGCCATTTCATTCCGTCCACGTGCAGCAGTAGCAACGCTTCCCTGCCGCCTTGTTCCGGATCTGCCTGCTGTTCTCGCCATTCTTGCAGTTGCCATAAAATCCCCCCTTAATAACAGTTCGAAGTTCTCATAACCAGTTTCTCATTATTTAAGACTGTTTACATAATCTTTGAACTGCTGCCCTCTTACTTCATAACTTGGAAACATATCCCAGCTTGCGCAGGCAGGCGAAAGAAGAACCGCCTCACCCGAAACTGCATTATCACTGCAATATTTCAGTGCTTCTTCATAGGTTTCCATAAATACATAATCATTAAAGCCATGCTTTTTAGCACAGTCAGCAATCTTCTGCTTTGTAACACCAATAAGGACAAGCTTTTTAACCTTACCATCAAAAGCTTCTATCCATTCGTCATATTCGCTTCCCTTATCATAACCGCCTCCGATCAGATAAGTAGGCTTGCTCATTGCCTTGATGCCCTGAATGGCAGCATCAGGGTTTGTGCCCTTTGAATCATTATAATAGTCAACACCGTTCTTTGTAGCTACAAATTCAATACGGTGCTCCACTGCCTTAAATGAACGAACCACGTTAAGGATAGTATCCATAGGGACACCCATGGCAAGCCCCATAGCTATGGCAGCCATTACATTTTCATAATTACAGGTTCCCACAAGATTCATCTCGTGTACATTCATTACCTTTTCGGATGTACCGGATTTAGCAAGGCATATATCCTCTCCGTCAAGGAAAAAGCCGTCTTCAAGTTTTTCCTTTGATGAGAAAAACACTACTGTTGCAGGGCATCTTGCTGCAAAATCCCTGGTATATTCATTATCATAGTTAAGGACACATATATCATCCTTAGTCTGATTATTTGTAATATTCTCCTTCATTGAAGCATAGCATTCCATTGTGTGGTGCCTGTTCAGATGATCCGGTGTTATATTCAGGATTGCGGACACCTTAGCATGAAAATTCTCAACAGCCTCAAGCTGGAAGCTGCTGATTTCTCCAATTGACACTGTATCATCAGTCATTTCCAATGCTCTCTCCGCATAGGAATAGCCTATATTTCCAACAACATAGGTCGATGAAAAATGCGCCTTCATTATTTCTCCAACAAGGGTTGTTGTGGTAGTCTTACCGTTGGTTCCTGTTATGGCAACCATCTGTCCCTTTGCAAAATTAAAGGC
This sequence comes from Butyrivibrio sp. WCE2006, assembly GCF_000701985.1. Taxonomy (NCBI): domain Bacteria; kingdom Bacillati; phylum Bacillota; class Clostridia; order Lachnospirales; family Lachnospiraceae; genus Butyrivibrio; species Butyrivibrio sp. WCE2006. Next base: position 175,871 of record NZ_JNKH01000003.1, on the reverse strand, counting down.
AAGCTCTATCTCACTCCATATTGGAAGTCCTGCTTCCTTAAGTCGCAGGATCAAAGGAGAATCAAGAGGCACTGCAGGACTTGGCACCACAAGTACAAGCTCCTTTATCATTTCAGATGAAAGTTCCCCTATGATTATCATAGGTTCTTTTCCTTCATAGCCTTCAAGCTTTGCTTTTACGGCTTCTTCTGTCACCTTTGTATTTTCATCAAAAATCACCGGCTCTGCACCGACTTTTCCAAGCAGCCTGGCGCTACCTATTCCGGATATTCCGGTTCCTATAACAAGTACTTTTTTTCCTATTAAATTCTCTGCTTTCATATCTTTCCTTCTATCTGATTTCTTAAGTGGTAATGCTCTCTATGACCTCTTCCCGGCATTACATGGTTTTTCCAATCCATTTTTACATCATTTGCATATATTACAGCTTAATTGCCCTCAGTGGCGCCTTCTTCATCAGGTTCATAATCAGGAAGGCCTTCTCCGCCTATAGAATGTCCATCTTCAGGATTTATCAGGTCACCGTTTTCGGGATCAATGTAGTATCCTGTAGCTTCATCAATTTCAAAGGACTTCCATACCGGCTCTGCATTTTCATCCTCAGGTATCTTTTCCCAAATACCATCGCCCTCTGCATCACCTTCAGCAGCCTGACCTTCAGAAGCGGCTCCAGTATCATCACCCTGATTTGCAGCTTCTCCTTCACCTTCCTGCTCTTCGCTTTCTGCTGCTTCTCCTGAGCTTTCTGCATCAACAGGAATAGGGTTTCCATTCTCATCAAGAACCGGATCGCCGTTTTCATCAAGCACATATTCTACTCCTGTCTGTTTGGAAGCAGCCATCATGATTTCCTTTTCTCTGAGTTCATCAAGCTCTGCCTGCTCTTCTTCAGTAACAGGTTCTGTCATGGGTATATTGAGATAAGGAAGTGCCTCTGTTAATACCTTTCTGACAACTCTGGTGGCAAACTTGGCATCTGCCTGATCCATAGCGTTCGGTCTGTCTACAACAACATATATTGCAATCTGAGGATCATCTGCGGGAGCATATCCCATAAATGATACCACATATTGACGATTTCTACGCGGTACAGTTTCTGCAGTACCGGTTTTTCCACCTATCATATATCCTGCAGGTCTTGCAGTTTTACCTGTTCCTTCGTCACCTGCCACAACCAGATTACAATACTCAATAATCTTATCAGATGTTGACTCAGAAATTGTCTGTCTAAGCACTCTGGGTTCTATACTTTTAACCGTAGCACCTGATGAATTAAGGATTTTTCTTACAACATGGGGCTCATAGTACTTTCCGCCATTTACAAGGGAGCTGAAAGCAGTGATCATCTCTATCATATCAACGTTAAAACCCTGACCAAAAGTACCTGTGGCAAGCTCAGATGATCCCATATCCTCCGCACTGTAAGTAAGGCCTGCCGTTCTTGCCTCACCTGCAAGATCTATATTTGTCTTAAGTCCAAATCCAAAGTTTTTCTGGAACTGGGCGAAAATATCAGGGCCTATTACCTGACCGATTTTCATCATGGCAACGTTACAGGATATTTCTATACCTCTTGCCACTGATACAGCACCATCTCCATATCTGTTATGGCAATATATTCTATGTCCGCCAAACTCAAGATATCCGCCACAGTCATAGACTTCATTTCCGGTAATCATTCCGGACTCAATTCCTGTTGCTACCGTAAAAGGTTTTGCAACAGAACCGGGCTCATACGTATCTGAAATACAAAAATTTCTCCATAATGCGTTAAAATTCCACATTTTTTCTTCATCAGACATTCCATCAAGCATCGCCTGATTTATGTAAACACCTGAATCATATACGCTCTCGCCGGCAATTTTAAGACCTCTCTCATCTACCCTTGGCATGCCTATCAGGTTCTCAGGATTCTTCGTATCATTTAAGTCAAACTTAGGATAACTGCCCATAGCAAGAACATCGCCGTTATTAACATCCATGATAACGCATCCAATGTTGTTAGCACCGTTGCCCTCACGATAGGCATCTTTGTATGTATCATTAAATTCCTGAAGATACTTCTCGACGATTGACTGAAGATTGCCGTCAATTGTAGTAACTATACTGTTGCCGTCTGTTGCTGGAATTGTAGTTCTCTCAAGATTTGAATCTTCATCAAGATAACCATAGATTCGTCCGTTGCTTCCGCTAAGAACATCATTGTAATACTCTTCAAGTCCAAAAAGACCATTGTTATCACTTGTGGTAAATCCCACAACATCACAGGCCATTGAGCCATTTGGATATTTTCTTACATAGTTTTCTTCAAACCATACACCCTGGACATTTTCATCCTGATTCTCGCCGCCAATAGTTATAAGCCCCTGAAACTCACTGATCTGGTCATAAGTAAGCTGCTTGGCAAGTGTGTAGTACTGGGAATCGGGATGCTCTGAGATATAGTTTCTGATTTCTCCTTCATCAAATCCAAAGCATCTGACAAGAGCTGAAACCGTAGGTTCAAGGAATTTCTCATCTGATAATACGAGCTTGGCATCAAGTATTACATTATATACCTTCTCACTGTAAGCAAGAACCGTGCCGTTTGCATCAAGTATCTCCCCTCTTCTGTAGGGAATTGTTGTAGAATCGTATTTTTGCTGGGAGAGAACCTGCTTTTCATAAGCCTCTCCATTGTCCCTTGTTATCAGAATAAGCCTGATACTCAAACCAACAAAAGCTGTCAGTACCACTATAAATAGCACTGCCAGCTTCTTTTTCATTCCTATTGTAAATTTTTGTGCTTTACTTCTTTTTCTACTCATAGCTTTAATTTCCGTCCGGTATTGGAGCCAGCTGTCTAACATAATCATTTCCGCCACCGTCGGAATATGTGATAATCTGCCCCTCCGTTGCATAGGTCATTCCATACTCACCTATTGCAATACGTTTTATCTCCTCCAGATCAAGGTTACTGATTGCCTTGTTATAAGCTTCATCGTTATCCTGCTTCAATGTATTGAGCTGAGCCTCAAGTGTAGAAACAGATTTAACGCTGGCAGTGATATCTGCCTGTAAAGTTATATACCATGTCAGTATAATACCTGTAGTCAAAACTGCAAGTGATAAAAATGCCAAATATCCAAAACTCATTCTATGAGCCCTTCTTTTGGCCTGTGCTCTCTGCTGCAGATGGAGTGGCATATTTTCACGTCTCTGCCTTGCAGGATTATTTAATTTTCTCGCTGTATTTCCGTAAACATAATTCTTTTCCATAATATTCCCCCGTAAAAGGTCTTAAGGTAACACCTTAGGACAATTCACTATTTTCACACTTTGCATCACACAAAATATGAGTAATCATTTAAAACCTGTTAACGTTTCTGATTTACGTTAAACTTTTTTCATTTCATTCAGATATTTTTTCAAATACTCTAAGCTTTGCGCTTGCGCTTCTTGAGTTTTCTTCAAGTTCTTTTTCAGACGGTAAAATAGGCTTTCTTGTAATAACCTTTCCCTTTGACTTCTTCCCACATACACAGATTGGAATTTCAGGAGGACAGGTGCAGGGATTCTCATTTTTCCGGAAATTATTCTTGACGATCCTATCCTCAAGGGAGTGGAACGTTATTACACATATCCTTCCTCCCGGTGCCAGAAAATCTATCATTCCGTCCAGAGAATTCTCAAGAACATCCAATTCTCTGTTGCAGGCAATTCTAAGCGCCTGATAGGTTCTTTTAGAAGGATGTCCTCCCTTTTCCCTCATTCTCGCAGGTATTGCAGCCTTGATTATTTCATTAAGTTCAAAGGTTGTCTCTATAGGCTTTTCTTTCCTTCTGGCCACAATATGCTTTGCAATATTCTTGGCGAATTTATCTTCTCCGTAATTTTTTATTATATGGAAGATATCCATCTCAGAAAATTCATTAACTATTATCCCGGCAGTAAGTTCCTGCCTTCTGTCCATTCTCATATCAAGTGGTGTATCAAACCTGTATGTAAATCCTCTCTCCTCATTGTCCAACTGAAAGGATGACACTCCAAGGTCAAGCAAAATACCGTTTGCGCTCTCCACTCCAAGCTCTTTTAGCCTGTTTACTGCATTTTCATAATTATCACGGATGATCACCGCTCTGTCCCCAAAAGGTTTAAGGCGCTCAGATGCAGCTTTTATAGCATCCTCATCCTGATCTATTCCGTACAATCTGCCCTTATCAGAAAGTTTTTCTGCTATATGACTTGAATGTCCGGCGCCACCCAATGTTCCATCAACATAAATCCCATCGGGGTCGATATTCAGATTTTCAATTACCTCGTTAAGGAGCACTGAGTAATGTTTAAATTCCATTGTTCCCTCTTTTTTAAATTATCAGATTTATGTTTCTTAAGTGGTTGTAGGTAGTAAATATATGTATTTTAAATTTTAAATGCTAAGTCCGTAGTTGCTCATTTTCTCTGCAATGCTGTCTATATCATCAAAGCTTGTTGCTTTCTCCCACTTCTCCTTGCTCCAGATTTCAACGCGGTTTCCAACACCTGCAACAACTGCTTCTTTATCAATAGCAGCATGGCTAAGCCAGTTTGATTTCAGTAGTATTCTTCCCTGTTTATCCAGCTCTACATCATCGGCTCCTGCCATAAAGAATCGTCCAAGCTGTCTGGCTTCCGGTATATCCATAGGTAAAGCTCTAAGCTTCTCTTCAAAGGCATCCCAACCCTCTTGATCGAACACAAAAAGACACCCGTCAAAGCCCTTCGTTACAACGAACTGGTCTCCCAGCAGATCACGAAACTTGGCCGGGATAATAAGTCGTCCTTTTGCATCAATTGAATGGCTGTATTCGCCCTTGTACGCCTTTCCCATAGATTTCTACCACTTGTCACCACTTTTTTACCATTTTGTGACACTTTCTACCACCTATATGTATAATAAACCATTTTTTTATTTTTCACAACCGTACAAAAAGGCTCAAAACCATTGATTTCACTATAAAAAGCCTCCCACATTCCGGTGGGAGGCTTTGATAGCACAATATATAGTGCACTCATCCGACGCATTACAATATATTGTCGAAGTATTTGATTATTTGAATGATAAAATTTTAATTAAATTTATTTAAATTATTTTCATTACTTTTTAGTAATTCTTACGCAGGATTCTTGCTGGCTATTTCCGCTTTTGCTCACAAGAAATCATAGGTCATTACTCGTTACTGTTCACACCTTACGGTGCTCACAGCAACTGGATTTGCCCATTCCAGTTGCCTTCGGCAAAGGGGCAAATCCTATATTCAAGACGTAGAACATTCTCACGCTCAGCGCAGCATGTGCGCAGAGCTGTCTGAACAGTAACCATTACTCCCTTACTGCTTTCATCATCTTCTTATTTTTATACATATTTTCATCTGCGCGCCTGAAAACAGAATTTACATTCTCATCAATATTTTTGTCATATATAGCATATCCTATTGCGGCTGATATTTTGTCCCATTCATTAAGGTCATCATCATTTTCAATCATTATCATCTTCTCTTTGAAGAGGTCCATAAGCATCTCTATATTTTCATAATCATTTCCCATCAGAATAATCGCAAATTCGTCTCCGCCTATTCTGAATACAGGTGAATGTGAAAATACATCACATACAATTGCGGAAAGCCTCTTTATCGCATTATCTCCTTTTTCATGTCCATAATTATCGTTAATTGTTTTAAGGAAATTCAGATCTATCATCGCTATTCCGAATCTGGCCTTGCCGCTTTCTACAAGCTCATTGAGTCCTGCTATTTCCTGTTCGTATGCATTCTTATTTCTGATTCCCGTAAGGATATCCTTATTTGCCAGCTCATTCATATAATTTGCCTGAATCTGCATATCCGCAGCTATTTCCTCAGCCGTTGCAATGCCCTTTACATAATCCTTCATATCCTCAGTCATGCTGCGGACAGCATTGGACAACGTTTCGACTTCATTGTGGGTATGGATATCCGGATCCACGAAATTAAGGGCGTTTATATCTCTTTGTCCGTGGCTGTTACTTGCAAATTTGACAACGCTGTTTTCAAGCTTGGTAATAGGCTCCGTAACATTTGTCTGGGCCCAAACCAGGAACCCCACCATAAAAAGAACGCCGATAACAAGGATTACAACAGAATTCTTAATAACATGAGAAATGATTACCTTATTTATTTCATTTATATCCACATCAACAGCAAGCACAGCATAAGGTTCTCCTGATGATGTGCGAAGCGCCGTGGCTCCCGTATAATCAATCCCCCACTCCGTTTTTTCTTCAAAAAACGTTATGCCTTCACTATTCATTATTTCAAAGAACTTCTCTACAGTCCTTACATCAAATTCATCATCCGATATCCATCCAAGCCATAATAAATCATCATCCCCACTATTTCTGTCTTTATAATTTTCAGCAGAAATAACACTCATGACATTTTTGGTAGGATCAGTATTTAGCGGTTTAACGGCATAAAGATAGTGAATGTCAAATTCCTCCATCTCTCTGTCCATTGCATCTCTAAGTTCATAAAACTTTTCACTCTCTACACCGGTATCAACGCAATTTTTAAGGTCATCGTTATCAATAAAGCTTTCAGTATACTTAAGGATATTTGTTATATAAGCTTCATATCTGTTATATAAAGCTTCTTTGTAGCCTAAATAATTCATGATACCAAGAACTACACACAAAAGTACTATGAATAAAGAACACCCTATTGTAATACTTCTGCTTAATGGCTTTTTCTTGATTTCCATTTTTATCCTCATCCTTCGACCTAAGGGGTATCGCTTGCGGCGGATTCCTTAGGTCAGTCCAATTTTTCATAATTGATTTGCCACTACCATAAAAATCCCCAAATATAATAAGCAGTTCAGGCAGTTATAAAGCGTTAAAAATGAACATACAGCTAATCATATTCTCCCAATTACAATTATATTTTACCGAAAAAAAGCATATTTTTATATTATGTAAAAATGAAATATAAATAATAAAAGTGTTAAATTTAGCTAAGATTTCGTTCTTTTAAGATTAATAGCAAAACCCACACCGAGAATTCACACTCAGTGTGGGTAATTTTCATTATTTAATATCAAATTCCGGTGATTCATCCAAATGCTCGGATACGTATTTCCCGTCCTTTTTTCTCTGCTTTACACATTCAGTCAGCAGATATTCAATCTGCCCGTTCACTGAGCGAAAGTCATCTTCAGCCCAGGCAGCTATGGCATCATATAGCTTTGCACTCAGTCGAAGCGGAACCTGTTTTTTCTCAGCCATTAGTAAAGACTACCTGAGTTAACCACAGGCTGCGGATCGTGATTGCCGCAAAGCACAACAAGAAGATTGGATACCATGGCTGCCTTCCTCTCTTCATCAAGATCAACAAGTTCCTTTTCGTTAAGTCTCTCCAAAGCAAGTTCAACCATACCAACTGCGCCGTCAACAATAAGCTTACGGGCATCTACAACAGCTGCAGCCTGCTGTCTCTGAAGCATAGCTGCTGCAATTTCAGGGGCATATGCAAGATATGTAATTCTGGCATCTACTATCTCTATGCCTGCATCTGCGACCTTCTCCTGAATCTCATCCTTAATACGCTTGGCAACAAGTTCTGTGGACCCACGAAGACTTCCGTCATCAGCTTTTCCATCACCTGTAGTATCCACATTCTCAGTAATATCATAAGGATAAAGCTTTACTACATTTCTTACAGCAGTATCACTCTGAAGTGACAGATACTCCTTGTAGTTATCAACTGCAAAAACTGCTTTTGCTGTATCTGTAACCTTCCACATAACTGCTACAGCAATTTCAACAGGATTTCCAAGGAAATCATTTACCTTCTGCTTGGAATTACTAAGAGTCATAACCTTAAGGGAAATTTTCTTGGATGTGTTGCTTCCGGTAAACTGCATATCTGTGCCAGAAAGTGTTATCCCCGCAATTTTCTTATTATCTGCAATATCTCCACTCTGACCAAGCTTGGTATCAGCAGCAGGATTAAATGCTGTGCAGAAAGGATTGACATAATAAAAACCGTCTTTCTTTAATGTTCCGATATATTTTCCAAACAACGTAAGCACCAAAGCTTCTCCGGGCTTAAGCACCTTAAGTCCAAGGAAGGGGAACCAGCCAATTGCAACATATACACAACTTAATACAAACAGAAACAGATTAAATCCTGCCGATGTTGCTCCTGCGATAAAAACTGCTTCTCCATCAAGACCTATTGCAGTGATCACAAGCAGTGCTATTGCAGCTGCATAAGCCAGCAAGATGATACACATCATTGCCATTCCATTTTTGTTACCTCTAATAATTTTTTCCTGTACATTTTCGCTCATAATACATGTCTCCTTCACTTTTCAACATTACTCTTCTTTATTAAAAACAATATAGCCACTATAATAAACGGAAGTCCTGCAATCAGTCCGTTTGGAACAGGACCAAGAAGTCTGAATGATCCTACATCCGGTTTACATATCGCAATTGGAATTGTAGCTGCTGCATTTATGGAACCATGTAAAATCGCCGGGAACCAAATGCATCCACTCTTTTCATAAACAACATCACAAAAGATTCCTAATGCTATAGTAAATATGCAGAACACAAGCATACCTGTAATCGGAAATCCTATGTAGTCTGAACCATACTCATATCCAATAAATCCGATCAGAGGCCAGTGCCATATGCCCCAGATTATTCCACCTATTAAAAGGCCTTTGCCCCTTCCATATTTTTCCTTGAGCACCGGATATAAATAACCTCGCCATCCGACTTCCTCGCCAATCGCAGCAAACATATTAAGAAGCGGAGCATAAATAATAGCACTTGCAGTAGAAATCAAAATGTACTGCGAATAGCTAAGGCCCTGAGCCTTCAAGGATTCAAGTGCTGCCGCTCCGTTTTCTCCCGCAGCAGCCATTAAAGATTCGCCGCTGAAATCAAGCTGATCACGGAAAATTGCAAAATAAACAGCTGCTCCTATAAGTGTCAGTATTGCAGGCCCAAACCAGGAAAACAGAAGCGCTAAAATGTTGCCTTTAAACTTTGGTTTCCAGCCCATGCCACGAAGCTTTTCTCCTGAAAGCAAAACTGCAAGAAAAGGAACCCACATCATGATTATCATAAGGAGCTGCCCCGGAGCTACTCCTCCGTTCTGGTAAAACATCCAAATCGCAACCTGCATAACCCAGGCTATAATAAATACCCATCTAAGGTATTTACTTAAATTTGTGTCTGTGTACTTAGTCTCGTTCATAACATACCTCTTTCTTTGGGTGTTAATTTTGTGAAAGCCCGGTAAGGTAGTATTAACATTGCGCCTGTAAGAGCCATCGCTTAATTAACATTATCTATTTGATATCATAATGATATCATATGTATTTCAAAAGTAAACTGCTAATTTGGCAAAATAAAAAATGATACTGCAAAGCATCGCAAGCTCGTAATCGCAGGCGATTCCTCGCTGAGGCGCTGCGCTGTTGTTTTAATATATTTTTCTGTGATACTGCAAAGCATCGCAGGCTCGTAATCGCAAGCGATTCCTCGCTGAGGCGCTGCGCGCCTCATACCAAAATAAAAAAGGACACCAATTAGCAAGCAAGCTTGTGATATGCTACCCCCAAGTAGGACACGGAAATATAAAAATCCTACTTGGGGGTGTTTCTATGTCAAGAAAAAGTAAGATTGATCCAGTTCTAAAAGTGGAACTGGTAGAGAAGTATCTTAGGGATGAGATAGGAATCCGGGAAGCGGCAAGACAGGCTGGATTATCTGGGTGCGGAACAGGATCGTTTCAGAAGTGGGTTGATATTTATCGTAACGAAGGGCCTGCGGGTTTATTGGAACAAAAATCCTTTAAGTGCTATTCCCAGGAGTTGAAGATATCTGCTGTAAATGATTATCTTGAAGGCACTGAATCCTTGCAAGCAGTTGCAGCACGCTATGGTATTCGCTCAAAAACCCAACTTCAATGTTGGATAAAGAGTTATAATGCTCATGGAGAAATCAGATGCCGCGGAAGCGGTGGAGGTAGCTACATGAGGAAAGCCAGAAACACAACACCGGAAGAGCGTCTTGAGATAGTAAGGGATTGCCTTGCCAATGATAAGAATTATGGTGCGGCTGCATTGAAATACAACTGCTCCTATCAACAGGTACGCAACTGGGTATTGCGTTATGAAAAGATGGGATCAGCAGGTCTGGAGGATCGTCGCGGAAGACGCGCAGGTACACAGCCTGCCAGGACGCCTGAGGAAGAACTGCGGGATAAGATCGCAGAACTGGAGCGAAGGAATCGTGATCTCCTGATGGAGAATGATCTGTTAAAAAAAGTCAGAGAGTTAGAGATGAAAGATCGCTATCTCTGACTCGACATCTGTATAAATATCAAGCGATCAAAGAACTGTCTGAAGAAAAATGCTATCCCATACAAAGGCTATGTGAGCATCTTCAGCTATCACGTAGCGCTTACTATCGCTGGCTGAAAGACCCTGTCAGTTTCAGCGAAAAGTATAATGAAGAGATTTCTGAGAAGATCAAGGATATCCATGAAAAGCATCCTGACATGGGATACCGGCGGATAAGGGATGAGCTGGACAGGAAGCATGGTATCGCTGTGAATGATAAGCGTGTCTTGAGGATTTGCCGCAAAGAACGCATCCAGTCTACGATCAAGTGGAAGCCTAAGAGCTGTACCAGAAGCAGCGATGATCCTGCACACATCGCCAGGAACTATCTGAACCGCAATTTCCATGCAGACAGGCCGAACGAGAAGTGGCTGACCGATGTAACTGAGTTCAAGTATTACATCGGCATTGAAGTCCACAAGGTATACTTAAGCGCCATTCTGGACCTTTATGACCGCAGGATTGTGGCTTACATGATAGGTGACCACAACGACAATCCGCTTGTTATGAACACGTTTGATGCAGCTGTAGCAGTTGAGCCGGATGCCCATCCGCTGTTTCACAGTGACCGAGGTTTCCAGTACACCAGCAAGCAGTTCTCTGCAAGGCTCAAAAAGCATCATATGAAGCAGAGCATGTCCAGAGTGGCCCATTGTATTGATAACGGTCCGATGGAAGGCTTCTGGGGGATCCTGAAGCGGGAAACGTATTATGGGAGACGGTTCACTTCAAGATCAGACCTTGTAAATACCATAGAAACCTATATCACGTATTACAACACGGAAAGGATCCAACGAAAGCTTCAGCTGATGACTCCTGTTGAATACCATGAAAGCTACTATGCGGCTGCATAAGAATACCGCCAGCGATTGCTCGACTGGCGGTACGAAACTTTTTAATTATTCACTGTCCTCTTGACGGGTAGCACACCATTGCATTGGTGTCCTTTTTTATTTTGCTGCGATGCTTTGCAGTATCACACGTTGAATCTGAATAAAATAACATCTCCGTCCTGGACAACATATTCTTTGCCTTCCATGCGGACAAGTCCTTTTTCTCTTGCTGCGGCAAGTGAACCCTCGCGGAGAAGATCTTCGTAATTAATAACCTCAGCTTTGATGAATCCTCTCTCAAAGTCTGTATGAATCTTTCCTGCTGCCTGGGGTGCCTTTGTGCCAATTTTTATAGTCCAGGCTCTGGTCTCATCCTCACCTGATGTAAGAAAACTCATAAGTCCAAGAGTTCTGTAGCTGGCTGCTATGAGCTTATCAAGACCTGACTCTGCAAGGCCAAGGCTCTCAAGGAACTCTGCCTTCTCATCTGCCTCAAGCTCAGAAATCTCAGCTTCAATCTGAGCACTGATCACAAATACTTCACTTCCGGATTTTGAAGCAAGCTCGCGAACAGCTGCAACATATTTATTAGAAGCTCCATCGTCGGCGAGATCATCCTCTAAAACGTTAGCTGCATAAATAACAGGCTTCCAGGTAAGAAGGTCATAAGTATTCATAAGTGCCTTCTCATCATCGTCCTCAATCTCAAGTTCTCTTGCCATCTTGCCATTTTCAAGGACTGCCTTAATCTTATTAAGAAGCTCAAGTTCCTTAGCTGCTGTCTTGTCCATTCTTGCAGCCTTGGTAGTCTTGGCAATTCTTCTCTCAAGGACTTCAAGATCAGCAAAAACAAGTTCAAGATTAATTGTCTCTATATCTCTGGCCGGATCAACTGATCCATCCACGTGAACAACATTGGGATCATCGAAACATCTGACTACATGCACAATTGCATCTGTCTCACGAATATTGGCAAGGAACTGGTTTCCAAGACCTTCACCTTTTGAAGCACCCTTAACGAGTCCGGCAATATCTACGAACTCAATTGTAGCAGGCGTTACCTTCTTGGAATGATACAAATCCCCAAGAAGCTGAAGTCTCTTGTCCGGAACTGCAACGATTCCCACATTAGGATCAATTGTTGCGAAAGGATAATTTGCAGCAAGTGCTCCTGCATTTGTAAGTGAATTAAAAAGGGTACTTTTTCCGACGTTCGGAAGTCCCACGATTCCTAGTTTCATCTTTTATATATCTCCTTCTAAAAATGCTTTATTTAAGCCATTTGTTATCTCAGCCTGTTATACCGAGTACCACGCCGGGCACCATTTTTGTATTAATTATGCGTTATGACACATTGTGACACAAAAATAGTCCTGACACAGCGAATATATATTACCATGTCAGGACGGATTTGTAAAAACATGCAGTGACTTTTCCGGCACAGCGCTGCATTAATTAACGCGGAATTTTCCGCTATACTCCTCTTCAGGAGTAAATACGGCGGCAGGTTATGACTCCTGCTTTACAATCGCCCTAAGGCTACGCCGCAATTTTTTATAAAATAGTTACCATTGAATCAATTGGATTCCTTTTTTTATCGCTAGATACACCTTTGAAATCGCTAGCGCGAAATCCCAAATCCAGGAAACAAATAGGATAGATGTTTTCTGGCAGGTCAAAAACCTTCTGTGTTTTAAGAACATCATTCACTCCAGCCCAACATGTATCCAATCCTATATCTGTTGCTGCCAGCATCATATGTGTTGCTGCAATAACACCATCTGTCAAATAGCTATTTCCACCCTGAAAATTACTTGCAGCATTTTTATCGGAACATACTAGAATTACCATCGGTGCTCCATAACGGCATGGATGAACACTGTCCATCCTCTGAAGAGCTTCTCCACTTTTTAGTATATACACTCGTTGTGGTTGTTTATTAAAAGCTGTTGGTGCTAAGCGCCCCGCTTCTAGAATATATTTCACTTGATCTTCTGTTGGCTTTGTATCGCTGTACTTACGAACAGACTCTCTCTTCTGAATAACTTTATTAAATTCCATATCTATAATCTCCTTTGCTACATTGATTCTGTTATTTAAAAGATATGTCAGTTATTCAAAAAATCCAAAACTCCACAGTAACATAGCAAATTTCATGAATCTCGTTCCTCCGGCGAATTTACTAAGTATAAGTTAAATAACTCATCCTGAATTATACGGGATGAATTTTAAAAATGTCAGTGAAAAATTTCTTACTTTATGCACGAAGATGATGAATTCTTTGATGAGGTAGACTGATAATAATACTCTGCATACCTCCGCTTTGCATGGCCCGGTCTTGTCCGACCTTTTATTCAAGGTTGCGCCGACAAGGCGCAATTTCCTCGTATTAAATAAAAAAACTGTGCCCTCTTTTTTAGAAGGCACAGTCTTTTGACACTCACATCTTTTTAATAATTTAGAAGACGATTAATCTCATCAACCATGTCATTGATTGCACTAGCCTGCTGTGCAACATGCTCAGTATTTGTAGCATTATTTCCAGCCATGGTACTGATAGCCACAAACTGCTCGTTCTCACTTCTGATACTCTCTGCGATATTCTGGTTAATCTCAACAGTTTTTTTGATGATTTCTGACTGGCGTTTATGTGCCTCATTCATCTCTTCAATTGCATTAACCGAATCATTCAGCATTGTAGTCATTTCACTTATGTCGCCAAATACTGTCTTAAACTGTTCATTCTGTTCAGCAAGCTTATTGGCATTTATCTCAACCTGTCCTGTAATCTCTTCTACGTTCTTCTGAACTCTTTCAATTATTGCACCAACGTCCTTAAGTGAGCTCTGCGTGTTTTCTGCAAGCTTACCAACTTCAGTTGCTACAACAGCAAATCCCTTTCCAGCATCACCCGCTCTTGCGGCCTCAATTGAAGCATTAAGAGCAAGAAGGCTTGTTGATGACGAAATTCCCTGAATAAGTTCAAGCGTTGTTCCAATTTCTTCTACTGCCTTTAGAAGTCTGTCTGCAATATCTGTTGTAACTGCCATAGAATCAGAAACTTCAGAATTTATTCCCTGAAGATCATTTAATGATTTCTCATTTTCTTTTGACTTCTTAAGAAGGTTGTCAGATGTCTTCTCAACAGTCTCAACATTTTCTTCTACAATGCTTGCGCAATCATTAAGCTCTGACAAGTTTGCCATACTCTCATCTGCTTTATTACCAAGAATATTACTGTTTTTAACAAGCTCATCACTTGTTGCTGATAGCTCTTCTGCTGAAGCGCTCTCACTTGATGAGATATCCAAAAGAGTTGTTCCTGCAGTTACCATCTTGGAAGATATTGAACGAACAGCATCCATAACACCTGTAACACGCCTGTTGTTCTCTTCAAGCTCATCCTTTTTGGCAGTAATCAAAAAGTGTGAAACAAAGAATAAGAACATTACAAGGCCGGCTAACGAAAGCACAAGGCCTACAACACACATGATTACATCTGTAATAAAGAGTTCGTCTTTTACTGGCAAAAGAGCTGTGCCTCTGACAAACCATGCAATAAACATAGAAACAATACAAATACTGCCGGTAACGGACAGTAGCTTAATATCCATAAAGAATCCGATAAGTATCAGGAAGAAACATAAAAATCCCCAGAATGTTCTGGTCGGAACCATGTAAATAATGTAGTTCCACTGAAGGATAAGAACAACTGAGCAGAAAATCTTTCCTATTTGAAGTTTTCCATCTTTTAAATATCCATCTTCATCAAATGAAGACTTAAGAATCAGCATTCCTGTAATAAAGAAACACACATCCATGATACCGAAAATTATTACTGCGATCCAAGGGATAACCTGATAAAAGCCAATTGTCTTTTCTACTATGAACATTGCTGTAGCAAACATACAGGCCGATACCAGTGCAGTAATACCCCATTTAAAAACCGCAGACAGGTATACTTCAAAAGCAGATTTTTTATTCATTGATAATTACCTCCTGAGATAAATGGTTTATGTTAACCATATTGTCACAACTATTTTACTAAATTCCGCAAATCCTCATAAGTAAATATCTCTTAAATTATTATTAAAAAACTCTGCGTTGAAATGAATTATTTATTTCACATTGTATTACCTGTCTTTCCAGCATTTAATTGCATGCAGCATTTTCGCCCTTCTTCACATGACGATTCATATCTTTCCAGCCACCAAAGGACTGACACATGGTTGCTTCCGGTTTCTGAAGCATGATAAGGATCTGATTATTCACAGAATACCTGGGTAGTTTTGCGCAAAAATTCAAATACTCTTTATACCCGTCACTTGAGAAAACATCCTTAACACCGTTCTCCAGCTTGGCAGTCATTGCTTCCATCTCAGCTTTCCTTGCCTCGGCAGCTGCCTTCGGGTCAAAAGTGCTTGTATCATATGCCATATCACGAATCCTCCTTCACCTTTTTATTCACTTCTTTAGACTTTTCTTTCATCTCAGAAAGCTTGTCCTTAACAAGAAAGAATGTCGCTTGCGACATTCTCGCGCCGAGCGCGGTTGCTGAAGGCAACATATTCCTATCGCGCGAGTGCGCATCCATAGCGGAGCGCTTTTTATGATATAGGAATTTCGGAGAAATTTCCTATATCATAAAAAGAGCAGGCTTGTCAGCCTGCCCTCCCATGCGTTTCGCATATTCAACTAATCTCGATAGTCTGGCCATTACTCATCCTCCCCTGTGTTTTATTAATGGAAGAAGTGTTTCCATAACTAGAGATAATCCTGACGATGAGTTGCATTTTGGTAAAGAGGTCAGCTTGAAAATCTATGACCGTCAAGAAATTGCTTACGGTGAAAGTCGGTATCAGATTGTTCAGCAGCCGCATCTTAATACAAAGTCACCAATCTTGAATAACAGACGTGGAGATCTGATGCTTTTGATTAATGGCATGCCTGCAGAAGATGGTTACCTCTCTTATCACGCTTTCCGATTCGATGTTTTGCTCTTAACTCCTGAGCCCGATCAAAATCTTCTGGCGAAACAAGCTTTTCATGGGTGCCTTCTACATAAACCTTTTCAACATCTCCATAATTATTGATTTTCTTTTGAACCAGATAATCAGGAACATATTGCTTACGATAAACAATTCTACCGCAATAAAAAGGATTGCTAAGCATTCTATTGATGTAACCAGACTGCCATCTGGTAAGCCCTGTTGCAGTCTTTCGACCCTCCTGCTCCATGATGTCCTGAATTTTACGAACACCATTACTGCTGATTAGCCTCTATAAGCTCTTGCAGTGTGATATGAACATTTCTGTATCGGGCTTCCGGGTTGGGCTCATTTATTGTGGCAAACTGCAGGGCTTTTGTAGGGCAGGCCTGGATGCATGCCATACAGTTTATGCAATTCGTGTAATTATAGTCCGGGCGTTTGTTTTCCAACCGGATACATCCTCGTGGACAGATACGGCTGCAGGTACCGCAGCCGACGCAGCGTTCATTTACGCGGTAAAGCGGGAAGGAATACATCGGGCCGGCTTGTTCTTTGAAGTGCATGTAGTTATTATAAAAATCCGTTTCTTCCTTTGACGCAGCCTGAATATAGTGCTTTTCTGTATCGATGTCAGCTTTGATCAGTGCAAGATGCTCGTCAACTTTCTTTTCACCTTCGATTTGTCTCTGCTGATTCATATCAAATACTATAATTGCGTTGTCATGCATGATAATGGTATTGATATAATTCGCTTCTTTCCCGATAGATGAAAGAAATTCCTGGGTACGGCCGGCAACCCCACCGTGATGGCAGCCGTAGGTCACAACCAGATAAAAATATTCTGTTTCAAATTCTGAATCACGGATGAAATCCTTCACCATAGACGGGATCTCAAACTCAAAAAGCGGGCAGACAATCCCGATCTTATCGGCAGTATAATGCCGGTTTGTCTTTTTCATTTCCTGGGGAATGCTGACAAGTTCCTGATCCAGCTGCTTCGCTGCATAGAGACTGTTTCCGGTTGCTGAAAAAAATAAGATCATCTCAGATTTCCTTTTCCTTTTCTTTACTTGATGAATTCATTATAACTCCTCCAATGAACCATGCAAAATAACAATTTCAAATAATCTGTCATACAAAAATCAAATATCAGAATGGTGATAAACCGCCCACTATGCTATACTTGTATCACTATAGAGAAAGCATGGGGACATATGCATGGATATGATAAGTCTTGAGATCTTTATGATGGCAGCAGAAGAAAGAAATATCACAAAGGCAGCGGAACTGCTGCATCTGTCTCAGCCAACAGTCTCCAGAAGGATCCAGGAACTGGAAAATGAGCTTGGCCGGCAGCTGTTCTTGAGGACGAACAGATCTGTAACTCTGACTGATGAAGGCAGACAGTTCATGGAAACAGCATCGGATATACTGAGAATCTACAGAAAAGCAGTTAACCGGGAAAAGGATCAGAAATTTCTAAAAGGTGATATATACATCGGATCAGGAGAGATCCCGGCTTTTTCAAAGCTTTCGGAACAGATCCGGGACTTCCGCCGCCTGCAGCCCGGAATCTGTTTTCATATTCAGTCTGGAAATGCCGAGGAAATCCGTGAGGATGTGGAAAAGGGAGTTCTTGATCTGGGGCTGCTGACCCGATCCGTCAGTACAGAGCTCTTCGAAAGCCTGGAGTACCCGGGTAAAGCATGCTGGGGTGTTCTAGTAAAGAATGACCATCCTCTTGCATTGCGGGAACAGATCAGAGCCGAAGACCTTGAAAAGGAATCCCTGATCATTCCGGAAAACCAGGTATATTACAGGGAATTGACCGGCTGGTTTTCCAAAAGTCCGGACATAGCCGCTGTCTATACCCTGGCACATAATGCCATCCAGCTTGTAAAGCAGGGGCTTGGCCCCATGCTGTGCTTCGAAGATCCGGACCTCCTGAGGGAAGGACTCACGTTCGTTGCGATTACTCCCTGCAAATGGGCTACGCCTCTGCTGATCTGGAAGAAACGAGAAGCACAGTCAGATGCAGTCAATGCATTTCTGAAATTTATCGAAGAAACAAGGAACTGACCTGAGTTAACACATTTTCAGGCATCCGCTAACCTCAATCGCTCAACTACAGTCTCCTTCATAGTTCTGCTATAGATCACCACCGGAATGATCATCGCTACCATTAGAATAACCGGTGTCACAATCATAATTGGCATCAGAGAGAATCTATATGTATAAAACCACATCTCCATTCCAATACTCTTTACTAAAAGAACCGAAAATACGCTGCTAAGAATCATTCCAAAAATCAATGCCAATCCACCATATACGATGCCCTCAAAACAGATACTTGTCCTCTGGATGCGTTTTGTCATACCAACAGCCTCAAGCATGGCAAGTTCAAGTCTTCTTGAAAGCACTGATGTCACAAGGGTATTTATCAGGTTCAGAATACCTATAAGTGCAAGCACTGATGTCAAAAGTCCGCCTACAACCTTGAACATACCTATCAGTCCATCAAATTCTTTTCTGTATACAGCTCTTGATGAATATTTTAGTGATGGCTCGGCATTACTTGTATAATCCGCCATCCATTTTTCTATAACAGGTTCCGCTTCATCAGTAGTATCCACGAGAGTTCTCATAGGTGTTCTGTCTCCAAAGAAATCCAGAAATTCTTCTGACGGTAGAACATAATTAACGTCCATATCCGTATAGTACTGTATTCTCATAGAAAAAGGGATGCTTACTGTTGCCAAAACTTCATATTCTCTTGTCTCTCCTGCATTGTTATTTACAGCAATGGTCTCACCCGGCAGAAAATATGGAACAAGGCTACTCTCTTTATCGCCTCCGTTATTATACTCGTTTACGATGATATATTTACCGGTCTTAAATTTATCTGCATCATATTTTCCCTGAACAAAATCCAGATTACGGACAGCATAATCATCCATACCATAAACTTTGGCAACCGTTCCAGTGCTCTCATTCAGATATTCGATTTCTCCATCACCGGCAGCATATGAAGCCCCATCCCTCATCCATGTATCTACATTTTCATTATCAAGAAGCCTTTCCTTAAAACGAGCAAAATCCCTGTCACCCAGTTCCTGATAGCAATACTGTTCAGCATATATATTTCCTATGTCCAGAATCCCATCCTGCTTCTTAAGTTCACTGATAAAGGAATCGGTAACCCCGTCATAAGTCTGCCCGGTTGCTCCAAGATTATCTGTTATAGCATCTGCAACTGAAAAGTCCGTTTTGACATAATTAGATATATATTTACTCTCGTCAAATCCGATGATCATCGTATATACGCTGTTTAACACAACCAGCGACAGTGCAAGGGAGAGCACAACATAAAAGCAGCGTTTCTTTTCCCTAAAAACATTCCTTAAAGCAAAACTCACAGGAGTAAACTTCCCATTATGCTTCTTTGTTTTGCAGGCGCTGACATTCTCAGTATATCTGAGGGCTTCTATAGGTGTTACCTTTGATGCAAGCCTAACTGCTTTCCTTACCGATAACCTTACTGTGATATAGGAAAAGAGAATTGAAAAAGCCAATACCCAGACATTGATCACAGCCTTATTGTCAGTTGTTTCCGAGAATACAAGCTGTCTCATGACAAGAGGAAGAAGCAGGCTGCCAACAATCAATCCTCCTATCACGCCCATGATAATCCCGGGCACAGCATGATAAACAGACTGCCATTTCACTATATTTCTAAGTTGTCTGCTACTGGTTCCAACTGTTTTAAGAAGCCCATATGAGCGTATGTCAGTATAGATATTTATCCTGTATACGTTGCTGATGATGAGATATCCCGAAACAAAAAATGTTGCAAGCATTGTTATCATCAGTAAAACAGTAGTAAGGTCCATTGTTCCCACTGATGATGCCCAGTTAACACCAATCTCTGTATTATCCGGAAGACCATTCCTTACAACAGTTTTATATGTCTGGCCACTGACATCAAACGGAGAATAAAAGTCTATATCTGCGCAAATTCTTCCATAAAGATCATCCACAGTTCCCATGAAACCATCTTCATAAAACGAAACCGTCGGTGTCGGAGAATATTTGTCCTGAAAAGTCTTAGATACCAATACCATTTGAGCCATGGATATCCTGTCGCCGGTGTAGATTCCTGAAATCCTGAATTCTTTTTTTATAATACCTTTTCCGGTTTCAATCTGCAGAGGAAGAATACTCCCAATCAATAATTCATATTCAGAAGTATTTCTCGCATCCATACAAAAAGCCTGCAAGATCAGGCTGCTGACTGCAATTTCGTCCTCTTTTACCGGAAGATAGCCTACTTCAGGATAACAGAACCCCTTTTTAGCGCTTGTTTCATCGCAATAGTTTGCCTCAGTATACAGTTTTAAATGTTCCTGATTCACAACATTTCCGACATATATTCTCTCTGATACTTCTTTCAGCTTTGAATCAGCTGCAATCCTGTTATATTCATCCTCAGTGAGGTTCTTAATACTTGCATCAGATGTACCTCCCGATTGTCTTGCAGTTGATTCCTGAAATTTTGATACTATGCTTCCTCCAATTGTGAAAAGAGCTGTAAACATAAATGTACAAAGCGCAATCGCAGCTATGACCACCATACTTTTTCTATGATTCGCTTTTACTGTTTTTAATGCTATTTTTCTTATAACTTTCCTATTATTGACCCTTGGTCCCTTCATCCTTCTGTCGTTCCTCATACCTCACACCTCTTTTGACACTATAAGGCCGTCTTCAATCCTTATAATCCGGTCAGCCATCTGAGCAATCTCATCATTATGCGTGATCATGATGATGGTCTGTGAATACTTCTCCCCAATGACCTTAAGAAGCCCCAATACATCCTGGCTTGTCTTTGAATCAAGGTTTCCTGTGGGCTCGTCTGCCAGAATGACCTGCGGTGCTGAAGATAATGCTCTTGCAATTGCAACACGCTGTTGCTGTCCTCCGGAAAGCTGATTAGGATAAGCATTCCTCTTTTCTGTGAGCCCCAAGGTATCAATAATCTGATCCACGAACTCCTTGTCAGGGACATTACCATCAAGTTCTATCGGTAGCACAATGTTCTCATATACAGAAAGAACCGGGACAAGGTTAAAAGACTGGAATACAAAGCCAATCTTCCTTCTGCGGAATATGGTCAGTTCTTCATCTTTTAAAGTAAAAATATCTTTTCCATCGATTGAAACAGATCCTGAAGTCGGGCGGTCAAGCCCTCCAAGCATATGCAGCAAAGTTGACTTACCGCTCCCTGATGTACCAACTATTGCAATAAACTCTCCCTTTTGTACCGAAAGGTTAATCCCTTTCAGTGCCTCTACTGCTGTATCACCTTTTCCATATGTTTTTCTCAGATCTGATACACGTAATATTTCCATTCTGAGCCTCCACTATAATGAATTTTGCTTGCAAAATACTTGCGCGTGAGCGGATTGCTTTAGCAATATACTCCTCTCCGCGAGCTGCGCATATAAAAATCACCTGTAAAGGAGAATGACTTCTTGAATGCAAAAAGGAAAATGCATTCAGGAATCTACCGATCTCCTCTACAGATGATTATCACATACAAATCTTTCCAGAATCTTTCAAGACATTACTTTAAATCTTACAGTTTTGTCATATTTCACTTTTTCGGAAGGAAAACCGAAAACGTAGTTCCTTCTCCCAGCTTAGAGCTTAACTTAATGTAGCCTCCTTCACCTGATATTATCTCTCGGGCAAGATGTAGGCCAATCCCAACACCTTCCTTCGATTTCACATTGCTTCCGCGATAAAAACGCTGGAATACTTTTGCTGATTCTTCCTCAGGAATACCTATGCCGGTGTCACTGATATCTACGCAGGCAAACATTTCGTAATCCTTTGTACTGATCGTAATACTTCCCTGATCAGTATACTTGATAGCATTATCTACGATATTTACAATTGCTTCCTGCGTCCATTTCTTATCAATAAGTGCCCTTGCATCAGTATCTTTAATCTCCAGTTTTATGTCCTTAGCCTCAGCCTTTTCCCGAAGCTGTATGGCAACATCCTTTAATAATGGATTAAGCTCTTCATTATCAGTCTCAAGTGACAGAATCCCGTTTTCCAGCCTTGACAGTTTTACAAGACTGTCTATCAGGAACCTTAGTTTTTCTGCCTGTGCATGTATAGCTTCGACATTTGATTTTTCATCGCCGGTAAGATCAGCACTTTCAAGCAGTTCACTATATAGAATAAGATTTGAGATTGGTGTTTTGGTCTGATGGGAAATATCTGAAATAAGGGATTTTATCTTATCACGTTCATCCTTAACGTTCTGTGCAGAGATGGAAGATGCGCTTAAAAAATCCGACAGTTCCGACTCCAGTTTAGATAACCGCCCCTCATCAAAATGCTCCGGTGCAAACTCCCCATTCATTGCCGTATGAATCATGCTTTCCAGGGAGTCAAATAATTTCCTGGTTTTTACTCTGTTAATTACGATTGCTATGCAGGCGACAATCATAAGGCAAATACCGATAACAATAATAAGTTTATCCATTCTCTTTCACCCAGCTATAGCCTATCCCATATACTGTTTTAATCTTTTCCTGCGCAGAAAGCTTATCCCTAAGCCTTTTTACAGTAACAGATAATGCATTCTCATCAACATATTCAGCCCCATCAGTCCAGAGTCTGTCTATCAGCGTTTCTCTTTTTACGGTCAGCCCTGCATTGTCTGTCAGTACTCTTAACAGACGCTGCTCTGTTTTTGATAATTCCACAGTTTTACAATTTACAGAAAAAGCCATGTTATTATAGTCAAACACATAAATACCATCAGCAAATACACCTGACTCATTTCCATGATTAGTCTTTCGCAGCTGGGTATTTACTCTCGCACGCAGAACAGCAAGGGAGAACGGCTTTGTAATATAATCATCCGCTCCCTGCTCAAGACCTGTGACTATATCCTTATCAGTATCATTAGCAGTTAAAAGAATTACCGGTACATTGGGTGTTTTTCCTTTTATTTCCTTTAACAGGTCCAATCCACTTCCATCCGGAAGATTGATATCCAAAAGCACAAAAGAAACTGTACCAAGAGACAACTGTTCTTTTGCTTCACTTATGCACTCACAAGAAACAATCTGCCTGTCATTTTCTTTTAAAGCCTTACATAGCCCCTGATTTAAAGTTATATCGTCCTCAACAATAAGAATCTGTTCCATAGCTCCTCACCTAATAACATCTTTTGTGTCATATTCCAAAGGCGTGTTTTAACATCATTTTCACACGATAATCTTTTAATGCGCAAAAAAGCATGCATTTTCATTACCAAAACACATGCTTCTATGATATCACAACATCAAATACTTGTTATCGTGCAGAACACTGCCCTTCATTTTTTATATAATCCTATTCCTTATATCTTAGATTACCATTCAGCAACACATCAAATTTACCGGCATACATTTCATCTATTACCTGTTCGCAAGGCACTCTGCAATATCGCATTTCTTTTGATGTGTCATGAACTCTAAAAGTGGTCTGTTTATTCTTCCGGCTTTCTTCAAGATACGAGTCCAAATACGGCTGCGCCTCTTCTCTTGTCATGTTAGCATCCACATTAAGCCGCATAAACGATGATAACACACTGATGCACCTTGCACCTCCAAGACTTACTATTCCATTTCGAGCATTTCTATCATCCGAACAAAAGACATATATCTGCTCGCCAAATTTTATACTAAGCGTCTGAAGAAGGACATAACTTTTAAGCTCTCCGAGATTATTACCAGGTCCTATATCGTCACAGTCTTCCGAAAGCTCCTTCAAAAACTGTTCTTTTGTAGTCTTCATATAATCAACACCCTGGAGTCTCTTAAACTGTTCTTCAAAATATCCGCTTCTATATGCCTCACACCCATTTTTCAACATATTGGAATACATGGCCACTGCTGAATCTGAGTATATAACCTTTAGTTCATCAACAATCTCTTCGTCTGTAATACAATGAACCACTCCAGATGATATCTTTTTCTCAAGCCACTCAGGAGAGCCTGCAATATTATGCCTTTGGAATTCTGTTTTTATCTGTTCATGACAATAGAAGCGATACCCCGGCATCTCCGTTATACGATCAATCAGCTTATTCTCTTCATCCTTACGGATCAAATGCGTCTTGGAAATAAAATCAGTATCAAGAAGAGCATATTTCTCTTTCATCAAATGCCCACCTCTTAGCCTTCCGCGAGAAAGCCCTTTCTGATTTTTTCCAAATACTCCATATCCGATTTCTCACGGCTTTCTGTCAGAAGTTCCTGTTCTTTGTTGTACTCCATATCATCAAGGAGACTTCCAAGATATGAAAGATCCTTACTATTTTGTTGCCATTTTAAAGCTTTACCCGTAAGTTTAATTCTTTCTAAAACATAATCAGAGTCACATTCCAGTAGTTCTTTGGCTTTACTATTTGAAATATCATGGTTCTCAACAAGCCTCAGTACCACCGCCTTGTACGGAAGTGCAAACAATTCCATCAAGATAAGGACATCATCAACAGATATCTTATCCGCAGCAATACCATATAGTTTGATCTGCTCAACCAATATTCCGTCAGGCATTAGAAGTAATCCAGCAAAAGCGTTTGCCTCAAGATCCTCCTGAGATTTCGCAGTATCATCCGCAGTTTTTGAATCCAATAATGAGCCGCTTGCTATGGTACTAGGGTCTATATCTTCAGCATAGCAGTGAATGTGGTACAGCTCATGAGCAACAGCAAATATCTGTTTACAAAGAGCCAAGCCGGAATTGATGCAAAGAAATATTGTTCCCTTTTTTACAAAGGTAAATGCCCATAATTCATCATCCTTAAAAGGATATCTGAGCACTTCCAGCGTTAATTCCCTTTTTCTGGCATAGTTTTCAGCAATGCTAAATATGGAATCACGGATAATCGTGCTTCCACAATAATTTACAGAAAAAGCCTTTGCCAAAGCATTTATGCTCTCAAACTGTTTAGGCTGCTTGCCAAACAGGCTTTCTTCTAATATATTCCCCATTAGTCATTCCCCCAAGGCTGCATCATGGCATTTCCATTTTCACGTACTCTCTTGTGGAAAAGAATCATATCTGAAAGTTCATCAGCTATTTTCAGTGCCTGTCTTGCCTCTTCAGACTGAACTTTGCCCATAAAAGCATGGACAATATCAGTATCCCCATATTCAGGAGAAATCCTTGTGAGTTCCTCCATCCTTACACCAAGGTATTCAGCTATAGACTTAAGTTCAATGGCATTAATCATGCGTGCACCATTAAGCATCTTATTCACCGTCTGCTTATTTGTCCCAAGTGCTTCTGCAAGATCTGTCTGTTTTTTATTCTGTTTCTTAAGCAGTGCAAGTATATTGCCTGCGATCATCATATTCATATCAATCATGAAAAGTGTTCCTCCTATCGTTTGCATGTAATAGGTTTTTACACTTATATCGTACATCCGCCCCTTATAATAGTCAATATTACATATACTTTTGATTATATCTGCTTGCAGTAGTCACCAATAGAGTTACTAAAATTTCAGTATAGTTCCCTTTAATAACAAGTATAACTGTGCGCACTCTTCTTCTCAAAAAAGGTATGTAAAAAACCGAAACAAGCACTGCATTTAACAGCACATTTGCAATCATCGATATATTATTTACCTGGTCCCACATGGCTTCAGTAATCATTAATTCTCTTCACCTCTATAATTTTTGAAGTAATACCTTACTCCGCTCTCTTTTTGTTGTAATCCATCAGGGCTTTTACAAAAACC
Source organism: Butyrivibrio sp. WCE2006 (assembly GCF_000701985.1). NCBI lineage: Bacteria > Bacillati > Bacillota > Clostridia > Lachnospirales > Lachnospiraceae > Butyrivibrio > Butyrivibrio sp. WCE2006. Next base: position 149,823 of record NZ_JNKH01000003.1, on the reverse strand, counting down.
GGATAGTTTTGTTTTGAGATAAGTGCTTCACCCCTTGCCATATAGCACGTTCCCGAATCATACCTCTTTACAAATCGTAGATTTACAAGATATCCTCTATGAGTCCTTAAAAAATCATCACCTACAAGCTTTTCTAGTTCTGATAGATGTCCATAATATTCAATTTCATCAGTTCTTGTATGTACGATTATCTTGGCACCATACACTTCTGCAAAAACAATATCTGAAAGGGCAAAAAAGAGCCGGATAGAAATATTTTTCCATCCGACTTTACATTAACAATATAACTTTTAACCATACTGTTTAAATCTGAACATCAATCGAACCCCCATCTGAAACCGGAGCTGCCATTGCCGGCATTGATACGGTTACCCCCTGCACTGCAGAAGCTGACTGTCCACCTCCCATACCGGGAATACTCCCTGCTTTTCCAAGCTCATGCTTGATCATATCTTTAAGATATTCCATATTTGCTTTTACAATAGCCTTGTTTTCCGAAGCCCTGTGCTTCCGCTTTAGATCCTCAAAATCCTCTTTGCTCATATGCGGATCTACGACTTCCATATCTTCAAGCATCTCCATGGTCTCTTCCAACTCTTCCAGTTCTTTCTCGCCAAATTCAGAGATCATCTTGTTCAGGTCTGCCATCATTTCATCCGAAACATTAGCCCCGCTTTCTTCTATCTGCGAGAGGACATCCTGCAACTGAACCGCCCCCTCACTTTGTTCGGCGGCATTTCGGTCGTCACATCTTAAATCCGCTTCGCGGATGGTGACTCCCTGCAACTGAACCGCCCCCTCACTTTGTTCGGCGGCATTTCGGTCGTCACATCTTAAATCCGCTTCGCGGATGGTGACTTCCTCCAGCATCTCCTCGCGCTCATCGAAGATTTGGTCTTCTTTCTCAGTTATCTTTTCTTCCTCTGCCTGTGTTATGGCACTCTGAATACCCCGAACAGCATCTTCCTGTTCGTCAAGGCGCTCATCCTGCTTCTGAGCACGAGCCACCATTTCTTCCAGCTCCAGATGATGTTTCTTTTTCCTTGCCACCATTTCCATGCGCTTTGCATGGGTTAAAGCAAACTGTAGTTCCTCAGGATCACCATCCCCCGCAGAAATCTTTCTCTTTATCTGCGTCACAGCTCTTTTTGCTGCCAGTACTGCCTGCCCGGCACTGTTTGATGTCTTGGCACTCTGTATTTTGGATGCAACCTCTTTATAATTATAGGTCGGCTTAGGCGCTGTCTCTTCCTCTGCTGCATCCGGGGAACCGGATGATGTCAGAAAATCATTTATTTTTTTATTATTCTGATCTTGCTGAGAATCCTGCTTCAGTGAGCGTATCATCTGCCGCATCTGCTGTGATAATCCTTTTCGATCATTAACCTCATTGTCTGTTCTTCTGTCAAAGCTTGATACAAAAGGATTTACCGTCATTTTCCCCATGACTGTATTTTTCATGGCTCCGTCAGTCTTCTGAGCATAGAGATTCCCCTGGGCATTCTTCATGTACTGTGAACTATATAGATTATTCGCAATAAATGATATATTCATGCCGTACCTCATAACATGTAGGAATCGTATTTATACGATTTCTCTCGCGCCAGCCGCACGCTGCATAGCAGCAATTTCCACTGTGCGGCTGTGTGCATAAAACATCAGCCTCTGAAATCTATCTTTGTTCCTACCATCTGCTCGGTCTGAGTCATAACTTTTCCGGATGCATTATTGTATGAGTATGTCTGCACCTTGGAGAGAAGTTCATCCATGGAATCTGCTTTGAATGTTACATATTCCTCGTCATCTTTAATCCTGGAATCATCTTTATCAGTATCTTCCTTTTCAGCTTTTTTATCCCTGGCTTTTTGAATACGTTCCTCCTGCGCCTTCTTTTCCGCTTTCTTCTTCTCCTGAAGTTTCTGAGCCTTCTTCTCTGCTGCTTTCTTTTCTGTACGCTTTTTCTGAAGATCTGAAGATTTATTTACAGTGGCAAAGAAACTCTCCTTACCATTAGAATCAACACTCATCCCAAAATTCTTAACACTTGCGCCGCTGCTGGCAAGTCCCATCTTAGCCTCTGACATCTTTGTCTGTGCCATGGCAATGATTCCTTCATACTTCTTACGATATGATTCATCCGTCGCCATCCGCTCAAGCTTCTCTTCATCTATAAGGACTACCATTTTGTTGGCATTGCCATAGGAAGCAGCATTCTGCTGGACCTGTGCTTTCATATCCTTGCTGACAGCAATGAACTCCATATTATGATATTTTGATTTCAGCGAATTATAGTAGTCCTTTGCCTTATCGGAAAGCTGCACATCTCCAATAGTCATCCCATATTCAGTTTTTCTGGGCACAAGTGAACTCGTGGTATCTATCGGACTCCACGCTTTTGTTTCTACTTTAGCCTGCTGAGAATTTTTTGCTGAACCAGCCTGATCTGCCCTACCTGTATTAGGAGTCTTAGACACTCCCGATTTCTCGTTATAGACACTCTGATTTATCTGCTGATATGCAGAAATGCCATTAATTCCTGTCATACTGATCTACCTCCTTGTAAAAAAGCCGACATCCATTTCATTCATATATATCTAAAAGCGCATAGTAAGACACTTATCCATTTCTTATATATTTTTTATCGTCTTAACTACTGCCGGAATATACCCTTAAAATATTAAAAAAATATAAAGTTCTTTGTACCCTTATTGTTGTACGAAAAAAGGCCTTCAGAAAACAAATCCTGAAGTTCTTCCATATTACTGTAATACCAGCCTATGAATCACAGATCATCTGTCTTTCCACCTGGCATCCAATCCATAGAACATAAGTATTCATAAAAAGTCATGTATTCCGGAACAGGCCATTTTCCCTCAACATACTCAATCAGATCCGAATCAGCGCTATACTCATCATCGATGCATTTCCCATATACAGTTAATTCATCGCTACTATTCCCAGCCCAGTAATCTCCTGTTTCCGCATCAAAAACCAGTGTCTGATACTTCTCTTCGCTGTTAGGCAACAAATCGTCACCCGCAAGATCAAGTACAATGAAGTGATAGTGTTCTAATGCGGCCGCTTGCTCTTTAAGCCCATCCAGGCTCTGGCTTACCCTGCTAGTTGTATAATTTGCGCTGTTACCCTGAACATTCTTATATGTTCGATATATTGCTTCATAGTTGTCATTATGACGATAAAAATCATTTAAATCATATTTCATGGTGTGCCTGAATGTATTGGAATCTAAATACCACTCTTGCTCTTCCTCATCATAATCTTCTGTCAATGATACAAATGAACATTTATGCACTTCCGGAAACTGAATCTGCTCATCCTCAAATGTATTTGCTGATAGAGAGAAATTCTTTCCACAACCAAGTAATCCTATGCTAAGACCCAATATTGTTATTGCAGACAATACCTTTTTCATTAAATAATTCCCCATCTTTATTCTTTATGACTTTTGTCTTTTAAAGTCTCCCAATAAATATTACCACTCATATATCCAAAAGTCTCTTCATCACAGAATCTTTTGACTAGATCTAACCGTAATTCCTCGTAAAAATCTTTACTGTATTGCTTGAAAGAAAGGTGTGAAAACAGTTTTGACTTGGTAAAATCTGATATAGAATCACAATTACTAATCAGGGTCTTCATAATCCTCTTTTCTGTAATAAAAATGAAAAAGAGCCTCCGCTGCGGATTTTCTTATTGATAAATCCTCTGATTCCAATAACCCGGAAAACCAGGAACATATCACATCGTCATATCGGTCGCTATCCGCTACTTCATTAAAAAGCCTCGCCGCATTAAGTACAGTCGCTACTTGCCACTTCAGTCTTTCGTTACCGGGATACTCTTCAATTCTCTTTTTAGCATCAGTAAAGACATCCTGCTCCAAGTCCTGTTTGAATTTCTCGTAGTCCATTGTCTACCTCCTTTGAATAGTGAATAGTTACTGCTCAAAATGAGCGTAAAAAAGCAGCTACCTCGATTGAGATAACTGCTATGTAACGTTCAATATTCAATTAGGGCGACAAACTTGTATTTATCTCCTGATACCATTTTCATCAAAAGTTTTCTTAAGAGCTCTTTCCACAAACACAATTGAACCCAATATGGCCACAAGCTGTATTCCTTCAACAATAAGTGTCATATATCCAATTGCATTTTCACTCGAATGTGAAAAAGGTATCTGAATAATAATTGTCGGAATTAATAACAGCAATCCGAGTTTAAGCCACAACTTGCCGCAGTAATCATGTGCAAACTTCCATGTATCCATATTTTTTCTGGACATAGTTGTTCTATATCCAATAATTCCATTAATCTCTTTTGGCGGATATTTGGACATAAAGAATCCACATATCAGCATGACAATCGGAATTAATAAGTTACAGATAAATATCATAATATAAAACCACATATTTATTCTCCTTTGCCCAACAAATTTGAATTGTGCGTTTAACTTCGTATATAACTGACAATCGATATTCTAGTTTTCTTTCAATTGTTCCATAAGCTCTGGAATGTCATATTTCAGTGTTTCATATACAATTTCAAGATCTACATTCCCATAATCATGAACTATACGATTTCTGAGTCCAGACATTTCATCCCATGGAAGACCAGACTTTTCGCTCTTATATTCTGCTGATAGTTTCTTAGCATTTTCAGAAATCTGAATCATTCTAAAGAGCATAGAATCTAGAAGAACTTCATTTTCATTAAGTTCCTGCAAATCCACATCTTTCATATGAGTCACAATAAATGCAATATCTTTCTTTATCTTCTCCAGATAATAATGATCATTTTTAATATTATCCATAAATTCTAATACCATCCCTAAGTATTTCATTAGTAAGTTCAAGGTTATCCTTAAGCTGGTCCAGATTAAGAACATCAACTTTCTTATGTAAGGTCAATCTAAGTTTTTCAACTAACCCATAAAACTTAAGTCCCTTCACATCAGAAGAAATAAGAAAGTCTAAATCACTGGATTCTGTAGCTTTTCCTTTGGCATAAGAGCCAAACAAAATACAGTAATGCACAGGATATTCATCAAATACTTCTTTGCACTTATCTATGATGAAATCCATATCCAAAATACCATGTTCCTCATCTATTGGATTCAAAGCTTTAAGTTTATCCAAAATGTAAGTATATTTGATGGTGCCTTCTTTTTCCTTATCGTTCTCATATGATTTATATGACCTAAGTGAAATACCCACTAAATCAGCCACTTGCTGTTGTGTAAGCTTTTTTTCTAATCTTAGTTCTTTAACCTTACTCATTTTGCACCTCATCAAGCATTCAAATGCACACTTTGCACTAGAAACATTTTAATAATGCAATATTTGCACTTTAATGTCAAGAGCAGGTGCAAATATTGCACCTGCTCAATTTGTATATCTTTTATTTAGCTTTAATGTCGGTTACTATGAGATATTATATCTCTACCTCAAAAGGTGATTCGTTTTCAAAAATATCACTGTAGAAGCCAAACCAGCTGAGCCCCTCCACAAGGCACTTCACATTGTAGCTCTCTTCCTCATCGAAAACGAATTCCTCGCCAGAAGCCTTCTTTACCTCAAAAGCATCAATGATATTTTCCATTAATACTACATTGACCATCATTTCCAGGTGCTCAAGTTCTTCATCGGTTATGGTACACTCAGTCCGATATCCATTAATGACTGTCTGCATATAATTTTCCATATATGCCCTTCTTTTATCTGCGTCTTCATTCCAGGCGATCCACCCAAGACCATGGGACCATAAATTGGCAATATCATATAAATACCAGCAAGTACGGCAATTATCAAAATCAAATACATTGATTTTCCCTGTATCATACTCAATGTTATAGTTTCCATCGCTATAGTCAAAGTGAACCATTCCGTAGTTTTCGGAGTTCTGTGGAAGTTTGCGCAGTTCCTCCAGAATTTCATGCAGCCTGTCTTTAACTCGACGCCCCCTCTTCATATGTAAACAAAAGAAATCATCCGGGATAAGGCTCTCAAAATAGTCTTCATTGTACTTCTCGAAGAAATCAAAACGTTTATGAATCGGTCTGTAGTTCTTTGAAAGAGCATGTATTTTCCCTAAAACCTTGCCCGTAAGAAAGAAGTACTCGTTTATCGAAACTCCATCAATATACTGGTAACCATGATCGGCTATCTGATCACCTTTTGCAGTCTCGAACATGGTTACTACCTTCTCATCGATAATTTCAATACGGTTACCTTTCCCTGAGGGAATGGATTCTGCCACGCTGGCTCCACCTTCAGAAAGATAATGTACATACTCGATTTCCGCCTCATAATCCTCAATGCTTCTATCTGAAAGAGAAGACACTCTGAGGACCGAATCAGTTCCAATCATAAATACTTGATTTCTTCCACCGTCATGCCCGGGGACTTCCTTGGCAGAGGCAGTATCGAATCCGTAAAGCTGTGCCGCTTTGAATAAAAGATCTTTTTTCATCATATGACTATTTTTAATCCTTTTCTTCTTGGTCGATTATCCTGAAATATAAGCATTTGGAACCTAGCGTGACGAAACGTGAAAATGGTGGAGCCGCGCAATGCCTAGTTTCATTTTTGTATATTTTCCTTCTAAAAAAGCCTTGTTTAAACCATTTGTTATCTCTGGTATTTGTACCGAGTACCACGTCGGGTACCATTTTTACACCATATTAATGTAAAATAGTCCTGACACAGCGAATAAATATTAACATGTCAGGAGGGATTTGTAAAAACTTCTAATCTGATTCTTTTTTCAAAATTTTCCCATATAAAAACGGAGAGCAGTCATATTTCTGGTTCTGTTCTCCGTTTTACGTAATATAATAATCAATAATCCACCTGCCATTTCAAGTTGTAAATAGCAGGCTGTTTCTCCTATTTTTTCCTATTCAATTTATATCCTGCTATTGCTCCTATAATTCCACCAACTATATGGCTTAAATTAGAAATATCATCCATCAAAAATAGGCCTTCATACACCTGTTGTCCGATAAAGACAATAGTTACAAGAATAAATGTCAACGGAATCTCTCCGTTTCTAAAACTTGTAAAAGATGTCAGAAGAATAAATGCAAACACCACCCCACTTGCACCACAAAGAGCTACATTCCAGAACAGAAGATAATTTATAAGTCCTGTCACTACAGCTGTAATCAGAATCACCTGCAGAATCCTCTTAGAGCCATACTTTTCCTCAAGCATAGGTCCCAGAAGCAAAATATACGCTGCGTTACCAATATAGTGATCCCACCCGCTGTGTCCCAACACATGCGTAAAGAATCTCACATAAGTAAAAGGATCACTCAGTGCTGAATGGTATGTGATGAACAGAAGCCTATTGCTCATACCAGCTGTCAAATATCCAAATACTAAAGCAAAAAAGCTTATGAATATGAACCCCAATACAACCGGAGAATTGAACGTAATCTTGAATCTTTTCATATGTAATAATCCTGTCCACTTTTACTTATCAAATACTAATGCATTAGTACATTACAGATAATTAAAAAAGATTGTATCCATTATTTAAGCTCTTCCCAATGATCACCGTTATAGATAAGCGTCTCATGGTAAATTTCATCTACTGTATTACCTTCTTCGCTATACACCTTTTCAATCAGGGAAACTTCCAGAGCGTTAAGTGTCTTTCCGTCCTTTTCCACGGTTACAATACTTGTATTTGAAAGGTCTCCCCTTGTCTGCCTCGGCCAGGTCTCCTCTGCAAATATCGGAATATCTGTTGTAGGATAGAGTTGAATAACATTACCATCTACAAATTTAAAAGCATAAAGAAAGGCATATTCACCTGTAGTATTAGCAAAGGATGCATTTAGAATATATTCCTCTATTCCATCGTTATCTATATCAACCATTTCCATCCCGGTTATCATGGGGTTATACTTTGCACTTAATACCTGCACAGTTCCATCGCTCATATGAAAAGAAAATTCTGTATCTGCTCCACCATTGTAGTCATATTCATCCTGCCCGTTATTCCAGGTCACTTTCTCCACAATTTTATCGCCCAAAATGCTCTCTTCTATTTTACCTGTCAGAGTTGTACTTTCTGTAAGTGGTTCCCAAGTTATATCATCGGGCTGAATGCTCTCGTCAGCTAAAAGTTCATTTATTTCAGTCAAAGAAATATCCTTTGACTCTTTCCCTTCATACGTAATACTACCGTAAGTTTCGTCTTCAAAAGGATATGTTAACTCCCATACCTGTACAAATCCATCGCTACCGGTGTATTTGTAAGCTTGATCATAGAAGTCAAAGCCAAATGTCCACAAACCATCCTTGGGCATATATCCATTCAAAAGAGCACCATATGTAACTTTGCCATCCTTTATATAATAGACAGCATAAGTATGCCATAAGTTTTTGATATCTGTTGTTACGAAGAATTCGCATATACCATCTTTATCTATATCGTAAAGAGCGTAGCCCGGAGCTGTAGCATCACTGTATGAATATGACTCAGCTTCATCAGATAGCGATTCTTTACCTGATAATATTTTTTTAATCAGCTGGTCATATAGCTTCATGGTTTTATCTTCTTCCTTTATCTTGGCAGAAGCATCTCCTTCATTCGCTTTGCCAGTAGTGCCTTCTCCCTTCGCCTTGGCACTAGTGTCATCTTCATTAGCCTTGTCAGCAGCGTCTTCTCCCTTTGCCTTACCCGCAGTGTCTTCTTCCTGCGTCTTGCCAGTGGTGTCTTCTTCACTTGTAACAACTTCGCCTGCAGTATCTTCGGTATCAACTTCATCCTGCTCCGCTTGTTCCTTTGTCATAACTACATGACCTTTTGCGTTATCACCGGATACTGTCAATGTATAAGTTCCTTCTTCGTTTATGCCAACCTTGAAGTCAGTACTTTCCATGTTATTTCCACGATAGATAGGCTTTTCATCACCTTTTTGTATAGTTATGGAAATGTCTCCTGCCTGTTTCTCAACAGATACATCGATACTCTCTCCTGCCTTCATTTCTAAATCATAGGAATATGATGTATTAAGTGTCTCAAAGTCAATATCAAAATGATTTGCATCCCCTGTCTTGCTTCCATTGAAGGTAGCCTGCTTCCCACAAGCACCCAGAACAAGTATATTGCTTATAACTAATCCAATAGCAATTAGCCTTGAAAACTTTTTCATCCCCAAATCTCCTCTCGTAATTCAAATTATCATAAATTTCTTAAAAGTTAAATAAGCGGCAGATTTATCTGACGCTTATTATAACAACAGACTCATTATATCAGCAAATAAGTAATTTCTATTATGAAGCTTTATCCAGTTCTTCACTGAACCACTCGTTCATAATTTCATCCAAATCCTTGTCTTCAAAATATTCCTGATACGCTGGAATTATCAACTCCTTGCCAAATATTGCGGAAATCATATCGGCATAGGGGTCACCGGCAAATTCAGTAATCTGCATTGTACCTGTTTTGATCGGAACATCTATGCTGCAGCCACCTTCCACTGAATCACCTTCGTAATCCCTAAACTTCCACTGACCGCTTGACATCCAATAATATAAGCCCTCTATGTCGCTTCCAATCTGGACGCTGCATCCTCCTCCACTGGAAGGTTCTCCTATAAGAACCGCCCCTTCTTCCTGTATAATTATCGGAAACAAATTCCCACAGGAAAAGGCATGTCGCGTCACCAGCACACCATAATTGAAATCATATTTCACTTCCTTGTCCTTTTTGTCATACACTCCATCAAAGTTTGCATCGATTTCAAATGTGACAGCCATTGGTTGACGGGTAATGTTATTCCAACCATAAAGCTTATCCTGCCCGGTAGTCATCCCCAAAATCATCATCATTGGATCCGGGCTTCCTCCATTATTACAGGATAAGTCGAATATCACATTATCAATTTTGGGATTCTGAGATGCCTTCTCCAGACCGGTTATGACTGTTCCAAGACTGTCATCAGGAAACTCTCCATCATTATTGTAATAGCTGTCCCAGGCGGCTTCATCCGGCATAAAGGAATCAAGACGAATGATTGCTGTACGACCATATTCACGATAGTTATCTTCTCCCCAGCAAAGTGCTCTCTGTACATTGATCATTTCATTCTTCATCTGCTGAGAATAAATAGGATTATTTAATAATCCTTCCATATACGATGATTCTGCTCTTTTAACAAATGCATCATTAATACCGCGATCCAGAATCGTAGCTATTCCACTCTCACCTGAAAATATAGTATGTCCGTCACCTAAATATGTAAAAAACAGTTTTGTCAGATTATCCAAGTATATTTCAAGGGATGAAGAAAGCAAGCCTTCTTTGATTGACTTTCCTTCTTCCCCAAGACTTTCCAGGGCCATATCCAGCCCTTTATCATCAAGCGCTTTATCTAAAACTGCCGTCCCGGGATGTCCGTAGAAATAATCGAAGTTAAAACAAAGATCCGCATAGCACTGCCTTATGATGTCTTCCGGCCTATCCTCCCCACAAATCTGAGCCAATATCATATCTGAAATATATGCTGAATCAAAAATTACGCCATTTTCAACTATAGGCTGTATATGGAGGTTCTCTCCATCATATACCATATAATTAGTCGCAATGTCCGTCATCATGTTTGACAAAGTTGATACCGGAAAATAGATGTCGTGCTCATCGGAATAGAACCTGATACCGTATTTTGCAAAATCGAATGTAACAGGAGTTGCCTCCCCCTCATAGGTAACATCTACAATCCTTACAAAATCAAGGCTCACGTCCTTTAATCCCATTGCCCTTTTCTCAAGCGGCATTGGCAAAGCCATGAAGGCATTCCAGTCTTGTACAAAGATCTGTCCTTTCTCCGAATCGCAGATTAGCTTTGCACCATTCCAATTTTCCAGCACATATGTCCCATCCTCACTCTGCTGAACATTGAAGGGCTGTCTACCAATAAACTGTGCATATTCATTCATTCCCATATAAGGAATGTCAGGCGTCACATTATAGAATCGAAGGCTGAATTCTCCAATTTCATCCTCGAAGGAGAATACTTTGACCGAACGTTCTGTATATCCACCCTTTTTAGGAAACACCCATAATGTAATTACAGCTGTAAACAACACTAAAATCAAAACAGAAATTGCTCTCCTAGTCATAATTACACTCTCTATACTTTCTTAATTATGTGCAAAAAGCCAGCATTAAGCTTTCTCTACAATTAGTCAATAGGTTACAAAAAATACATTCCAAAACTATCACATATTAACGGTATCCAAGTCGATATGCTAATTTACCTAGTGCTCATGAAGTTTATAATCAACATCTTCATTTATCATCTCAAGCATTATCGCCGCAAATCTCGGATCAAACTGAGTTCCGGCGCCCTTCTCAAGCTCTTCTTTGACAACATCCTGCGAGATAACGCCTCTATAGCTTCTGTTACTTGTCATGGCATCATAGGCATCTGCAACGGCGATGATCCTTGCCTCCTCGGGAATTTCCTCCCCGGATAATCCATCGGGATAGCCTCTGCCATCATAGCGTTCGTGATGCCACCTGGCTCCAATGAAAAGTGTGGGCATCTCTTCAATATTCTGCAGAATCTTCGCACCCCTGCCGGGATGTGTTTTTATCTTCTCAAACTCTTCATCTGTGAGTTTTCCGGGCTTATTGATTACCGCATCCGGCACTCCGATTTTTCCCACATCATGAAGAAGTCCCATCATATATATTTCTTCCTGCCTTTCAAAAGAGTAACCTGCTCTTTTTGCGATTTCCCTGGAGTATTCGGCAACTCTTCCTGAATGTCCCTTTGTATAAGCATCCTTAGCATCTATGGCATCTGCCAGGGTCTGCACTACATGAAGAGACATACCTTCTATTTCTTTCGTCTTTCTCTCAACTTCAGCATGTAGATCACGCTGGAGTCTTATAAGATCGATCAGGTGTCTGACACGAAGCGTTAATACTTCAGCTGCAAAGGGCTTTCTTATAAAATCCATAGCTCCCAAAGACAGCCCGACTGTCTCTGCAGCACAATCATCATTCGCAGTGAAAAAAATAACCGGTATCTCCTTTTTTCCGTTTTCTTTTTCCCATTCACGAAGAAGTCTCATGGTCTCAAAACCATCAAGCTCAGGCATTTTAATATCCAAAAGAAGCATATCTATCGGATTTTTCGTTACATAATCCAGCAAAAGCCTGCCGCTTTTCAGGCATGTAACCTTGAAGCCGGCTTCTGAAAGAACAGTATTGGCACTCCTTAATATAATTGCATCATCATCTACAACTACTACACGCTCTTCCATTAAATATCCTTTCTGATGACACCTGGCAATCACAAAATCCGCCATGGGCAATATTGGTTCAACATAAAACCAAACACACCTATGTTATCCCATGATTTTCTATTCACACCAGATTACACATGTCTACAATCATTGATCCCACAAGCTTCCATAGGCACCAACAGCCTCATCCACAGTCATGGTGCCGTTTGCAACCTTATAAGCAGCTGCACGAAACTCCTTGTTAACAGCATCATTAAGTCCCGTTTCCTGATAACTGAAAGCCCGGTCCTCCGGAAATCCTTCAAGAGACGAATAGACTTCATCCAGTGAAAAATCATTGGTTGGAGTAATAAGTCTCTTGATTGCAGCCATGTTGCCCAGTTCTTTTTCTCTCATAAGGAATCTGATGAATTCATTTGTCATATCCAGGTTGGCGCTGTTTTTATTTACGCTGAAAAACAGGTTAACCGAATCCAGGAAATACCCGCCATCATCTCCAATCGGTACCACGAAAAATTTGTACTTAAACGGATTTGCAAGAAAAGCCTCTGACTTACTCTCACGCTTTTGTGTACCGGAAACCATATCTCCGCTTCCAAGCATAATAGGAACATCTCCCTCGAAAAAGCGCATGATTACTGCATCATAATCATCAGCGATTTCATCTGTGCAGACACCGGGATTCAAATATCCCTCATCCACAAAAGTCTTTATCTTCTCAAGAGCAGGGCGCATCATCTCTCCCGCGGACTTCTCCATAGAATTAAGAGAAGCCACCGATTCCGGATTTTTCAGGACACTGTCGCAAAAAAGAGGAAATGAAAAAGCATAATACATTCCTGCCACAGTGGTTCCGTTTGCTCCCATAACAGGCGTTTCGTAGCCTGCTGCCTTCAGCTTGTCACATACATCAACAAGCTCCTTGTAATTCCCGGGAACCTTAAGGGAGTTCTTTTCAAAAATATCCATATTCACAAGCATTCCATATGACCTTGTGAAAATAGGAAGCATTATGACATCTCCGTTTTCAAGGCTCCACCTTGCTCCTTTTCGTATGCACTCCAAATCAATATTAAGTTCAGGATCAGACAAAATCTCAGCATTGTCCAAAACCGGCTTCATTCTCTCTTCGTCAAGCATCCATGATGCCGTGACGTAAATATCAGGAGCTTCATCACTCATAAGTGCACTGGCAATGGTATTATCGTAATCATCCAGATAAACATAATTGAGACTTGCATTTGGATAGTATTCATAGAAGCGCTCAAATTCGCTCTCGAGTGATTCAAAATTTGAATAGCTTCCGGCAACCTTGATTTTGCAGGTTGTTTCTGTTGGCAACGCAGGTTTGAATTCTGCATTTTTATCTTGTTTTTGTCCGCAGGCAGAAGTACCTATTACCATTACCATGGCAAGTATTGATGCCATAATTCTTTTTGCATTTACTTTCTTAACAAACATTAATTGTCCTCCAGTATCCCCGGTATCAGGTCATAGTCAAAATCATCAACAGCTTTTTTGAGTGATTCAAACCGCTCTCTTTCCTCCTCGGGAAATCTATAGGCTTCAAGAGATTGCACGGTATTCACCACACTATCGTAATCAAATGATGCACAAAATCCTGATAGTTCTTCATATGCCTTTTTTATATCCTGCTCTGAAATAAGCGGTCTCTCATCATTTGTTTCAGCCTTTACCTCTTCGCTCTTTCTATCCCTTATAGGCTCAAGATCTTTAACAAGTTCCTTGTACATATAAAGGAGATTTCCTAATTCATTTTCAAGAGTTTCCACATCCCCTGACTCACCTGCCTTCTCAAGGCGGGCTGCCAAATCTCCAAGCCTTTGGGCCCCGATCATTCTTGAGGTACTCTTTAGAGCATGGACCTTGACCGTAGTATTCTTATAATCTTTTGCCTTCCAGTACTTTTCAATTTCATCCGCATTCTTCCCGGCGGCATCAAGATAAGCCTTCAGAGTGAACATATATGTAGCATTGCTTCCGCAGTAAGTAAGACCTGTATTCACATCAATCGATTCCAGTTCCCAGATGAAATCCGGTATAAAGTTGTCATCTTCCACGGCATTTTCATCTGCAGAATTGATCTTATCCTCCGGAAGATACTGAATCAGCATCGCTTCAAGCCTGTCCGGATCAATAGGTTTAGTTATATAATCATCAAATCCTGCATTTATATACATTTCACGCATACCTGAAATAGCATTGGCGGTTAGACATATTATCGGAGTCTTGGCATTTGAAGAATCATTAATTGTTCTCATTTCCTTAAGTGTCTCGATACCGTCCTTTTCAGGCATCATATGATCAAGGAAAATGACATCATAATGATTTTTTCTATAAAGAGATATGCCTTCATCTCCGCTGCTTCCTGTATCTATCTGTACTTTAGTGCACTTTAACAGATTTTTGAAAACAGACAGATTTACGATAGTATCATCAACCACAAGCACCTTTGCATTGGGAGCAGAAAAGCTCTCCCGGTACTTCTTTCTTTCTGAAACAGCACGCTTAAAGGTCTCCTCATAATTTCCTATGGGCTTCCAGTCTTTTACGCCCTGCACCAGCTTAAAAGAAAAAGTCGACCCTTTTCCGTATTCACTCTCAACTTCTATGTGGCTTCCCATCATATCGAGAAAGCTCTGGGCAATACTCATTCCAAGTCCTGTTCCTTCAATATTCCTGTTTCTATTTTCTTCTATACGCTCAAAAGCCTTAAACAGACTCTTCATATCCTCCGGCTTTATACCAATTCCGGTATCGCTGACACTTATGAGAAGCCTTACCGAATCTGGATTATCTTCCATTTTTTCAAAGCCGACCTTAAAGGTAACAGAGCCTTCTTTTGTATATTTCACGGCATTTGAAAGTATATTTGTGATAACCTGCTTTATGCGGATTTCATCTCCATTCATTATCATAGGGATATTCCTGTCCACATCCAGATTAAATAAAAGCCCCTTGTCCTCAGCTTTTCCCTGAACCATGTTCACCAGGTCATTCAGCATGGAAACAAAATTGTAATCCACACATATAATGTCCATTTTGCCCGCTTCTATTTTAGAAAAATCAAGAATATCATTGATAATCCCAAGCAGAGTTTTCCCGGCTGTCCTGATACTCTCGGAATACGCAACAATTTCTTCCTCGCGGCTATTACGCAGAACCATCTCATTAAGTCCAAGGATAGCATTCATGGGCGTTCTGATATCATGTGACATGGTAGATAAAAAGTGAGATTTAGCCTCATTCGCCTGATTTGCCTCCTCCGCAGCTTCTACCAGCTTTTTGTTGTAGAACATAAGCACCAGATAATTGAAAACAAGAAGCCCCATAAGGCCAAGGGTAACCATACCCAGCAGCAGCCAGTCTACAACACTATTCGTTGCCTTCAGTTCAACAGACGGTATATATGAAAGAAGAAACCAGGTATTCAACGATTTAATAGGAGTATATGAAATTACACATTCCTCTCCTTTTGAATTCATCATTGTCATGGTCCCGGTCCTGGTCGTAACCATGTCCGTCATTTTTTTATAATCTGTGATATTCACATCGTTATAGGATTTATAATATTCAAAAAAATTGGAATTTTTCAGAGATTTACCATGTACCAGATAATCTCCGTCTTTATTAATTAGAGAAATCTCAACATTTTCATACTCACCTTTTAGAAAGACAAACTTATCCTCCAACATGCTTACCGGTTCAACGCGCATCAAAAGCGCTTCTTTAGTCTTCCCGTTATCCTCATCCAGTATGGTGACATAATTCATGAATGCAATTGACTGTACCCCATTCTGGGGATTCGTATATGCCCTTGTCAGACTGATAACTCCATCTTCTCTGCTGATTTCATCCAGCTTGTCAAAGAGATTGATCTTGTGGTATGAAACCGAAAAATCATTTGGGTCCTTGGAGGACGGATGCGTAGATATTCCGCTTTTTGAAGTTTCATCCAATAGTATCAGATGGCCATAGATAACCGGTGAAATCTTAGCCTTTCTGATAAATGAAATCGCTTCCTCAGCAGTCATAGGCGTTCCCGCTTCAGCTGAACGATTAATATAATTTGCCCATATATCACAAAGATGCTGCTCATCCTCAAGATAGTTCGTGATAATCTGTTCGGCAGTGACAGTCATTTTCTCAAAAGCCACAATAACGCTCTCATTGCTCTCACGCATCTTGGCATTGGCATATTGAATTATGAAAAAAAGTATCAACACCATTATTGCCAGGTCGATAACAATGATAAGCGTTTTCTTCACGCCTCCACCTCCCGATGCTGGTCAAAAAGTTTGCAATTATGTAAGGCTAATATAAAACAAGTTACACTAACAAAAACTCAGTAAATATATTTCAATTATACAAATCCCTTCATGAAAAATAGAGTAATAAACTATGAAAAAACAATTAAAATTATGTAAGAACAAGCTCCTATTGGCTAAACAAAAACATATAAAGCGAAAAAACTCCGCCTCTAAAAAGGGCGGAGTTTTTTATGCAGCTGATTATGTTTTAATGTACCAGAACCTTTCTCGCAATATCTATTCCGATCTTATATGGTAATGGTCTTAAGTCTCTGTCAGCTTCCTTAAGCTTTTCTCTGATATTTAAATGCTGAGGGCAGTGCTGCTCACACTTACCACATTCAATGCACTGGGAAGCAAAACCGGGTTCTTTTCTAAGTCCCATATTCTGTGCAAATTCAAATCTTGCTGCAGATTTCTTCTCCATGTACATCAGGTTGTAATAATGGAAGTTACCGGGAATATCTACTCCCTTAGGGCATGGCATGCAATATCTGCAGCCGGTACATCCTACCTTTTCCCTCTCCTTTATTATCTTTTTAATTCTGTCTACTAATTTATAATCCTCATCTACAAAGATTCCGGGAGTAGTCTCTGATGCTATTCTGATATTTTCATCAAGCATCTCCATGGAGTTCATTCCTGAAAGTACACAGGTAACCTCCGGTTGATTCCAAAGCCATTTTAATCCCAGCTCAGCCGGAGAATACTTTGTGGAATGAGCTGCCAGCTCTTCCTTAGCCTTAGTGGGAAGATTAACCAGCTTGCCTCCTCTTAAGGGTTCCATTATCACAACAGGTATTCCCTTCTTTGCAGCTGCATCGAGCCCCTTTCTTCCTGCCTGGGAATTTTCGTCCAGATAATTGTACTGGATCTGACAGAAATCCCAATCATAGGCATTTAATATTTTCAAAAACATATCTGTGTCGCCATGATAAGAAAAGCCTATATTTCTAATCTCTCCGGATGCTTTTTTATCCTTGATCCACTGCTCTATTCCAAGGCTCTTAAGGTGCTCCCACTCGCTGTAATCTGTGAACATATGCATAAGATAATAGTCTATGTAATCTGTTCTGAGGCGTGCAAGCTCATCTCTGAAAGTCTTCTCTATCTGCTTATCTGAACGCATAAGATATTGCGGAAGCTTTGTGGCTATACTCACATCTTTTCTTTTACCTGATTCTTCAAGTATGCGTCCAAGGCACTCTTCGCTTCCGGGATAAATATATGCCGTGTCAAAATAATTGATCCCTGACTCAATTGCGTGAAGTATCTCGCCCTTGGTCTTATCATAATCAATAGCGGTCCCCTTCTTTGTAAAACGCATACATCCATATCCCAACTGGGATATATCTTTTCCATACCTGTCTTTTCTGTACTGCATAGTCATAACCTCCGTACCTGGTCCTAAGGGCTACAGCTTACGGTTATTCGGCATGAGGAGGATCCCATTTATGGGATGAGTCCTGCTGTCATTGATTCCTTAGGACTTTTTACCTGTTTCATAATTTAGCAACATTCTATTGTGCGCAATTTATATATACAAATATATAACTTTTATCATCAAAAGTAAATGCTTCCGGGAAATCCTTTATATATCAAAAATGACATGCCATAATACTCAGGCATGTCATTTTGTATGGAAAAATATGGATAGGAAAATAAGCAATTTATATTTAGAAGCTTGCTCCAAGGTTACTGACAGAATCAATAACCACTACACAGCCGTATTTCACATGCTGCATAACAAACTTCATCTGATTTTCAGGTATTGCAATACTACCCCCTGTATACGGTTTTCTTGCACCAAGGCAGTGAAGGAAAATTGCCGAACCTTTTCCTGCCTCTCCTTCCTTGTTGTAATCTATATTCAAGCAGTATCGGTACTCTCTGATATAATCTGCTATATGTCTGCTATCGGCTACATCAAGATCTGGATAATCGTTTATATCTACCATCTCGTTGTAGTGCATTCCCGATGCCTCATCACCGGACCAATAATCATTCTCATCAACCTGTATGTAATTCATTGAGCATCCTGGATCCTCGGCTATTCCAAAGGCTTTGTCGAAAGTGAAAACTCCCTGGGGAGTCATACCATCTCCTTCCCTTGTTTTGCCAAGGCCGTTTTTGCCAATATAGCCAGGTGTTGTCATGATCATCTGCCATTTTCCGTCTGCATCTTTTTCATGCATGGAAACCCAGGCTGTTGTACCTTCATAGTTGGCTACCACAAATAGCTGATCTGCATTTTCAGCCTCCGGCATGTCTGCAACCCATTCGGGAGATTCCCGAAGCTGAGTCACTACTGCCGTATCCTTTGTCACAGGATCTGAAGCTTTGCTGAAACTCTTGAAAGTACATCCGGTAAAAGTAAATACCAGAGCATATACTGCCATTATTTTTACAAATAAAACGGTCCTCAAAACACAAACCTCTGATACATAAGTAATAATGTTAACTTACCAGCGAACATGTATCTTAGTATAAAAGGAACTGTCCAACAGATGTCCAACAAGGAAAAACATTAATTATAACTACCTTGATTCCCCATGCCTCAAATAAACAGCGCAGGTTTTAGTTAATTAAAATAGTCCGTATTCTTTAAGAAAGGAATCAACAAAGGCCATATACTCTTCCTTGTCATCAACGATTCCTCTGATATGGCTACTGTCAATAATCGCCATTTCTTTATCCTCGGTTCCAACATTTTCATATACCTCTTCCACCATATCCGGCAGGCATACTTCATCTCTGTCAGAAATAAGAATCATTGTCGGAAGCTTGTCATTTTTGACCGCTTTAACTGTATCTCCGTCAGCATAATCAATTCCTTTAAAAAGCTTCATATATATTTTACTGGTGGCAATGAGATAATTGGACATAGGTGAATATGCACCCTTTGGTCCATCACCAAACATTAATCTCAGAAAGCTTTCCATACCAGGAACCGGACTGTCACATATAACCGCATCTGCAGCGTCCACTTCTCCCGGTGTCACATTTGATGCATATAAAGCTGTAGTCTGGCCGCCCATTGACTGACCGTGAACAATTACTTTAGATTTTCCAAGCTCAGTTCTCGCGTACGTAACAAGTGCCTTAACATCCCTCTGCTCATGAATTCCAAAGGTGACCTTTTTATCCGGATTCTTTCCATGCCCTCTCTGATCATAGGTTATAACATCGAATCCTCTCTCCAGATAAGCTTCTGCCCAAGGTGCATTAAATACTCTGTCTCCGCCTGCACCGTGAACAAGAATAACGCATTTATCGCTGCCATTATCATAATACGTACCGGGAATCTCGTTTCCATCCTCTGCTGTAACGCTTATGTCCTGCCCCGTATACCTGCTCTGGAATCCTTCAAGATCATAATTCCACATCTCAAGCTGCAAAACACTATTAGCTACTGTATCGTTATTTCTGTTTTGGTATAGAATCTGATCAGTAACATATCCTCCCATAGCTACAGATCCGCCAACTACCAGTACTGCCACCGCACTCACTGCGATAATCAGTACTTTCTTAAGTATTCCTTTTTTCATTTCCCCAACTTCTCCTTTTAATAGATTATTGAATTTCCTCAGAAATTCAATAATCGTACTGGACCAGGCCCTCGCAAAGCGAGGGGCGTGTCCTGCGGAACGCAGGATTCTTGAACGCTGTTACCTTTTTGCGTTCAAGAAGTCATAGTTTCCTGAATTCACCTTATAAAATATAAGATAGACGCAACTATCAAATCATACCATAGGAAACGAAATAGTGTGCTCAAAAAATAATAAAAACTTCCGAAAGAAAAATGGTTCTTCACCTTTTTACTGCCGGAAGTTTTTATTTATATTACTATTTCCTTAATTTGTATATCCCATCAGATATTCATCAACTTCTTTTGCGCAGGCTCTTCCTTCTGCAATAGCCCACACAACAAGGGACTGGCCTCTCCTCATATCTCCTGCTGAAAAAACTTTTGTGCCATCAACACGGTAGCTGTTATCTATAGTACTAACTGTTCCGCGTCCTGTTCTCTTTAAGGAGAACGCATCAGCTGTATAGTCCTCGCATCCAACGAAGCCGGCTGCTATAAGCAAAAGATCACATTTAATTTTCTTCTCTGTTCCCGGAACTTCTGTAAGTTTTCCATCTTTAAAGGCGACCTTTACAGTCTCTATCTGCTTTAAATTTCCCTTTTTATCTGTTTCAACGCTCTTAACTGTAGTCTCAAAAACTCTGGGGTCATTTCCAAAAACATAAATCGCTTCCTCATGACCATAATCTGTCTTTAAGACCTTTGGCCACTCCGGCCAGGGATTACCTGCTGTTCTCTCTACGGGAGGCTTTGGCATCATTTCCAGTGCTGTAACTGACTTTGCACCATGCCTTATCACAGTTCCGATACAGTCATTACCGGTATCTCCGCCACCTACGATCACAACATTTTTACCTGCTGCATCTATGTATCCGCCTTTTTTCTTAAGTACCTCAACTGATTTATCCCCGGAGCCAATAGCATCCATTAAAGATTTAGAATCGTTTTGTGTCAATGCCTTTGTGGTACTTGTAAGAAAATCCACAGCATAGTAAACACCCTTTGTAGCAGACGGATCAAGGATGCTTCCATGGTCATTACCCTTCTGAGAACCTGTTAATGCAAGTGGTCTTGCTTTCTTGGATCCGCAGCAAAGCACAACTGCATCAAAACCATCAAGAATTGAAGAAGCTTTTTTATCCTTTCCCACATCTACGCTTGTGTGGAATATCACACCTTCATCTTCCATCAGTTTTCTTCTTCGCTTAATAACATTTTTATCAAGCTTCATGTTGGGAATTCCATACATGAGAAGACCGCCTATCTCATCTTCTCTTTCAAATACTTCCACCAGATGTCCTCTGTGATTGAGCTCATCAGCCACAGCAAGTCCGGAAGGTCCGCTTCCTACAACAGCTACCTTTTTGCCACTTCTGATTTTAGGTACCACCGGCTTTATATATCCCTTTTCAAAAGCTGTTTCCACAAGGAATAATTCATTATCATGTACAGTTACCGCATCTCCATACTGACCACACATACATGCTTTCTCACAAAGAGCGGGGCAGACACGACCTGTGAACTCAGGAAAATTGCTGGTTTTATGAAGCCTTGCAAATGAATGCTCATCATGTCCCTTATATAATTCATCATTCCACTCAGGTATCAGATTATGCAGTGGGCATCCTGTGACCATGCCGCCAAGATTCATTGCTGACTGGCAAAACGGAACACCGCAGTTCATGCATCTTGCCGCCTGCTTGCGTCTGCTGTCTGTATCAAGTGGCTTATGAAATTCTTCAAAATTCAGTATTCTCTCTGCAGGAGGGATATCTGTATTATTTGTTCTTTTATATTCCAGAAAGCCTGTATCCTTTCCCATCTTTCACCTCATCCCGGTCCTGAGGAATAACTCTCTGTATTCCTCAGGACTGTATTTTTTTCAGTTTGATATCCATCAAAAATATTTAAGCAAGTTCCTTAAATGCCTCTAAAATTGCATGCTCGTGATCTATTCCCTGCTCCTCATACTTACCGATTGCAGTCAGCATCTTTTGATAATCATTCGGAACTATTTTCTTAAAATCAGGAATATAGTCTTCAAAGTTGGCAAGGATTTCTGCACCATATTCAGAGCCTGTCTCAGCAACATAATCTTCAAGTATTTCTTTAAGTTCAGCTATATCGTACTTTTCAGTGAGCTCATATAGAGATGCCATATCCTTGTTCATTCTGAGATACAGCGTATGCTCCTTATCAAGAACATAGGCTATTCCGCCACTCATACCGGCTGCAAAGTTTTTACCTGTCATTCCGAGAATAACTGCTCTTCCGCCTGTCATATATTCAAGGCCATGATCTCCGCATCCTTCAGAAACTGCTATGGCACCGGAATTTCTTACACAGAATCTCTCGCCTGCAACGCCGCATACATATGCCTTTCCTGCCGTTGCACCATAGAGAGCCACATTACCGATTATGATATTCTCATGAGCTTTATATGTAGCTTTTTTGGAAGGTCTTACAATTACCTTTCCGCCTGAAAGTCCTTTTCCAAAGCCATCATTTGCATCACCATAAAGCTTTAAAGTAACACCTTTAGGAAGGAATGCACCAAAGGACTGGCCGCCTCCGCCACTGGCATTTACTACAATTGAATCATCCGGAAGTGAGTTTTTAAAATCAGCTGTAACCCTGCTTCCAAGAAGTGTTCCAAAACTTCTGTCTGTACTTGATATATCTACATCGAGGCTAAGGACTGACTTAGAAACTCCTGCAGCACCGTCAACAAAAGCAGCTTCAAGATTCTCCTTTAATGACTGTTTAGCCTTTTCATATTCAGGAACAAGAATCTTTTTATCCAGCGTCTTTTCAAGTCCAAAATCATATACATCAGCAGGATTAAAGTGATTCTTTTCGCATCCGGCATAGGACTTATTCAAGATTCTGCTGAGGTCTGCAGCATCCTTGCATCTTGCACCTGCGACAGTTCTCATCCTGAGACAATCTGTTCTTCCAACCATGTCCGTAAGCTTCCTGAATCCAAGCTCACTCATGATCTCACGAAGCTGTCTTGCCACAAAAAGCATGAAGTTCATAACATGTTCAGGCTTTCCTGCAAATCTTTTCCTAAGTTCTTCATTTTGAGTTGCAATTCCCACAGGACAGGTATCCTTGGAGCAGACTCTCATCATCATGCAGCCCATGCATACAAGGGGAGCCGTAGCAAAACCGAATTCCTCAGCACCCAGAAGTGCAGCGATTGCCACATCTCGTCCGGTCATAAGTTTTCCGTCAGTCTCAAGAACTACTCTGCTTCTGAGTCCATTATCAAGAAGTGACTGGTGAGCTTCACTTACTCCAAGCTCCCAGGGAAGTCCTGCGTGATGGACTGAGGATGAGGGAGCAGCGCCTGTTCCTCCGTCATAACCTGAAACCAGAATAACCTGAGCTCCTGCCTTGGCAACACCTGATGCAATAGTTCCAACTCCTGCCTCTGACACAAGCTTTACTGAAATTCTTGCTTTATCATTAGCATTTTTAAGATCGTAGATAAGCTGAGCAAGATCCTCAATTGAGTAAATATCATGATGAGGTGGCGGTGATATCAGCGCTACACCGGGAGTAGAAAATCTGGTTGATGCAACCCAGGGGTATACCTTCTTTCCGGGAAGATGTCCACCCTCTCCTGGCTTTGCTCCCTGTGCCATCTTTATCTGAATCTCTTTTGCACTTTGAAGATATCTGCTGGTTACGCCGAATCTTCCTGATGCAACCTGCTTTACTGCACTGTTTTTGTTTGTGCCAAAACGTGCAACATCTTCGCCGCCTTCACCGGTATTTGATTTTCCGCCAAGCCTGTTCATCGCTATGGCAAGAGTTTCATGGGCTTCCTTTGAAAGGGAGCCATATGACATTGCACCTGTCTGGAATCTTTTTACTATCTCCTCTTCGCTCTCTACTTCCTCAAGTGGTACAGGATTTCCAGAGGGGACAAAGGATAAAAGTGCACGAAGTGTATGAGGTCTGTCCTCATCATCAACCATTTTCGTATATTCCTTAAAGCGCTCGTAATCTCCTTCACGTACTGCTCTCTGCAGGGTTACGATTGTTTTGGGACTGTACATATGGTCTTCTTTGTCTTCACCGCTTCTAAGGGAATGGAATCCGATAGAATCCAGGGTTGTATCCGTAGATAATCCGAGCGGATCAAATGCCTTGTTATGACGAAGCTCTACATCTTCACCTATTTCCTTAATTCCGATTCCGCCAACCCGGCTTATGGTTCCTGTAAAATATTTATCAACAAACTCAGCTGAAAGTCCAATAGCTTCAAAAATCCTTGCGGACTGGTAAGACTGAAGCGTTGATATTCCCATCTTTGCCGCAATCTTAACAACGCCGCCAAGAAGTGCCTTATTGTAATCAGCAATCGCAGTGTGATAGTCCTTATCAAGAATTCCTATGTCTATAAGCTCAGCAATACATTCCTGAGCAAGGTAAGGATTTATGGCTCTTGCACCAAATCCAAGCAGTGTTGCTATCTGATGAACATCTCTGGGTTCACCACTCTCTAGAATAAGTGATACCGCAGTGCGCTTTTTGGTTCTGACAAGATGCTGCTCAACGGCAGATACAGCAAGAAGTGACGGTATTGGCATGTGGTTTTCGTCTACGCCTCTGTCTGAGAGGATCACAATATTTACTCCGTCTGCTACTGCTCTGTCCACTGAGATGCAAAGCTGTTCAAGCGCTCTTTCAACAGGAGCATTCTTATAATATAGAAGTGATATTTTTCTTACATGGAAGCCCGGCTGGTCCAAGGCTTCAATTTTCATAAGGTCTACGCCTGTAAGAATGGGGTTATTGACCTCCAACACGCGGCAGTTATCGCTCTTTTCATTAAGAAGATTACCGTCTGACCCAATGTAAACCGTGGTGTCGGTTACAACCTTCTCTCTGAGGGAGTCAATGGGCGGATTAGTAACCTGTGCAAAAAGCTGCTTAAAATAACAAAATAGCGGCTGATGATGCTGTGATAACATTGCCAGCGGAATATCAGTTCCCATGGAAACTGTAGATTCTATTCCATTCATTGCCATTGGCATAATCTGATTTTTCACATCTTCATAGGAGTATCCGAAGACTTTGTAGAGCTTATCTCTCATCTCCTGAGAGCTTCTGGGTATTTTCCTATTCGGTATTTCAAGTGTGCCAAGATGTAAAAGATATCTGTCAAGCCACTCACCATAGGGCTTTGATGTAGAATACTTCTCCTTACATTCCTCATCAGAGATGATTCGTCCTTCTTTTGTATCAACCAAAAGCATATGGCCCGGTGAAAGGCGTGATTTCCTGATTATGTTTTCCTCAGGTATATCAAGAACACCTACTTCGGATGACAGGATGAGTCTTCCGTCCTTTGTGACATAATATCTGGAGGGTCTTAGTCCGTTTCTGTCAAGAGTTGCACCAAATACTTCGCCATCCGTAAAAAGTACTGCAGCAGGACCATCCCAGGGTTCCATCATGGTTGCATAGTAATGATAAAAATCTTTTCTTGACTGCTCCATGAAGTCATTGTGCTTCCAGGGTTCAGGTATGGTCAGCATCATTGCAAGTGGAAGATCCATTCCGTTCATGTAGAGGAATTCCAGGGTATTATCCAGCATTGCTGAGTCAGAGCCTGAAGAAGCGATGACAGGATAAACCTTACCAAGATCATCACCAAAAACATCAGATGACATAGTCTCTTCACGGGCAAGCATTCTGTCACTGTTACCTCGAATAGTATTTATCTCTCCGTTGTGGGCTATCATCCTGTAAGGATGAGCTCTTTGCCAGGAGGGTGTGGTATTTGTTGAAAAACGGCTGTGAACAAGTGCGATTGCTGTATTATAGTCAGGTGATAGCAGATCCTCATAGAAATTGCGCAGCTGGCCTACGAGAAACATTCCCTTATACACAATTGTCCTTGATGAAAAGGAGCAAATATATGTATCCTCAGAGGACTTCTCATACTCACGTCTAAGCTGATAAAGTCGTCTGTCAAAATCTATACCTCTTTTCACATCGGAAGGTCTCTCAACAAAACACTGACTTATGTGGGGCATACAGTTTCTTGCTACTTCTCCCAGTATTTCAGGGTGAATTTCCACATCTCTCCAGCCAAGTACCTTAAGGTTCTCCTTCTCCGCTATGACTTCAAGCATTCTCTTTGCAAACATTCTTTTCATGGAGTCCTGAGGGAAAAAGAACATACCTATTCCATAATCCCCAGCAGATTTCAGCTGTATCCCGGACTTTAATGCTTCCTTTGAAAAGAATTTATGAGATATCTGGACAAGGATTCCAACGCCATCGCCGACTTTTCCTGTAGCATCTTTTCCGGCTCTATGCTCAAGTTTCTCGACAATGCTAAGCGCATCGTCGAGAACTTTATTGTCAGCCTTGCCATCTATATTAATTACTGCGCCGATACCACAGGCATCGCGCTCATTCATCCAATTATCCATTCCTTACCGCCTTTTGCCCTCATCCGGTTTTTACACCGAATGAGGGAATATTTTTAGCTCTGTGTTTGATTTCCGTTTGAGCCAGCACCATTGTGCTTTAATAACCAGTTATCTGAGTGAAAACAGCATCTGACCATATGTGGGATAGCTGAGGTACTTATCAGGAATAAGTGCTTCTGCCTCATCAGCATACTTGCGAAGTTCATCCATATCTGCAAGAATTGTCTGCTGATAATAGCTTGCCTGCTCAAGAAGTTCTTCCTTCTCTTCTGCCACCCTGGTATCTGCTGCAAGCTTTTCAAGTGCCTTGCACATTCCTGCAGATGCTTTATCTATTGTTGCAAGTACTCCGGTCTCAAGGACTGAAGCACCATCACCAAGAAGACTCTTCTTCTGAATAATCTCTTTGCTAAGATCCTTCTGGTAAGATACGATACCCTCTGTAAGATCTTTTCTTACCATCTCCTGCATTGTAAGTGACTCAATGTGTACTGATTTTGAATAATTCTCAAGAAGAATATCGTATCTTGAATGAATTTCTTCCTTAGTAAATATTCCGTGCTTTGTGAAAAGCTCTAAAGACTCATCACTGATCCAGTAAGGCATTGCATCAGGAAGTGACTTAAGATTCGGAAGACCTCTCTTTGCAGCTTCCTCTACCCACTCATCTGTGTATCCGTTGCCGTTAAAGAGTACTCTCTTGTGAGCTACAAGTTCTTCCTTAAGAACCTCTGTTATCTTTTCCTTTAACTCATCTCCGCTGTAAGCTGAGAGTTTCTCGTAAAGTCTTGCAACCTCTTCAGCAACTGCAGTATTAAGAACAATGTTAGCGTTTGCTACTGAAACTGAGGAGCCCGGCATACGGAACTCAAACTTATTTCCTGTAAATGCAAAAGGTGATGTTCTGTTTCTGTCTGTATTATCCTTTGTGAAATGAGGAAGTACCTTAGCACCCATAGCCATCTGAACCTTACCCTGGCTGATATAGGATTTTCCATCTTCTATTGCCTTAAGTACTTCTGCAAGCTCATCTCCAAGGAAGATTGATATGATAGCCGGCGGTGCTTCGTTTCCACCAAGTCTGTGATCATTTCCTGCTGATGCAACAGAAAGTCTTAAAATCGGTGCATACTCATCAACTGCAGAAATTACAGCCATAAGGAAAAGCAAAAACGGTATGTTCTCACCGGGATTTTTGCCGGGATCAAGAAGGTTTAATCCTGTATCAGTGCATACTGACCAGTTGTTGTGTTTTCCTGAACCGTTAATTCCTTCGAAGGGCTTTTCATGCAAAAGACATGCATAATTATGTTTATCTGCAACCTTCTTCATAACCTCCATTGTGAGCTGGTTGTGATCAACTGCAATGTTGGCTGTTTCAAATACAGGTGCCATCTCATGCTGTGAAGGTGCTACCTCGTTGTGCTTTGTCTTTGCAGGGATTCCAAGCTTCCAGAGTTCTTCATCAAGGTCATGCATGTAAGCTGAAACCTTGGGCTTAATAACTCCAAAATAATGATCCTCCATCTCCTGACCTTTCGTAGCCGGAGCTCCAATGAGGGTTCGTCCGGTAAAAAGAAGGTCCTTTCTCTTTTTATAAAAATCTTTATCTATCAAAAAATACTCCTGCTCAGAGCCGATTGTGGTGTTTACGCGTTTTACATCCTCATACCCCAGGAGGTGGAGCAGCTTAACTGATTCCCTGGACAGAGCTTCCATCGAGCGCAAGAGAGGTGTTTTTTTATCCAGCGCTTCTCCGCCATAGGAACAGAATGCTGTAGGAATGTAAAGAGAACCGTCTTTTATGAATGCAGGAGATGAAGGATCCCATGCTGTGTAGCCACGAGCTTCAAATGTTGCACGAAGGCCGCCTGAAGGAAAGCTTGATGCATCAGGCTCACCCTTAACCAGCTCTTTTCCGGAAAATTCCATAATAATGGATCCGTTATCTGTAGGTGAAATAAAGCTGTCATGCTTCTCTGCAGTCAGTCCTGTCATTGGCTGGAACCAGTGTGTGAAATGTGTTGCACCGTTCTCAATAGCCCATTCCTTCATGACTGCTGCCACTGTGTTTGCCACATCAAGTTCAAGATGTGAACCCATTTCAATTGTCTTATGTACTGCCTTGTAAATATCCTTTGGCAGTCTTTCTCTCATAATCTTGTCATTAAATACAAGACATCCGAATTCTTCTGTAAGTTTTGATGCTTCTATCATATTTTCCTCCTTTAGTCCGGTTCTGAACTATATATAGTTTTCAATGCTTTTTGTTATTTTCCGCTTGCACCATAGTTGGATAGCACTCTTGCTGACGGGTCGTTTACATCACAACCCTTCCAACTCTTATTGGGCATCCAGAAATCTATGATCATATCCGATTGATCAGGATAGTATTTTTCAAATATCTCTCTGTAAAGCAATGATTCCTTAGTAAAAGGTGTTGCATGTTCATATTTCTTAATATTGGAAATATAATCCTCATCTGAATAAACAGACTCAGCATATTCGATCAGGTCATCCCTTAGTGAATGTCCCACAGCATCTGAAAATGCTGCCTTTTCTCTCATCAGTATTGAATGAGGGATGAACTTGTCTTCTTCAAAGGATTTTCTAAGCAGGTATTTACCCATTCCATAAGTATTGAGCTTCTTCTCCGGATCTATACTCATTACATAATCCACAAAATCAAGATCTCCAAAAGGAACTCTTGCTTCCAGTGAATTAACACTTATGCATCTGTCTGCACGAAGCACATCATACATATGAAGCTCTCTTACTCTCTTCTCCGCTTCCTGCTGAAAAGCTGCTGCGCTCGGAGCAAAGTCCGTATACTTGTATCCGAAGAGTTCATCAGATATTTCGCCTGTCAAAACCACCTTTATATCAGTGTTTTCATGAATCCATTTGCATAGGAGGTACATTCCTATTGATGCTCTTATGGTTGTTATGTCATAGGTTCCAAGAGCTTCTATTACCGGTTCAATGGCATCAATTACATCCTTTTTACTGATTATCACCTCATGATGTCTGCTGTGAATGTAATCTGCCACTTCCCTTGCATATTTAAGATCTATGGCATCTATATCCATTCCTATGGCAAAGGTTTCAATTGGTTTATCTGAAAGCTTTGCTGCAACTCCGCAAACAAGAGATGAATCCAGACCTCCTGAAAGAAGGAATCCTACAGGAGCATCTGCATCCAGTCTCTTCTTTATTCCATTTAGGAGCTTATCGTGAATGTTTTTTGTAATTGTTTCCAGATTGTCTGTTTTAATTTCTTTTACGTAAGTCATATCTCTGTAGCATATGAACTTACCGTCCTCGTAATAATGTCCGGGAGGAAACGGAGTTATTTTCTTACATACCCCTGTCAGGTTCTTTGGCTCTGAAGCAAAAACGATATATCCATCATCGTCATAACCGTAATAGAGAGGTCTTATTCCTATCGGATCTCTGGCTGCAATAAAACTGCGTTTTTCAGAATCGTAGATTACCATTGCAAATTCAGCATCCAGAAGGTCAAACATTTTTGTTCCAAGTTTTTCATAAAGAGGAAGTATTATTTCGCAATCACTGTCGCTATTAAAAGCATAGCCAAGAGATTTTAAATAGTTCTTCAATGCTTTAAATCCATATAACTCCCCGTTACAAACAACTGCATTTCCGTTTAAGGTAAAGGGCTGCATTCCTTTACAGTTAAGGCCCATGATCGCAAGCCTGTTAAAACCAAGATAGCCGCCATTAACCTTTAATGTCCTGGACTTATCCGGACCTCTTGATGCAGTTCTTTCAAGCATTTCTTCAAAGAACTCCTTACTTATTTCATCTCTGGCATATGTGAGTATTGCGCACATATTGATTGTTCCTCCTGAAAATTTTTATTTATGATAGCCGTATTTGACTTTGAATCTCTTTATCACTCTGCATCTGCTAAAGCAAGCACACCTTCTTCTCCGGTGCGGATCTTAACAACATTGTCGATGCTGTAAACGAAGATCTTACCATCACCGATTTTTCCTGTATAAAGTGTTCTCTTAGCTGCTTCAATGACATCCTCAACAGGAATCTTGCTGACAACAACTTCAAGCTTGATCTTGGGAAGAAGTGTTACATCCATTTCAACGCCGCGATACTTCTGACCGGAGCCCTTCTGAACTCCACATCCCATAACCTGAGTAACTGTCATTCCTGTTACGCCAAGTTCGTTCATTGCCTTTCTTAACTTGTCATATCTTGAAAGCTTGGTTACAATAACTACCTTATGAATAGCTGTCTCTGTTTTAACAGGTGATGTAACAACAGGTACTGATGCATTTTTCTGGAATTCAGTAGCTGTATCATAGTCACTTGCACCAAGGTCTGTGTTTTCATTCACATCCATGTTCAATGTGTTTGAAATATCCATAAGAGCAAATCCTGAATATGCTGATGCAAGACCATGCTCTGTTGCGTCAAGACCTGTGATTTCCTCTTCCTCTGTTACTCTGAGTCCTAAAACTGCCTTAATTACTGCAAATGTGATAGAGATTGTTACTGCTGTCCAGCCTGCAACTGCTACAAAACCAACAAGCTGAATTCCAAGAAGCTTAAGACCACCGCCATAGAAAAGACCTGTCATCTCATTTCCGGCAGCATCTGCAATGCTGTATCCCGGAGCTGTATTTGTTGCAAAAAGACCAACTGCAATTGTTCCCCAGATACCATTTAAGCAATGTACTGCAACTGCTCCAACAGGATCATCAATATGAAGCTTATAATCAAGAAGCCATACACCAAAGCAAACAAGAAGTCCTGCCACGATACCGATCACAATTGCACCAAAAGCATCTGTTACATCACAGGGTGCTGTGATTGCTACAAGACCTGCCAGGGAAGCGTTAAGACACATTGAAACATCAGGCTTGCCATACTTAAGCCATGTAAAGATCATGCATGTTACTGTTGCCAGAGCAGGTGCTATTGTTGTTGTTACAAATATTGAACCAAGCTGATCAATTGATGTTGCTGCTGCTCCGTTAAATCCGTACCAGCCAAGCCAGAGAATGAAAACACCAAGCGCTGCTGCTGTGAGATTGTGACCGGGGAAAGCATTTACTTTTGTAACTTTTCCGTTCTTATCTCTCTCGAACTTACCAATGCGGGCTCCAAGGAAAGTTGCTCCGATAAGTGCTGAAATACCACCTACCATATGGATTGCTGTTGATCCTGCAAAATCGTGGAAACCTATCTGAGAAAGAAATCCGCCACCCCAGATCCAATGTGCTTCAATGGGATAAATGATTGCTGAAATAACTGCTGAATATACACAGTAGGAAATGAACTTTGTTCTTTCAGCCATTGATCCTGAAACGATTGTTGCTGTTGTAGCACAGAACACAAGGTTGAATACGAAATTTGACCAGTCAAAATTTGCATAGCCTGTAAAAATATCAAATCCCGGTCTTCCGATTATCCCCATGACATCTTCACCAAGAAGAAGTCCAAAACCAATGAGGATAAACACAACAGTACCGATACAGAAATCCATCAGGTTTTTCATGATGATATTTCCTGTATTTTTTGCTCTTGTAAATCCGGCTTCGCACATTGCAAATCCTGCCTGCATCCAGAAAACAAGAGCTGCGCCAATTAGAAACCACACTCCAAAGATTTTTCCATCAATAATACTCATTAACTCTTCACTCATAATCCGCTCCTCCAAAAGCATAACTGTGTCGTTTATGCAAAAAAGCGGCGCAGCAGAGACCAGTCCTGAAACTGATGCCCCATTGCACCGCTAAAGTCTTAAATTTGAAGTTTGAATACGTGTATACATTTCTCCGGAGTCGTATTCTTATAGCATTCACACCCAACTAAATGCATCGTAAAGTGATCTCATATGGTTCTCACTATACTCGAAAAACACCACGTCAAATGCTCTGCCTGAATATACAGAAAAAGCGCCTTAGAGTGTTATCTCTAAGACGCCCTTGTCTTTATAGGTTGTGATTTTACGCTTGCATTAAATAAGTGTCAAGATGTTTTTGAAGTTTTTTAAAAATAATTTCCTGACTATTTGTCCGGGTGCCTAAAGTCCGGACATTTTGCTTTATGCGTTTGCATTTATCTCAATCTCTTAAAAGCAAATTTATTAATCCATAGTCTAATAAAATACGATTTAATAGATGTTTAATATAATTTTAATTAACTAAATAAAAGACATATTTTATTATGATTATATACTGATTTAATTTTAAAGGAGGTCATTATGGCTGCTGAAAAAACCAAGAATTCCAATGCTCTGAAAATTGAGGGAATGAGTCTTAAGGCAACTCTTATTGTAACTATAGTTCCTATTGTTGCTATCCTTCTTATAGCCCTTACCGTAATTACAACCGTCATAAGCAGAAATATGATAATTGAGCGTTCCACGAGTGAAATGGAGGCAACTCTTGGAGAGCATACGAATTATATTTATTCTGAGCTGGAGAATATCCGGGCGCAGGCTGATACCGTAGCAAGAATGGTTGCAGGAACCTATGAGACAACCCCTTTAGATGGCTATGGAGAAGCCCTCACCGAAGTTATTGAAGGAAGTGACCTGGTACTTGGAGCAGGTCTTTGGTTTGAACCAAATGTATTTGATAAAGAGCAGCAATATTACGGCCCCTATTGGTATAAAAACACAACATCAGAAGGTGTTTGGGATGGGAAAGATCTTGAGCTTACATGGGACTATTCAAATGCTGATTATGACTATTTTTCACAGGAATACTATGTAAACGCCAAATCACTGCCAAATGCAACAATAACTGACCCTTACTACGATCCGGCAAGCGGAATCGTCATGGCGTCCTGTTCTGCCCCCATAAAAACTATTGATGGCCAGTTTATCGGTTGTGTCACCGTCGACATTATGCTGACAGAGATCAGTGAACAGATAGCCTCCATTAAAGTTGGAGAAACAGGAACACTTTTCTTAATTGACGGTGTAGGTAATTATATATATCACCCCGAATTTCCTGATGCATGTAAAGATCAGATGAATATCAAAGATTCGACTGAATTAGGTGAGTATGTTCAGAGCGTGCAGTCAAGTGATTCCGGAGAAGGTTCTTTTGTAGCAGGAGGCGGCAAGCGTCTTCTATTCTGGAGTAAAGTTCCTGAAATGACCTGGAAAATCGGCCTTAGAATTTCTGAGTCTGAGATATTAAAGCAGGTTAATGCACTCATGTACATCTCTATTATCGTATGTGTTGTAGCAGTCTTACTTACTACAATAGTGATCATCTATCAGGCCACCGGCATTGCCAAAGCAGTCTCTGTTGTAGCTAATTCTCTTGCCCACTTAAGAGAAGGTGAATTTGTCAAAATAACCGGCGTCAAGAAGAGAAAAGATGAAATTGGTCTGATGACGGAATCAACAAATGACGTAATCAATCGACTTGAAAGCATCGTTACCAATATCAAAGATTCTGCCATGTCAGTCAGTTCATCATCAGAGGAATTATCTGATATGGCTAATCAGATTTCCCAGACTGCTGAGGACGTTTCAAATGCCGTTCAGGAAATTGCATCAGGAGCTACACAGCAGGCTGATGAAATCCAGAGTGCATCCGAAAATGTTGGACGTATCGGTGACGCTGTAACGGATGTCCAGGATTCTACTGACAGTCTTTCAACTACTGCAGGTAAGATGAAGGAAGCTTCCGAGATTTCCAGCAAATCCCTTGCTTCACTTCAGGATTCCTCTCAGGAGATGACAGCTAAGATTGATGAAATATCAAGAACCATTCAGGCAACTCAGGAAGCCGTTACCAATATCGGTGGCAAGGTAGAAGGTATTACCTCCATAGCTACCCAGACCAATCTCCTTTCCCTCAATGCTTCTATCGAAGCAGCAAGAGCCGGCGAAGCAGGAAAAGGATTTGCGGTTGTTGCTGAGGAGATCGGACAACTTGCTGAAAACTCCAAGCAACTTGCTGATGATATCAAGGTTGAAATGGAGTCACTCCTTAATCAGGCTAAAGCTGCTGTTGATGCCGCCGAAGATGTTCGTCAGGGCAATATCGACCAACAGACAGCCCTTGGTGATACCCTTGCTGCTGTAAACGGTATGCTTGAAGATATCGGAAGTACCGTTGGCGGTGTTCAGCTTATCAGTAAAGGCGCAAACACCTGTGAGAACTCCAAGAATGCAGTTGTTGATACCATGAGCGCACTCTCCGCAATATCTGAAGAAAATGCAGCTTCTTCAGAAGAAACAGGAGCATCCATGCAGGAACTTTCAGCTACGGTTACTACACTTGCAGGCTCCGCTTCAACACTTAAGGATATAGCTGAAAAGCTCAACGAGGAAATGCAGTTCTTCAAATCCTGATATAAATAATCAGATTTCTTTTCTTATAAATATGCTCAAAAGGCGAAGACATTTTGGTAAATACCTGATGTCTTCGCCTTTTGACTTTGAGCCGCACACTTAATAGTTTTTTATACGAGCCAAGTGTGAGCCTTGTAAGTCCACCTGGCAAAATCTATTAGGGCCTTGGTGGAACCTGCTCCAAATGAACGCTTTGGTAAATTTTATGACTCTTTTTCTTCTTCCAATTTCTTGATCAGCTTGTCAATTTCTTCCTGCGAAAGCATCGCCATATCATTTGCTTCAGCCATGTTTTTCCTCCGATATAATTGCTGTCGTAAGTAGTGAGTATATTTATATCATCAAACAATATTCATGTCATTAACAATAACAATTGCTCTTAAATATTTTCCAAAATTTACAAAACAGAAACGACTGAATAACTTTTTTTGTTAACTATTCTGAATTGCATGTATTATAATTTTATGAAGTAACATACTGCCCTGCAAAAAAAATTTACTATAGTCTTTTACATATGACATTTTAAGAGGTTGTTATTTATGAACAAAGTAATCATTGACTGCGATCCGGGTATCGATGACTCTTTAGCTATTATGCTGGCTCTTAACAGTCCGGAGATAGATGTCATCGGAATAACCATCGTAGCCGGCAACTCTCCGGTGGAGCTTGGTTTTAAAAATGCAAAACGTATACTTAAATTCCTCGGAAGGCTCGATGTACCGGTATATGCAGGTGCTTCAGCGCCCAGAAAAAGAGAGTACGTAAATGCCCTTGATACTCACGGAAGTGACGGTCTTGGTGAGAGCTTTTTGCCAGAGGTGGAAGGTCAGGAGATTCCTGAAAAATCAGCAGTAAAGTTTATGGATGAGTCTTTACTTCAAGGCGATGTGTCTGTTATAGCACTAGGTCCTTTATCTAATCTGGCAGAGCTTATTGATAAGGCCCCTTCCGCTTTTCTTTCCATCAAAAGACTGGTTTCCATGGGCGGCAATTTCAGAAGTCACGGAAACTGCTCTCCCGTTGCAGAATACAACTATTGGGAGGATCCCGACAGTGCAAAGCTCGTCTTCGACACGCTCTATGAGAACCATAAGAAGATTGAGATGGTTGGCCTTGATGTAACAAGAGAAATTGTTCTTACCCCTGAGATTTTGACTGAAATGAAAAGAGCCAATCCCATTACAGGTGATTTCATCGAAAAAATCACCAGCTTCTACTTTAAATTTCACTGGGAATGGGAGCACATAAGAGGCTGCGTCATAAATGATCCTCTTGCTGTTGCACAGTTCTTAAACCCTGATATCCTGTCAGGATTTGAAGCCTTTACAGAAGTGGAAACAGGTGGCATAAGCCTTGGTCAGACAGTAGTTGATTCCATGAGTTTTTACAGGAAAGAAAGTAATGCACTCATCTACACGAAAGTAGACAAAGCTGTGTTCTGGGAAATGTTTTTGACAAGAGTACTTAATATAGAACCTGAATATTGCAAGGCAAAATTCAGTAATTTGATTCTGAGGTGACATTAGGAATCTCAAGTGACGAAAAACAGGAGAATTATAAATCGTGAAAAACAATGCAAAAAAAATCACTTTAGTCGCTTTTGCGGTTGCCATTAATATTATTGGGAGCAAGATTGCTTTGCTTTTTAATCTTCCGATATTTCTAGACAGTATCGGAACCATGCTCGCCGGAATGGCTTTAGGTCCTATAGCCGGCGGCCTTACAGCACTTGTTGGAGGCTTAATAAACGGCGTGCTGGGAGATATCTACGCAATATACTTTTCCTTCAGCGGTGTGCTTATGGGCATAATTGCCGGTCTTCTTTTCTACAATAAGAGAATAATGATTTCTTCCATTCTTTGGAAATGTCTTATTGTTACAGTTCCTGCTTCTGCCCTTTCAGCATGTATAGAGACCTTCCTCTTTGGAGGAATAACCTCTGCAGCATTCACAACATTTCTTGTTCAGGCTCTCTCGCAGACAGCATTAAAGCTTTTGGGAAGTGCCTTCTTAACACAGGCTGTTACAGACTATGTTGATAAGGTGATTGCAATTATACTTGTTTATCAATGCATGCAGCGTCTTCCCTATGAGCTTACTCACTTTGATGACATTGAAAATAACGCAGATACTCCTAAATTTTAATAAAACTGCAATATTGAATGAGCCTTTATGGAACTAATTACACAAGCCTCATCCCCATGACAAATGCAAAGGGATAAGCAAACAGCCTCTCCTTCCCATCCTCGAATACTACAGAAAACTTGGAGGGGATATTATCATCATCATAGACTACATCAGTTATAGTGCCATTTCCGTATTTGGGCTGCGCAATCTTTTGCCCGATCACCAGATCTGACGGGTACTCTGATGTAGTACTCTGATTCCTTTTATTTGGTTCAAGACTCTTCTTTATGGAAGCCCTGGCTTTTTTGACATTCTCTTTTATACTCTGCTCTTCATTTCTTGAGATGCTGGTGATTTCCTTTACAAATGTGGATTCTTCGTCATTGTAGAGGAATATATTAAGCTTGTTTCTGGCTCTCGTCATTCCCACATAGAAAATTCTGCGTTCTTCTTCAAAATCCCGTTTTTCCTTAAGTGTCGCCCTGTTGTAATTCTTGATTACTTCATCCGGAAATACTCCGTCACAGACATCCATCAGATAGACTTCATCATACTCTAATCCTTTACTGGAATGGATGGTCGACAGAATAAACTGTGCCTTGTAATCCGGAACCTTATTGCTTATCAAATCCCTGAGAGTTTCAAACCGCCTTAAAAATCCATCGATGGACTCCTCTCTCATTGCCAGCATCTTCAGAATGAACATCTTGTTGGTATCGAGATGATTATCCTCCATATATTCGCCGTATCCCATGTACTGCTCTATTCTATTCAGCGCCTTTAGCGGTGCTTCGTGCCTCATATTTGCAAAGTGGGTTCTTATTGATCTGCATTTACCCTTTACCCTTGCATTTATCATATCTGTCTCTTCAAGAGCATCCAGTATCGGAATATCACTTGATGCAGAAATCCTGCAGAGCCTCTCAGCCTGTGGCTTTTTTAGATAGGTCTGGAATTTAAAATATATTTTCAGAAAAATATCGCTGTCATAGGGATCAATGGAAAACTGCAGCATATTGATGACATCCG
Source organism: Butyrivibrio sp. WCE2006 (assembly GCF_000701985.1). NCBI lineage: Bacteria > Bacillati > Bacillota > Clostridia > Lachnospirales > Lachnospiraceae > Butyrivibrio > Butyrivibrio sp. WCE2006. The sequence continues at coordinate 111,646 of NZ_JNKH01000003.1, read as the reverse complement.
TCACTACTCTGTGAGTAAAAAATGCCATATCAGCGCTCTTTATCCTATATGGAATATTCTCCCTCTCAAGAATATCCACAAGGGGAAGAATACTCTCATTATCTCTGTAGAGAACCGCCGTCTGACTTGTCACATCAGCTGCCACCTTAAGCAGATAATTGTACTGATTTCTCCTGCTGTTGAGATGGATATATCCAATATCAGAGGCCTTTTCCCTGTTGGCCTTCATATGCTTATCATGCCTCATGCTGTTGTGAAGTATAAACCGGTCTGCTGCCTCTACAATATTGGCACTAGATCTGTAATTCCTATCCATTATAAGGACTCTGGCTCCGGGATGATCCTTTTCAAAATTGAGGAGTGCCTCAGGGTAAGCTGCTCTAAAACCATAAATACTCTGATCCTCATCTCCTACCATGAAAAGATTGCCCTCCGTCCCTGACAGAAGACTTATTATCATATGCTGTATTTTCGATGTGTCCTGGGCTTCATCCACACAGATGTAACGATATTTATTCTTGTAAAAAGAAAGAAGATCCGGGGATGATTTAAGCATTCTGTATGCATAGATCATCTGGTCGTCATAGTCCATCATCTCTCTCTTTTTAAGCTCATTATTATAGGCTTCATATATATCCAGAATGGCCGTATCTTCCTCTTTCTCAAGCTCCATGATTTCTTTCTTCGTCAGCATCATGTTCTTGCAGTAGGTGATAAGCGTCCTCACGCTTTTTATATCACTCTCCGTGGGATATTCTTCATAGATACGGACATAGTTTTCGGTAAGAATCTTACTTATCACCTTTTCATCAGTGACCAGCTGATAAGCATTCTTACCGATAAGACGTCCATAATGGGCAATTATCTTTGCACATATTCCATTGATAGTGCGAAATTCAAGAAATGATGATATGTCACTTCCAAATATTTTTTCAAACCTGGCAGCCATATCCCTGGTAGCCGCCACCGTGTAGGTCAGGGTCAGAATATTCTCCGGTGCTATATCTTTACAAAAAAGCATATAGCCAAGTCTGTTAACCAAAACCGTAGTCTTTCCGCTCCCCGGAACAGCAAGAAGAAGTACCGGTCCCTTCACCGTCCTTACTGCATCCAGCTGCTGCTCGCTAAGTCCTATGGCATATTTTTCAAAAAATTCATTTTCCGTCATGAGAACAGTTACGCAATCTCCTTTTATTCAGCCTTTCTGAAGGCTTTACCAGCAACATTCGGAAAGGAACTTCACTAAAGTAAGATATATCATAACATTAATAAGGGGCAAATCTGAAAGTATTTTAAGAACTAAGGCGTTATTTGAGCTTCCTGACCTTGCCGCAGGTTATGCCGTTCTCATTGAATGCATCAACTCTTACATATACATCCTGTCCGGAAATGAGTGCGCCAATGATGCGCTCAGCCTTGTCAGCACCTTTCGCAGGGTAAAACATGCAGCTGTGATAGAGCTTATCAGCAGCATGACCCCAGCAGATATTGTAGCCTTCTGCACCCTGAGCCTGCATGGATACACGCATATCAAGGTCATCGAGTCTTGACGCTTCAAAACTCACTTCCTGGGGCTTTTCTCCATTGCCCTTACCAAATACGCGAAGCCCTGATATGGCAGCATTTTGATCAAAGGGTGTCTCACAAACAGTCAGCTTGATGTAGCGAAGCTTTTGACCTTCACCATCATTCAAAACTATAAAGTCATGAGGAAGGTTTGTATCCGCATCGGACTTATCCATCAAAACAGCAAAGGTCTCACCGTCCAAGGAGCCTTCCAAAGTCCATCTGGTGTGATGAGTTCTGTCGTCGATCAGCCTTACGCCCATACCCTGTCCTGTTATCTGTTTTTCCGGCTGTGCATCAACGCGGTCATCTGCAAAGTTTATCTGAATTGCACGTACGTCCTTCACCTCTTCAAGGTCCATCATAAGCCATTCACCGGCGTCCTTCCCGGCAGCTCTCCACCAGGTTCTGTCATCTTCCTCTGAAGCTCTTGAAGGAGCATTGTCCGGTGCGGTTGATATGCTGTCCCATACTGCTACTTTCGTATCTCCTTCGCCTTCGCCGCTTCCCTCGCCTACGCAGTAAGAAGATGCTGTCATCTTAGCGCCGCGGCTAAGAAGATACCATTCAGGCTCCTGCCAGGGATCCAGTTTGCCCCCATCCACGTACTGCGGCCAGTCGCCGTAGCCCATATTGCAGAAGAGCTCGCCGTCCTTGTCGAAACCTGCGCGCCATATGCCGCACCTTCTCTCCATACTGTCATTAAGACTTATGCGGCTTGTCGAGGTGTGCCATAAGTTACCATTTGCATCCTCCATGGTTGATCCGTGTCCGGCACCCGGCATAAAGCCTCCCGGCTGATAAGAATAGGGATTATTCTCAGCAAGCTCGAATGGTCCAAGGGGTGAATCAGATACATATACACCGTCACAGTAAACATTGTACTCAGCTCCTGTTGCTGCATACTGAAGATAGTATTTTCCGTCATGCTTATTCATATAAGCGCCTTCAATAAACGGATTATTACTTAGCATGCTCTTGAAAAAAGCCTTGTCTGTATCTGAAGCATTGGCCATGATTGCCTCTCCCATCTTTTTAGAGGCTTCTTCAAAGAGTTTATCCAGCTCCTCGCCCTCGATAAGAGGCTTACAGTGGTCCTCACCCACTCTCTCATAGCCAAGCTCCCTGGGTCTTCCGTGGACAAGTTCCACCCTGTCAGTAAGCGGCTTCATCGTCTCGGGATCCAGCTCTACGCCCCATATGGGAGTCATATTTGAGCAGCCCCAGTATAGATAAACCTTCCCATCATCATCCCAGAAAAGATCGGGATCCCAGAAATCAAAAGTACCCGGGATTTCTTCATAGGGTCCGTTCTCTATGTCCTTGGTGCGGTAGAAATTACAGATCTCGCCCCTCTTAGATGCACAAAAATATACGTAGTCTCCAATCACTCTGACATCTGGTGCATAATCATCAAGCGGCAGATTATCAGGAAGTTTCACACTCTTCCAATTCGCAAGATCCTCAGACACCCACACCGAGAGATTCATTGAAGCAAAAATATAATATTTCCCTTTCCAATATAAAAATGTGGGGTCAGCTGCCTCCCTCGAGATATGGAGTTCTCCGCCTCTAAGACTGTCCTTGATAAACTGATAGTGATAATCGATGTTTATCGGGTTACAAAAATACTTTTTCATTGCTATACTCCTTTCAAACTCTACTCAAATACCCTGTAATAAGGTTCGCTCTTTATGCACCTCTTCCATTCATCATCCCCAAATTGACCTTGTTTCATGAACGTGGTCCAGGCATCCATCATCTCATCAGATAGCTCATAGTCATGCTTATCCATCGGTCTCCAGCATCTGCCAAGTGTTCCGAACATATACCACAGCTCCGCTGAGTGGAAGGCTCCATGATCATCCCCCGGAAGCTTCCTGTTAAAAAAGTACACATAGGCAGGCTGATTTCCCGTCTCCTCAAGTTTTAAGCTATAAGCTACACTTCCTTTATGAAGCGGCTGCTTTTTGGCTATACCGCTCTTATCTTCATCCTGAAGTATATCATCTGCATTTGATCCGATCAGGCATGGCACGTCGGGCATTTTACCCTCATCCATAAGTTTATAGTAGCCATCTTTTAGTACATATCCATCAATTGTCGGAATAAGAAATAAACCGTCAAAAGAGGCTATTCCCTTGCCAATAAATGCTCCCATCTTTCTGATTATTGTCTTTGCATCAAGGCTTCTCATTTCCTCAAGACCGGCTGCGCCAAGTACCTCCGGCAGCATTCTTCCTATTTTTTCCTGTTCCCCCAGGGTTATATCCCTGTGAAGCCCATATTTATAGGAGCCGCCGCTCTGCATTATGGCTTTCGAATAAAGGCCATTTGTAAGCTCACTGGACAGAAGTGTCTGCACGCTCATCGCTCCCGCACTCTGTCCAAAAATAGTAATGTTATCAGCATCACCTCCAAAAGCTGCAATATTATCATGAACCCATCTAAGTGCTGCTATCTGGTCAAGTATCCCGTAATTGCCGGATATCTTTTTCTCATTCTCCTCTGTCAGCCAGGGATGTGCCCAAAATCCAAATACATTGCACCTGTATTCAACACTTACAAGCACCACGCCTCTTTTGCAGTAGGCCTCACCGTCAAACTCCATCTCACTGGCATAGCCGCCCATAAACGCCCCGCCATGAATCCAGAAGGCAACAGGATAGCGCTTATTTTCTGCAGAACCGGGCAAATCCCACTCGTCTTTTGCTGTCAATGGCGTCCATATATTCAGGTACAGACAGTCCTCGGACATGGTACAGTTGTACTCATTGTTACTGTAGAATTCCTTCGTGTAAAGATCATCTTCGATAATCTCCTGCATGCATCTGTTCCCAAAAGCCGTAGCCTTCCTTACACCGCTATAGTGCTCAGGTTCCACAGGTGCCTTCCATCTGAGATCTCCCACTGGTGGTTTCGCATAAGGTACTCCCAGGAAGCAGGAATACCCCTCCTTATCAAGCCCTTGTATCTTTCCGTATTTTGTATCTATTATCATGATCGCTGCTCCTCAATTAATCTTAATCCTCTACTGTCGGCACATCAAGCCATTATGACTCTTCTTCATATACAAGTCATGCCCGAGCCGTAGCCCGGGCATAAAGTATAGTCCCAAATCCTATTATCCCTTCACAGCGCCCATTGTAAGACCTTTTGCAAAGTATTTCTGGAAGAAGGGATATATTATCAGCACAGGAAGTATTCCAACCAATGCAATAGCCATCCTCACTGTAGTTGTCGGAAGATCTCCTACGTTAACACCGCCTGTCGCATTGGATGCAAGAAACTGGATATTCTCATTTATGTTGTTGAGAATGTTCTGTACCGTATAGAGTTTTGCTCCCTTGGAATCAAGATAGTACAATCCGTTCTGCCAGTCATTCCAGTATGCAAGTCCCGTCATAAGTCCGCTGGTGGCAAGTATCGGAACAGACAGTGGAAGGGCTATATGGAAAAAGTTGTAAAACTCACCTGCCCCATCTATCCTCGAAGCCTCATAGAGTTCTTCGGGAATGCTGTTTTCAAAATAGTTTCTCACCAGCATTACCATGAAACCGCTCAGCATGAGGTTTGGCACTATAAGTCCTCCTATGCTGTTTTTCAGATGAAAAATTCTCACGTACATGATATAGGTGGGAACGAGGCCTCCGTTAAACAGCATGGTGAATACTACAAGGAAATTCAAAATCTTTCTTCCCGGAAGCTTCCTCTGAGAGAGCATATAGGCCAGCATTGCTGTCATTACAACGCTTGCACCGGTTCCAATTGCTGTGACAATAATCGTCATCAGATACGCTCTTCCTATCATCGCCCACTGCTGTCCAATATACCCGAAGGCTGCCATAGACAGCTTTGCTGGCAGGTATGAAAAGCCGTCATTCATGGCAACTTCCTCATCAGTAAATGAAGCAATCACCAACAGTATGAACGGCAGTATTGCCAGAAGTGAGCTGATTGTCAATATGATATTCGCTGCTAAAGACCAGCGTTTTTGTGTCTTTGTTTTCATATATCCTGTATAGCCCCTTTCTTAGAATACCGAACTGTTTTCATCAAGCCTGCTTACAATCTTGTTGGCAACGACGATGAATATAAAGCCTACAACTGATTGAATAAATGATGCCGCAGATGACATACCCACGTTGTTGAGCTTAAGCAGCGCCCTGTACACATAGGTGTCAATAGTCTGTGTCGCAGGCATAAGCGCACTCTGCATCATGGGAACCTGATAGAACAGACCAAAGTCGGATCTGAAAATCTGCCCCATATTTAATATCAGGAGCATGAGAATAGTCGGCTTTAAGAGCGGTATCGTTATCAGGCGGATTTGCTGCCACTTCGAGGCTCCGTCCAATGAGGCGGCTTCGTAGTATGCGGGATCTATTCCCAGCAGGCTCGACAGATACAGGATCATTCCGAAGCCTATGCCTCTCCACTGATTCACAAAGGTCAGAATAAACGGCCAGTATTTTGGCTCCTGATAAAACTGAGGTATGCTTCCTGTAATTCTCCCGATCATTTTTGATATAAGGCCTGATGTGGGCGATAAGTAAGCATATACAAGGTATGCAATTACAACCATCGACATCAGATAAGGGAGAAGTATCACTGTCTGATAGAATTTCTTTGCCGCAGCATTTTTTACCTCATTTAAGAGAATAGCCGCTCCAACCCCAAGTACCATCCCAAGGAAAATCCATAGGATATTGTAAAGCAGGGTATTTCTGATCATAACGAATGCGTCATTGCTCTTAAACAAAAACTCAAAATTCTTTACCCCATTCCAGGGACTCTCCCACATGCCCTTAGCGTAGTTAAAGTCCTTGAAAGCTATCTGCAGACCCGCCAAGGGCATATAGTTATTTATAAAAAGATAAGTCAATCCGGGAAGTCCCATAAGATAAAACGGAAGCCAGTGCAGAAGCTGTTTCCCGAGAGATTTTTTATTACCTTTCATGCTCATGCTCCTTCAAAACTCCTGCTCTTAATTACCTGCGAGGTAAGCATCAAGCTGTTCCTGATTGGCTGCTATTACCTCATCAATTCCTGCTGTCTGAAGATCACCGACAAGCTTCTCGATAGCTGCATCCACGTCCTCGACCTGTCCTGCATTTAACAGAGGAAGCTGTTCTGCAAGTACTGCAGATATTCCGGCTGCCTGTGTACTGTAAGCCTCTGCGTCAAATGCATATCCAAAAGCCTTGGAAACAACTGCAGAATCATTGAATGCTTCAAGATCATTCACATACTCATCTGTAAGAGGAGCCACAATATGTCTTGTTGTGGGATTGCCAAAGTGCATAAAGGATGTGTAATATCCGCTGTGATCTGCATTGGCTGTGCCGTCATATGTGATAACATTATCGGTTCCATCAACTGCAACATAATCTGTACCCTCAATACCGTAATTAAAGAGGTTGGCAACATCTGCATCAGAGTAGATAAGGTTGATAAGATCCATACATTTGTCAGGTCTCTCTGATGTTGCAGCAATGCCGAGCATCATCTCCTGGGCAAAGGATGTCTGGATAATAGGATTACTCATAGATACTATTCCTGTCTCAAAGTCAGGGTTTGTCCATACAGCTATCTGATCAGGTGTATATGCAGTAGATGTTCCAAACACTTTCTGATTGGCAAAATGCTGCTGAACAGAAGTTGTATCTGTCATCTGATCCTCCGGAAGATATCCGTTGTCAAACCATGTCTTTACGGTCTCGCAGTAATGCTTAAATTCATCTGTTGCAAATACATTCTCTACTGTAGTGTCATTGGAAGGATCCATAACTACGCCATAGTCTCCCGAAGCACCGTAAACATCTACGGAATTCATAAATTTGAAATTGAGCTGTGCGGAATTAGAGAAACTTGTAAGATACATGCCATGCTCTTTTAAAGTCTCTCCCACTGCTGTTAGATCGTCGATTGTCATTCCGTCATGCATATCGAGTCCGAGTTTATCGGCAACAGTCTTGTTATATACGAAGCCTCCTGCCACTGCCGGATAAGGATAGCCGGAAACCGCATAGGTTTTGCCGTTTATTCTCTGAGCTGCCTCAACAGTTGAACATACCTCTGAGATAGCGCTTCCTCTCTCTGCGATAAGGTCATCCAACTCAAGAAGCACCCCATCCTTCACTGCTGAACTCATGGCGTATACCAGGCCGACAGTCACAATATCCATCTTCTCACCACCGGCGATACCCATGGAAGTGGTTGTCCCCATATCCCCAATAAAAAGAGGCTGAAGGTCAACCGTCGCATTTATCTTATCAAGAGTAATCTCATTTATAGCAGCCTCAACTGCCTCCAGATCATTGTTAGACTCATTAAGTCCTATGAACTGAACCGCAATCTCGTAAGGCTCTTCGCTCATATCTATAGCCGCATCAGATGTGCTATCTTCACTACCTGCAGTGCCCTCAGAGGTCTCAGCTGATGCTGTCTCTTCCTCACCTGTTGCAGTATCTGAAGCTCCTCCACAGCCAGCAAGAGTCATTGTTGCAACAGCTCCGGCTGTAAGAATACTGACAAGTTTCTTCTTCATAATTTTTGTTACCTCCCATTTACAACTTTGATGTTTGTTACTGCTCAAATGATAACAGGTAAGGATTTTTCAAAATAGAAAAATCCTTACCTGTTATATGTTCAAAAATGACTTTTTGCATTTTCATTCCTATAGCCTTTTGGTCCAACTCCAACGGATTTCTTGAAGATTTTGGTAAAATATGAATAGTTGGGATACCCCACAAGTTCCGCTACTTTGGTGACCGGATAATCAGTAGATAAAAGTATCTCCTTCGCCAGTTTTATCCTTTCATTCGTGATATACTCAAGAATCGAAACCCCCGTTTCTTTCTTGAAGGTCCTCATGAGATAACTGGCATTCAGATGTACAGTCATAGCTATATCATCCACGCAGATATCCTCCTGAATATGCTCTAATATGAACCGTTTGGCATCATGGACAGACTGATTATGATTTTCCTGTGATTCCTGCACTGCAACACGTATGACTATATCCCCAGGGATTTCCTCCTTTTCTCTCTCACTTTGGAGCCTCTCCACGAGCTTAGTCAGTATCTCATCAAGTTCACTGTAGTCTATTGGTTTCAATATATAGTCGACACTTCCGAGCAGCATCGCTTTTCTCATGTAGTCGTATTCCGGGTGGCAGGTCACATATATGCACTCTGTTGCAGGGTAGTGAAGCTTCACCCATTCGAACAGTTCAAGCCCCGAGCCCTGCGGCATCTCCACATCAGAGAGCATAAAATCAATATGTTCCCTCTCAAATATCTTCTTGGCTATCGCCATCGAACCTGCTACATATACATTCTCCACGTTGTATTTGTCCCACATGATCCTTTTTTTCATGGAATTTAATACAACCGCTTCATCATCCACAATCAGCGCATTAAGCTTCCTATTCATCATCTTCCTCATCCTCTGCCAGCTTGAGCGGCAGTATTATCTCTATTCTTGTTCCATGAGGCTCATCCCTCATTATTTCCAGTCTGGTCTCTACGCCGTAGAGGATTTTCAGCCTCTCTATGGCGTTCTGAATGCCCACGCCCAGCTGGGATTCCCTGACCCCTGTATCCTGAAATCTGTGAATTACTGCAAGTGTCTCTTCATTGATGCCTTTGCCCGTATCGAGCATAAGCACCTGAACTTTATTCGGGTCCTTATCGTATCTCCTGGCTATTATGATAATCTGAATCTCCTCTCCTATCCTGATGGAGTGTTTTATGGTATTCTCTGCAAAATTCTGGATAAGAAGCGGCGGAATCAGGCAATTTGCCACCTCATCTTCCCACTCTATGATCGTGGAAAAAGTATCGGGATATCTGACTTTTTGGATAGCGAAATAGTTTTGAATATGTTTCATCTCCTCCTTGAGAAGCACCTCATCCCTGCTGGCATTGACTATGTATGCAAAATATCTTGAAAGATTTATCAGCATCTTCTGTATAAGGGGATATTCGTCCTGCTCATAGCTGTACAGGATATTTAGAGTGTTCATGATAAAATGTGGCTGAATCTGCTGGCTTAAAAATTTCAGGCGAACATTCTGCTCCTTGAGACGCTCCTCATAAACTCCCTGCTGGAGACGCTGCACATCATCCATCATCTTGTTAAACTCATGGTTTAGCTTCTCGAATTCTCCTATTGCACCGCTTTCCTTAATTCTGTATTCCACATTTCCCGAGCCTATCTCATCCATCGCCAGGTTAAGATCTGTGATAGGTCTTACCATCCACTTATTAAGGACATAGATAACGGCCGGGACCATCAGTATAGACAGGACAGTCAGAATAACCAATATCCATATGAGTGACGGCACCCCGCTAAGAACTGAATTTAGAGGAATCAGCTGAGCAATCTCATAATCGGCAACAGCAGATTCAACCCGTGCAACCTCATAGAGAAATCCTTTGGAATTACTCCAGCTGTTTTCCGAAGGGACCTTATCCGGGAAGTTATCCGCAAGCCTGTCAGTCGGCCCTATTACCGTTCCTTCTTTGTCACAAAAAACGCTGATATTCGCCATATCGGTATCATAAAAAGAGAACTCTTTTGCGCAGTTATCAATGTCGAACCACGCACCATAATAAGCATTTCTGAATTGTCTTACATATACCAGAAGCTTCATTTCGCCTGTATCCACAAATTTCCAGGCTCCCTGCGCCTCATCGCTTTTTTCTGTATCCCTGACATACTCTTGCAAGACGACCATGCTGTTTCCTGTTGTATCATTATTGCTTACCAGAAACATATCAATATCCGGATAATCAATATATACTCCTGATACCAGGCCATTATCCGTTCTGATGTCATCCATTTTGAGCCGGACACTGACAACACTTTCCATCATCTTGTAATAATTTTCTCTTGCAATATCAGCATCATTCAGATATGAAAAATCGTAGTTCTCGGAGGCCTCCTTGGCAATGCGCTTTGTGACCTGCAATATGGAATTGTCCAGTTCAGACACATACACCTTTATGGCAGACTCAGCATTATTTTTCTGCTGGGTATACAATCCGTTCATAACAGTAACTACAAGAAAGATTGTGATCATGCATATGACAACTACAAATCCCGACACAAAAAACAAGGCTCTCACGGTGTACATCGAAAGAGCCTTGCGAAAACTTCCCATATTTGATATAGCTTGTCCTCGTTTTACTTTCACATTAAACTCCTTGGAACGATAATACCCATTCCAATTTATTAATCTCTCCGGTTTTGCTCTTTTTCCCGGGAACAGAATATTCACTGACTTCTGCCGAATGTCTCTGTAAGTAATCAAATAAGTTTAGTGTCTGCCATTCACCTGGCAGTTACTTCCTCAAGCTCTGCCACTGCTTTTTTAAGTCCCTCAGGATCTATCGGCAAAAATCCCATATGGGACAGTTCTCTGAAGGTATTGCATGAAGTCTCAGGGTCATGCAGCATCCCCGCAAGGGGCGGAACATACTTTTTGAGAATGTTCTCGGCATCTGCATTACCTGCAAGTCTTGAAAGTCTGCAATCCCATCCAAAGGGCTTCCTGTAATCTCTGTCAGGTGTGTAGGTAATATCATACACTCCGCTTTCAAGCTCCTTTACCGATTCCGAAGAATTCCCCGGAAGATGGAGAGTTGCATGGGTTCCGAAGGGGATCTCCACATGGAGGCTGATATCTCCATCATCACGAATCTTCCACTCGCATACAATCTTTCCTCTGACACTGTTGTAGGAAGCCTTGAGGAACTTTAGTCTCACGTCCGGATGCGGATCTATAATTATCTCTCTGTATCCTGCAGTTTTAGGTCTTATTCCCGCAGCATAAGCGTACATGAATTCCTCGACAGAACCGTAGGAATAATGATTTAGCGAGTTCATGCCTGTAGGAGATATTGTGCCGTCCTCAAGGACAGAGTTCCATCTCTCCCAGATGGTAGTTGCTCCAAGATTCACCTCGTAGAGCCATCCCGGGAAACTCTCGTTAAAGAGAAAATCATAGGCAATGTCTGACATATCATTCTCACCAAGAACGGTGCACATCATGGTAGCTCCGACAAAGCCTCCCTTGATCTTGTACATATCCTTTTTAAATCTGGCTTTAAGCTGCGATATGAGCTTCTCCCTGTCTTTGCAGATGCCAAACTTAAGTGCCACAAGAATCCCCGTCTGTGAATCCATTGCAAGACGTCCGTTGGGGGTGAAATACTCATTTAAAATTGCCTCACGGATTTTTTCGGCATGGACTCTGTATTTCATCTCATCCTGTTCATACCCCAGTATTTTCGCCGCATCAGCCACTATGACCGCAGATCTGTAATCATACACAGTACTCAGATATGCATCCTCCGTGCTGCCCTTGAAGCTGGTTTCAGTAGCCCCGTCCAGTGCAAGCCAGTCACCAAATGTGAAGGAGAAATCATTGATGTATTTTCTTTCACCCCTCTTTGCATCCTCTCTGTCTATATAATCAACCCAGTCCTTCATCATCGGATAGGCTGATCTCAAGAATTCCTTATCCCCATAGGCATTGTAGAGATTCCAGGGTTCAATTGTACCCACATCTCCCCATATAGGACCTGCATCCTTCTTATGGCCTATATTAGGCACATAATTGGGGATTGCACCGTCTATAAGCTCTTGTTCATCCCTCAGGTCTTTGTTGAACTTTCTGAAAAAAGCAAGGGTATCAGTGTGGTAGGTTGCGGTTGAAGAGAATACCTGCGCATCGCCTGTCCAGCCCAGCCTCTCATTTCTCTGGGGACAGTCGGTCGGCATGTCTATAAAATTGGAATACAGGCCCCACAAAGTGTTCTCATAGAGTCTGTTTATCTTTGCATTTCCTGTCTCAATAAAACCGGTTCTTTTTACGTCAGAGCACAATACTTTTCCGGTAAAATCATTGGTGCTAATCTCTCCCGGCCACCCTGAGACTTTCATATATCTGAATCCGAAGAAGGTGAAATGTGCTCTTACTGTCTCCTTCTCTCCCCCGGAGACATAAACGTATTCAGATTTTGCCTCTCTGTAATTATCATTGTAGAAATTGCCCTTCTGGAGGATTTCACCGAAGTTAAGTACAATTCTTGTGCCCTTGGGGAAATCGGCCTTAAATTCGACGAATCCTGCGAAATTTTGGCCAAAATCTACCACCCTCTCCCCGGCGGGTGTGGCAATAACTTCTTTTGCATTTATCTCTTCTCTGACAACTACGGGGATGGAGAGTCTGTCCCTGAGGTTCTTTTTTACAAGGTTAGCGGTGCCCTTGTCATCCTGAGGTTCTGAAATTACCGACACACTCTTCCATTCGTTTTCTTTTCCATCCCATAGTGTTCTGTTTAATACTTCACCGTCATATATACCTGTATCCTCAAAATCAGAGCCTTTGTATTCCCAGGAACCATCAGTCTTTATCAGTTCGCTTCCGGTCTCATAGTCAATGTGAAGTTCAGCGATGGCTGCCATCTGATTCCCGAAGTTTTCTTTTGTACCTTCAAGGCCGAAGGTTCCCATATACCATCCCTTTGCCAGATATATTTCCAAGGCATTCTCTCTGCCGCCCTGCAGGTAGTTTTCTACAGGAAAAGTAATGATCTGAATCCCTTTTTCATAATTGGTCACATAAGGAGTAAGATACTCATCCCCCACCTTCTCACCATTTAGGTATGCCTCAAACAGACCTACACCGCAGATATAGAGTCTGGCACGTTTTACATCCTTCTCCGTGGTGAAGGTCTTGCGAAGTATGGGATGAAGGTCACCCTTCCCTGCTGTTATCCAGTCCGCAGCCCATTCATCTTCCATTTTACCTGTCTCAAAAAAGGACATTCCTGTCGCCTCATCTCCCATATCTCCCTTGACATAGGCGCGGAAGAAATAACGGCTTCTTGGCTTTAATTCGATATTTATAGCTGTCCCTATAGGGCTGGCATTATCTTCTGTGAAAATGATATCATCAAAATTCTCGTCCTGCGCTACCTCCAGCCTGCATATATCCGCCTTGTGAGATTTAGTATCCGTGATCTTAAAGGTCGCAGTAAGGTATTCTGTAAGGTATCCTATGGGCTCTTTTACCCCATTTATTTTCATTTCTTTAATCAGCATGTTCAGTCCTTTCCGGAATTAGTCCGATACATTTTGCGGTATCTGTCACCATGACAGGTACACGCACCTCTTATCATACTCTTATCACTTAATGATACATAAAAACCACTCCTGCTTTCCATAGGTGCTTTTCAGTAAAACCCGACATTTTTTAAGCTGGTTTATCTATCATAATGATGTAAGGGTCAAGAACTGACATGTTCATCTTTAATCAAATTGCGAAGAATATGTATGTTTCAGTGCACCAGATCTTCCTGCATCAGCTCATCCACACGACTGAACACTATCTCCATATCAGTCGTTCCGTTGGCACAGTAGGCAGCTCCGACAAAAATATTTATGCCCTTCCTTTCTATCATTCTCCTTGCACATTCAACGTCATTATCAAAGTATGACTCCTCTGTCTCAAATCCAAAGCATACAAACTCATTACCGTTCATGCGGTAGACATTCTCAGATCCAAAGATTTCCATGAGGCACTTCGAAACCTCTATCAGAATCCTGTCTCCCACATCATAGCCCTGCTCCCTGTTTACATCCTCAAGTCCAATAATTCCCATTCTCATATATCCAAAGGTCTTGGACATATCAAGCGAATTTTCAAGAAACATTCTGTAAGCCATATGATTTTTTGCACCTGTAAGCGCATCCCTGTAATTATATGAAAACATTCTCTTCTGCTCTTCCCTCTGGAGGATCAGCTGAGAGAGGAAGTAGGATATCAGATTTATTATCTCTGATATATCCGTAAGTTTATCTTCAGGAGCTCCGCTCACTCCGCAGATTCCCATAAATTTACCATTAATTTCAAGGGCACCCGTCACCAGGTTATCTATTTTATAATTTTTTAAAATATCATAAAAATATGGATCTGTTGATTTTAACTGCTCTATATCATTTACTATAAATTTTCTGCCATTATCCAGGTATCGCTTATAGAGTTTATCCAGGACCCCCTCATACGTTAAATGTATGAGTTCAACCGATTCAGGCTTTAATCCGTCCCTGCACCATTCATAGCTTCCACGGAATGTTCCGTTGATCTGACTCTCAAAGATGAATATCCTGTCAGCTTCAAGCTCAGTTCCCATAAAATTCAGCATAGCCTTTATGTTATGCTCAGGAGAATCTGAAGATACAGCATATTGCAGAGCGTGATTTATAAATCGTTCACGCATAATTTGAGCATGATCCTTGGTCCACCATTTCAGGAATTTGAAGTTCATATACACTACAAATATGACCATGCCCGCCCTGGTATATATTCCCTGAACATCTGTAAAAGTCTGATCAGTGAAATCCTTAATAAGGTCCAAAAGTCCACAGCCGAGTACAAAAATAATTATGAAATATATACTCCTGATCTCAATTGCCAGACCGTTGACCCTGCAATAATGAGCATTATCATTGGCTATGATAAGCATTATCAGCATCACAAGAACTATGTACGGTATCAGGAAAAGAGAAAAGGAATATGCCATATCCATATTCAAAAGATATCTGGAACCTATGAGGGCTATCTCAAAAAATATCGACATCCAGAAGCTGATATGCTGATATATTTTACGCTTTCTTACTGTGAGTGAATTAAAGAAAGCTATCAGAGGATATCCCACCATAAACGGAAGAACTTTACTCATTCCGCGCCATGCATATATGGAGCCTGTAAGCACCTGCATGACATTTGTATCTATAAAAAGCCACGTTCCCGCTATTATGGATGTAAGACCAAGGGCTCTTATGTTGAATGGCAGCGTATCCTTGTCAGGAACTGATCTGTATACCAGCATCTGCAATCCGCCAAAAAGTATCATGAGTATACAATAGATGCAGGCACCCAGCATTCTCCTGAAGGTAAGCCGCATATAATCAGATGGCGGACAGATATACACATTCATGATTCTGCCTGTCTTTTGCCTGTCATAACAGCATGAATTTATGATTTTCACGGTCTTTGTAATATTGGACGTTCCAATTCCAACCTCATGAAATACTATACCTGTACTTCTGCCGGTAAGATTCTCTTTAGTTCTAAAGCTGTACACCAATTTATCATCTATAAAAACAGATAAATTAGAATTCTGAGATTCAAAGCATAGCGAATCCTTCTCAGAAAGACGAGCCGGAAGTCTCTTTTCAAGTATTACGGTTCCACCATGCTCACCTGCCATAACCTGCTCTATCCTTTTGACAGGCTCTGACCCGACCCTCCATTTTTCTGAAAAGCTAATAGGCACCTGCGTATATCTGGTGCTACGAATATCTGATCTGATTGGTATTACAATGAAAAAACATGCCAGAATAATACCAAATAGAATATTATATACTTTTCCTGCTATCCCTGACCTCTTTTTCATCATGCTTCCTTTTTATCATTCTTCTGCCAGATACTTCAGATATTTTCTGTAATTGCCAAGTAGTCTGTCAGTATTCTTATGAACAAATTCAGTATTTCCGTCTTTTGCTGCATTTTCGAGCTTTAACGCAAGCTCTGATAATTCGTCTGCACCTATGATTCTTGCTGAGTCTTTTAGGGAATGAACCTTAATTATGTAATTATCCCAGTCATTTGCCTTGTAGCATTTCTCTATTTCACTGGCATTTAGCTCAATAGTCTGATAGAACAGCTTCAAAACTGCATTCAGTGTTTTCTTTGAGCCTGCTATTTCAAGAGCCTTATAATAATCTATTCCCTCGATACTCTCGAAGATTTCTTCTGCATATTCTTCCTTTGGAGATACCTTTAAATCATCTCTGTTTATATATGATGTTTCATCCGCAATCCTCTCTATACTCTCATCTCCCACCTTTTCATAGGAGTTGTTTACCGGATAATATATAGATTCTTTCTTAGCGATTTCCTGAAGCTCTACCTCATCAGATAAGCTTTCTTCTTCATCATTT
The DNA here is from genome assembly GCF_000701985.1 of Butyrivibrio sp. WCE2006. Lineage (NCBI taxonomy): Bacteria > Bacillati > Bacillota > Clostridia > Lachnospirales > Lachnospiraceae > Butyrivibrio > Butyrivibrio sp. WCE2006. The sequence continues at coordinate 95,059 of NZ_JNKH01000003.1, read as the reverse complement.
TTATCATTTGAAAGCATCATGCTGAGATTATAGGGCACATCTCCCTTTTCAAGGAATGACAAACCAATTGCTCCGGCACCACAACTAATGGTCATTGCTGCGCAGACCTTCTGAAATACTATGTGCTCAAAATGGAACCTCTTACTGATTCTCTCTCTTATCATGTCCTTTTCTGCTTCCGTAAGATTAATGTGTTCCACAATAATGAGGTCTGTATCAGGATTCTCAAACCTGTTAAGAACATGGTCTATATACTTTGTATAGCACTCCTCTTTCTCTCCCATAAACAGGCGCCATACTGTCACCTTATCGTTGATGACACGGATTACGGGTTTGAAGGAAAAAGTACTCATGATTCCATGAAGGGTTTTACCGATAATCCCCCTCTTCATCATGAAGTAGGCATCAGTAGTGATAAAACTGCACCTTACCTTCTCTTTTACTTTCGTAAGTTCTTCAAGTATCTTATCAGTTGTTTTTCCCTGCATGGCACTTCTGTGTGCAATGAGTACCATAAGTCCAAGTGCACAGGAATTGAAGCCTGAATTGAATATTATTACATTCTCGTATGCCCTTGCTGCAGTCTTTGCATTCTCATATTCTTTGCTAAACGTAGGAGCCAGTGTCAGATAGATTATCTGGTGTGCCTTTTTCATCACACGGCCAAAGAAATTCTCAAATTCCTCAACTGTAGGCGGCGCTGAATTAAACTCAATACCCTCATGCATATAGTGAACAAGATCCTCTGTACTAACCTCTTCCTTGTCTCTATAAGATCTGTCCCCGGTGATAACACTAAACGGTAATATATCCAGATTTTTCCCATTTACCACTTTAGATGGCAGATCACACATCGTGCTTGTACAGATGGCAACAGAAAGCTTCTTGCTATAACCACTTGCAGTGTTCATCTGAGCCTTTTCGCCATCCTGCCCTTCCGTCATATTGATCTTTATTTCAGGCAAATGATTCAGCAACATGTTTTCAAGCTGCAGTCCCGTGACAGGTTTTACAAGATAATCATCAAAACCGCTGCGGCTGTAGAGTTCTCTGTTTTCACTGTCCGCATTGGCTGTAAGAACTACAACGGGTATATTATTGTTTAAGCCGCCCTCCTGATTTCTGATATTCTGCAGACATTCAATACCATCCATCTCCGGCATCAGATGATCCATAAGAATCAGATCATAGCGATAGCTGAGAGTCATAGACAGCGCCTGCTGTCCGCTTGTTGCAGTATGTATGGTAATATCCGTATCTGACAAAAGCTTTCTCTCCACCTCCAGATTCATCTCATTGTCATCAACAATAAGTATTGCTGCTTCAGAAGCTGTAAATGCCGGGATATATTTCTCTGTCTTTCTGATATTTCCAAATTTAACAAAGCTTACATCGCCTATGGCATCCTTTCTTGAAACCTGCTGCCAAAGGGCGATCATGAAGGTCGATCCCTGGGTATAAACGCTGTTAACTGTGATTCTTCCTCCCATCAGTTCTACCAGCTGCTTAACTATGGCAAGACCCAGACCTGTTCCCTCAATCTTGATATTTTTATCCTCATCCATTCTCTGGAAAGCATCAAAGAGATAAGGAATTGCATCCTGCTTTATACCCATACCTGTATCAGAGACTGAAAACAGCAGCATTATCTGTTCTTCTCTTATCTCTTCCTTCTCCACGGTAAGAGTGATTGAACCATGCTTGGTGTACTTTATGGCATTGTTCAAAAGATTTATGAGTATCTGTTTGATACGCATTTCATCGCCAAAAAGCTCTGCCGGTATTGAAGGATCAATTTCGATATTGAGCTCAAGCCCCTTTTCCTCAGCACGCTTCCATATCATGCCTACTATTTCGGAAAGCAAGATCTCAAGATTATAATTAACAGGGATAATATCCATTTTCCCCGCTTCGATCTTGGAAAAATCAAGGATATCATTTACAAGGGCAAGGAGCATTCTTCCGGCCCCCTGAATATTGGCAGCATCTTTAAGTATCTCCTCTGAAGCATCCTCCTGCCTTAAAATTATCTCGTTAAGACCAAGGATTGAATTGATGGGAGTCCTTATTTCATGGCTCATATTTGAGAAAAAGCGGTTCTGTGTCCGGTTCAGTTCCTCAACCTTTTTGGTCTCTTCCCTGGCTCTTTTGTTTTCCTCATTAAGAAGCCATTCCTCGAACCAGACCATAACACAACAGATAAGTCCTACAAGAATAAGGGAAATATACGAGTCTATGTAAAACATGCTTTCCTGATGCTGGTTTGCGATTTCTGGATAGAAATATCCGTTCACATAGAAAATGCCTGCTTCTATCGTAAGCACAACAAGCATAAGCGGTCTCCATCTATCGCTAAGAACCAGTCCCGTGTACAGATAGGCAAAAATTATCCAGTGAAGTCCGCCGCCCCTTATTCCTCCACCGAAGAAGAACAATATCGGTAAAAATACCAGAACAATACCGATAACAATAAATCTTATGGCAGATTTTACCTTATTTGTCTTAACACCTACATAAGTCACCAGCGGGATGATAATCGCAACTATTGCAACCATGGTGGTTTCAACCGGATTTTCAGAAAAAACAACATCCCCCGCCAGTCCACATAATACAAAGAATTCCGTGATAATGGTGAGCAGCACAAAGACACGCTCCCTGAAGCTGCGTCCCGGGTCTTTTACCGTATTTATCAGTTTGTCAAGGAAGTGTAGTTTCATTTTGCACCTCCTCTTTTCTGAAGAGTTCCGTCTTTAAGGACACGGTTCATTACACGTTCAAATGCACTAAGATTAATAGGCTTACTGATAAAGCCATCAAAGCCTTCCTGAAGGAACATCTCCCTGGCACCGCTTATGGCATTGGCAGTCAGTGCTATCACACAGACATTCCTGCGATTATCCAAAGCAATTCTCCTAAGCTGTTTCATAGCTTCAATACCGTCCATCTCCGGCATCATATGATCCATAAATATTACGTCATAGAAGGATTGCGTGTATTTGATCAGTGCCTCGGCTCCGCTATGAGCAACATCGATATCCATGTTATATTCTTTAAAAAGCCCCGAAGCCACAACCAGGTTCATGGGTTCGTCATCAACAATAAGCGCACGAACTCCGTCGAGTACAGGCTTTTTCTCATCTGACAAAAGTGAAGGAACGTAGGTATCTCCGTTCAATACTCTAAGCATCTGAAAACCGCTTGCAGGCTTTGCAATCCGGATCACTCTGCTATTTCCGGGACGGGCAAAATCATACTTACTGGACACAGCAACTATCACTTCATCTGATGCAATACTTTCGAAATAATCCGGATCAATACTGTATTCTTCAATACCGATAAATATATGTGAGATCTTACCTTTTTCTATCAGTCTTTTCAGCTCAAGCATATTTGGTACTGCATACAAATTAATTCTTAATCCCACGGCAAAATTCATGCCCATAGACTTGTAAAATTCATTTACCTCCTGCCGCTTGTATTTATTGGGGATAAAATAAAAGGCAATGTTTATGAATTTCTTTTCCATAATTGTCATACAAGGGGAGGGATCTATGATTTCCTGGGCTATACTTACTCGTACAGTTGTGCCCTTCCTCTTCTGACTCTCGATCGTAACAAAACCCTTCATAAGCCTGGTAAATCCAAATACCAGTGACAGACCAAGACCTATTCCGCTGGTGCTTCTGTTACGCCTCTTATTAACCTGATACCGTCCTCTGGTTATCCTTTCGATATCACTGTCAGTCATACCGATACCGGTATCCGATACCTCGATTAGCAGATTCATTCCATATGCTTTTTTTATGCCTGATATTTTCAGATAAACGCCACCCTCGCTTGTGAATTTGAAGGCATTATCAAGAAGATGATCTACGATCTTACGGATTTTAGCAGCATCTCCCCTTAGAAGAGAAGGCATATTGGGATCAAGATCAATGACGAATTCGAGACTTTCATCCTTTGAAAGTATATTGTAATTGGTAATGATGTCATTAAGAAGCGATGCCAGCTCATATCTGTCCTCCTCAAGTCTGGCATCTCCACGCTGTATTTCACTGTAATCCTGAATATCTTCGATCTGAAGAGAAAGCCTTACACCTGCATCTCGTATCGCTATAACATCATTGTTTCTTACTTTCTTTAAGATAAGACTTGTCATACCGTTTATAACATTAACAGGGGTACGAAGCTCATGGGATATGTTTACAAGGAAATCCTCAAGTCCTATGCTTTCAGTTTCCTCATCGTCATTCTTACTCTGCAGTTCATCCTCTACCGTGCGCTCATTCTTAAGTACAGCCTTCAAGGCTCTGTAACAGCATATCTCAAGCAGCACCTGAAACGCTATACGAAGCAGATCATATCCACTAAGGTCCACTTCTTTGCTTCCGGCAATCCATAACAACTGCATGATTATGATTGCAAAAAACTCTATCAATAATGGGAAAAGATACTCTTCACGCTTGAGAAGCGTTGCCGTGACCATCATCAGAATTGAAAAAACAACGGCATCGAACAAGCTGTTTCCATGCCCACCATGATAAAACGCCAAAAACATCGAGTAAATCATGTAGATATTTTCTCTGATCTTTGGCTCAAGATAGCTTCTGACATGGATAGCCCAGCATATAACAATGCCAAGTATAATAAGGGGCGGCATCCAGAACTCCCATCCCTGCAGAATGCTCTCTAACAAAACACCCATACTGGCGGTGGAAATAATGATAATTACGACATTATGCTTATTGGCTATCTGATCATTTTTTTCGCCCACAACTATATCTCCACTCTACGGATTCTTAGCAGTCGTAAATTTAACTACAGTGCTCAGTACAAAAATCCTGCGGGATTTCTCCGCTTGTACCCACAAAAAGACACAGTACCCTCCTTATAATTACACTAAAATTACTGCATGAACGCAATTAAATATGAATAAATTTTGTATAAACTTCATTTTCAAAAATCCCAATCGTTAATACTTCTTATTTCATATTCTGACACTGAAAATCTGATATTGTTTTTCCTTTTAAATGCGATAAACTTAAGATTAGATTATTTATCGGAGACGACACCGGAAATTGTCTGATGTCGTTTGCCGCGTCGGAGGCTTAAATGCATAACTGAATCAGGAGGGGGAAATGGCTTTAGCAGACGAAATAAATCCAAAAACATTTTATGAATCAATTGTTCATTTTGATGATAGTGATGAGTCAAAAGATTATTATTACAAAGCAATGGACACACTGACCGGAAGAACAAATAAGGATGGCAGTGAAGAAACCGTAAGAGACAGAATTCTTAAGGCATATGCCATACTATTCTGTGAGGAATCAGACCTTGGTCCGGGTGACAAGGCTGATGTTGATGATGTTGCAGGCACAGCCGACAGACTTTATATCGGCCGTGCAGAATATGATCCGCAGCACTGGTATCGTATGAAATATCACTTCCCGGTGATAGATGATGATAACTATGACAGATTCGCTGCTCTCGTACTTTCAGACATGAATGCAGGTCCGCTTCATGATGCAGCCTTAAATGATGGTGAAACCCTGGTTGTAGGGGAATCCAATCCATTGAGCATGACAGCTGAGCAGAGAAAAAATCAGAGCATCAAGCCTGTAACTACATTTTGGGGAGGTCAAAAGTGAACATATTAGCAGTAGACGACGATAAGACTTCCTTAAATACAGTAAAAAAAATACTTACAAGTGTATCACCAGATTCCACTTGTTTTTACTATGACAATTCACTTTCTGCATTGGCAAAAGCCCGCGAAGAAGAAATAGATGTGGCAATTCTTGATGTAAACATGCCTGAGCTGGATGGAATTAACCTTGGGCGATATCTTGAGGAGCTTCATCCTTTTATCAATCTAATATATCTTACCGAGCACACTGACAAAGCTTATGATGCAATGAAAATCCACGCCAGTGGTTTCATAAAAAAGCCGGGCTCTGACTCTGAAGTAAAAAATGAACTTCAGATGCTGCGATATCCGGAGTTAAGGAAAAAATATAAGCGTGTATTTGCCCAGACCTTTGGGAATTTCGAATTTTTTGTAGATGGGGAACCCATCGAATTCAAGTACAAACGAACAAAGGAAATTGTTGCCCTACTAATAAGCAACAAGGGTGCACAGACAACCAACGGAGAAATAATCGCATCTTTGTGGGAAGATGACGGTGATCCTGACAGAAAAATGTCCTATTTATGCAACCTCAGACAGGACCTTCAGAACACTTTCAAGAAGTATAAGCTCGATGGCATCATACTTAAGCAGCGTGGAAGCATGGCTATCGCCAAGGATAAGATTGAGTGTGATCTCTATGACTATCTTGAAAAGGGTAAGGACTCCAAATACAAATATAACGGAGAATATATGAACCAGTATAGCTGGTCAGAATACTATATCGCGGATCTGGATGAATATTAACCCGGAGATTTTTTTGGGTATTCGAAGTTTCAGTGATTATATAATAAGCAGGATCATGCCGCTATCTGCATGTCCTGCTTTTTTTGATATAGGAAATTTCTCCGAAATTCCTATATCATAAAAAGCGCTCCGCTATGGATGCGCACTCGCGCGATAGGAATATGTTGCCTTCAGCAACCGCGCTCGGCGCAAGAATGTCGCAAGCGACATTCTTTCTTGTCTTTTAGATTTTTCTGCTCTTTAATTCAGGATGGACTGCGTAGAATTCCTCCTTATCCTTGTACATGAGAATATCTGCATTTCTCATGGCAATACGAATATCGTCTCCTCCGCTTGAATAAAAATACCCTATAGACATGGTTATCTCTGAAGGATACGTCGTCTTATCTCTCAGTTTTGATATTTTGTCAAGGAACTCATCCTCTGACTTACCAGTGGTTATAATCGTAAACTCATCTCCGCCTGCTCTGTATATCTCATCATCTCCAAAGACTGATGAAATAATGGATGCGGCGGACCAAAGCATCTGATCTCCTGCCTCATGCCCATATTTATCATTGACATATTTTAGTCCATTAAGATCAACAAATACCACGCCGTATGGCCTGCATCTTAGCTCAAGCCTTGATACAAACTCATCAACCCTGATGTTCATGGCGTTTCTGTTCATAACACCTGTCAGCATGTCACTGTTGCTGAGTTCCTTCATTTTTTCCATAAGATTATTATTAGCCAGCTCCGCTGCCAGGAAAAATGAAGTATGCTCCAGCAGTTCCTTTATCTCTATAGTGCGGTCGGTATCGAAATTCACCACATACAGATAACCTATAGTTTTCCTGTTCTGCTGCAAAGGCACAAAGCAAATGCTCTGAACACCTGCTTCTGTCATCGATTTTGCCCAGGCAGGATTCCTCTCCTCAAGAGACTTCATATCTGACTCATCTGTGATGATAAGACAATTACTCTTCTCTATTGTTTTATCCCAGGTTTTTACAACATCCGGAGGGATATCCTCAATGTCACGCCCACGTGTCTCTTCATCTCTGCTTCTTGCTATACCACCGATATATCTGACCCCATTTGTCGCTTCATCAATGCTGACAACCGAAACTCTTTCAGCCCCACACTTCTCTAAAATTTCCTTCACAACTTCATCAACAGCAGATTTAAAACTGTCAGCAGTACGAAATACAGCGCAGCTTTTTATCACAGAGCTCGCTGTGTCCATTGTTACGTTTCCAAGCCTGTCGGGATCTGCTTTCTCAGTAAGTTCATATGAAAATATACAGTAGCCTGTGTCATCCCTGTCTGATTCAAGTGGAATATAAACCTGATCCATCCACATATTGATGACCTTTGCTTCAATATATGTATGTATCTGCTTATGCTTTATAGCTGCAGTAAAAACAAAATGCTCAAACTTCCTTTCCTTTGGGAAAAGTTCAGTATAAAGTATCCCGTCATAATAGCTTGAAAAATCCTGCTTATACCTTTTGTTGGCTGCAACAATGCGTATTTCCCCTATTTCATCATCAGGAAGCTTTTCCACTGACATTATGCATGAAGTTGATACCAGCGAATCAATAATAGCTTTAAAATCCATACTTATCACCATAAAAAAGATTGAAATGCCCACATGATTTCATACTACTATTTTATCTATAATTTCGTGAATTAATGATTAAATTATTATAAATTTTATTTTTATTCAAAAAAACCTCCGTGATAACTATTATCATTAAGCTGTCTTGATTAATTTGTTAGCATTTGCTAACATATTTTCCGAAGGTAATATGATTTTTAATGATTCAAAACCTAGAAAGGATGGGAAGTATGAGTAAAGTTAAAGTAATTTTCTGGAGTGGAAGTGGCAATACACAGGCTATGGCAGATGCAGTAGCAGATGGTATAAGGAGTGCAGGGGGCGAAGCAGAAGTTGCAACTTTTGGTTCTATCACTCCTTCCGATGCAGCAAATGAGTCCGTAATTGCATTCGGATGCCCGGCTATGGGTGCAGAGGTACTTGAAGAAAGCACTGTTGAGCCTTTCATTGCAGATTATGAAACAAAATGCAGCGGTAAAAAGGTTGCACTTTTTGGTTCTTATGGATGGGGAGATGGTCAGTGGATGAGAGACTGGCAGGACAGGCTTGCAGCTGCAGGAGCTACAATCATCGGCGGAGAAGGCGTGATTGCCAACAATGCACCTGACGATGATGCAGTTTCCCAGTGCGAAGATCTCGGAAGAATGCTGGCCCAGGCGTGATATATTTCCATCAACACTTCTTATAGTTTATACACCAAAAACCACCATATTCTGTTAGCGGTCAAGCCCTTACCGCTTCAAGGAAATGGTGGTTTTTATTTTATCAGATCACCTTATTTATTTGAGTTGTAGGTATTGTATGCATCCTGCTGGATCTTGATGAACTCATTGTAGCCCATTGTCTCAAGCATCTTGATGTAATCATCCCACTGCTCATCAATTCCGCCCTCTGTTACCCATGTTGCCTGGTTAGATGCAACATAAGCATCAAGGTCTGTGAAAAGTGTAGAAAGTGTATTAAGCTGGTCTGTTGTGTAACTTACATTAGGGAATGCTTCCTTTGCATATTTTCCAAGTTCCTTATCAAGAGCAAGCTTGGAAGCATCACCGTTTTCTGCAGCATATTTAACCTTATCGTTAAAGCCTTCAGCTACATACTTAGGACCAAAATCGCGAAGTGACTCGATCCATGCAAATGTATCTGCTGAATTTCCGTCCTGAGGCTCAAGAACTGTGTATGTTCCGTCTGCATCATTCTTCTCGATACCAACACCGAATGAACCATAGAAGTTCTGGATTGAAGCATCCTCTGTGTAGAACTTGTCTACCCATGAAAGAAGGGGACCGGGATTCTCACATGAAGAAGTTACAACGAACTCATATCTGCTGTAGTTCCAATGCTCAGGATCAGATGAGATATAGCTTTCTCCGCTGGGACCTGTAAGAGCCGGAAGTGCAACGTACTCTCCTGCATTTGCACCAAAGGTTGAATCTGCTGTCCAGCCGGGAGCTGCACCGATAATAGGTGTCTCGTTCATGAGCTTAGCATCACGCATGGAAGAATCTTCTGTAAAAAGCTCAGGATCGATAAGGCCCTTTTCAAAGCACTCGTGCATCCACTGAACACCTTCCTTGTATCCTTCAGTAACAGGAAGGTATACAGGCTCACCGTTCTGAATTGCCATCATGTATGTTCCGTCTGCACCTAATGTTGTTCCGAAAGGAAGGCTGAAGAACATTACAGAATCAGCATATCCCTGTCCGAAAGGAATCTCATCATTAGGATCACCGTTGCCGTTTGCATCCTGCTCTTTGAAAGCAACAAGAGCATTTTCAAATTCTTCGTAGGTAGTAGGAACTTCAAGTCCAAGATTATCAAGCCACTGCTTATTTATGAACATTTGGTTTGCAACAGTAGGTCTGCAGGGCTTCTTGGAAGGAAGACCATAGATATGACCGTCAGCTGATGTTGCCAGTGCCTTCATTGTAGGATCACTTTCAATTATGCCCTTGAAATTAGGCATATACTCATCGATGTAATCATCAAGAGCTATGAAAGATCCTGTATTAGTAAGTATGTCTGACTCTGAAAAGCATATTGAACCCATAAATGCATCAGGCAGATCACCACCTGCAAGAAGAACAGCCTTTTTATCGCCCCAGTCAGAATTAAGGATAGTATCCCAATTAACTGTTATTCCCGCTTCACTTGCTGCAGCATCCGGAAAACCTGTATGGTAATCCTCACCCCAGTCTGCCCATCTTACAGTCGCAACCTTATAGGAAGTCTCTGATGAAGCAGCTACAGTATCTGCTGAAGTCTCAGTCTTTGTGTTTCCTGCATTCTCAGAAACCTGTGCGCTCTGACCACATGCTGCAAGTACAGTGCTAAGTGCTAACACGCCTGCTGTCATTTTTAGTGTCTTTTTCATTTTCTTCTCCTTCTCCTTAACTATATAAATAGTGACTTCCTGAAAACACAAATGAAAATGTATTCAGGAATCTTCAGCTCATAAAAAACTGAGCCTGATTAACCCTTTACTGCGCCTATCATTACTCCCTGATTAAAGTACTTTTGCAAGAACGGATAGAGAGCCATGATTGGCAATGTAGAAACCACGATTGAAGCATATTTCATCATGTCTGAGAGCTGTCTGAGCTCCTGAGCCATGGTACCTGTCGCTGCACCAAGAAGAGATTCATTGGCAATAAGAATTCTTCTAAGAAGTAGTTGCAGCGGTATGAGATCTTCGTTCTGAAGATAAATCAGAGCATTGAACCAGGAGTTCCAAAGACCTACCGCGGTCCAAAGTCCTACTACAGCGATTACCGCTTTGGAGAGAGGTACTGCAAACTGAACGAAGTATCTCAAGGTGCTGCATCCGTCTATTTGGGCTGCTTCCCATAAGGATTCTGGCAAAGAGTTCTGGAAGAATGTCCTTGCCACGATGATGTTGTAAGTGGATACCGCAAATGGAACGATCATTACGAGGAAATTGTCAAGAAGTCCGAACTGCTTAACTATCAGATAGGTTGGTATCAGGCCTCCTCCGACAAACATTGGAATCAAATAGAATACATTGATCCATTTTCTTCCGGGCAGATCCTTTCTTGACATAGCATAACCGGCAGTGATATTAACGAACAACGCGACGAACGTGCCGGTGAAGGTATATACAATGGTGTTCCAATAACTCTTCCAGATCTGACTCTGTTCGAAGAGCTTTTGGTATCCCCTTACATCAATTACATTTGGCCATAACCAGACTTTTCCATTAGCTACATCCGCAGGATTACTAAAGGATGCTATGATAACGAACCAAAGTGGATATATGACCGCAATTATCATAATTACTGCTATCAGATGAAACAGAATATTCACCAGCTTATCCTGAGTAAATACTCTCTTCTTTTTAACTTCTGTCTCTTCTACACTTCTAACAACTAATTCCATTTTCCATTCCCCTTATTTGTTTTTAGAACAAACTACTATCAGTTAACTTTTTAGCAAGAAGATTTACTAAAAGCAGAACAATTACATTTACCACTGTGTTGAACAGACCGATTGCTGTTGAAAGGCTGTACTGCATGCTCTGCATACCCATCTTGTAAACATAGGTTGATATGATTTCACTGCTCATTATGTTCTGAACATTCTGAAGAAGGAAAACCTTCTCGAATCCTATTCCCAGGATGCTGCCTGCTCTCATGATAAGAAGTACCATTGCTGTTGGCAGGATCATCGGTATATCTATGTATTTAATCTTCTGTAGTGTACTTGCGCCGTCTACTGTTGCAGCCTCGTAATAGGTAGGATCGATTCCTGCCAGAGCTGCCAGATAGATTATGCTGTCCCATCCAAGGTGCTGCCAGATATCGCTCCATACATAGATGTGTTTGAATCCGCTTGCGCTTGACATAAGATTTGGAAATTCCTGTCCGAACAGTCTGAAAAGATTGGCGAACAGACCGCTGCTTGGTGAAAGGAAGATCAGTATCAAACCGCACATAACCATGGTTGATATAAAATGTGGCAGATATGTAATAACCTGGAAGACTTTCTTGAACATCTTCGTTTTCATCTGATTGCACATAAGTGCCAGAAGAATCGGAAGCGGAAATCCTACCAGAATGCTATACAAGCTAATCACCAGTGTGTTCTTTATCGTTACCGTGAACTGATAAGACTTGAAAAACTGTATGAAATTTTTCATTCCAACAAACGGACTTTTGAATATTCCAAGCGCCGGTGAATAATTCTGGAATGCTATCACAATCCCAGCCATGGGCAGGTATGCGAAGCAGAATAAAAGAACCGCTGATGGTAATAGTAACAGATACAACTGATAATACTTTTTAATGTTTTTCAGGGCTTTTTCTTTCATTATGTCCGATCCTCTTTTCAACGTAATTTCTTTAAGCTGATTAAAACTTGTATTTTTGACAGTTCAAATCTTATCGTTTTTAGGGATCCAAAAATAGCACTTTTCTGTTTTATGGATAGCACTTTTCCGAACATGCTGACAAAATAAGTGGCGATACAAAAAGCTTTTAATTATAATGAACGTATGAAAAATTTAGAAAAACGCAGAGCATACACGGTTGTACAGATTTTAAGAAAAACTCTCTGGTCCGCTATTCCGGTTGTGATAATTTTCGTGATCATAAGTAGTTTTTCTTTTTTGGAAATAAGAAAACAAAATAATCTTGCAGTTGAGAATGCAGTAAATATTTATCAAACAGAATTAGAAGGAAAACTTAATGCCGTTGCACATTTTGTTCAATGGACTGTAGTTCACGATCCAATCCTGGATTCCTTTTCACTGGATAACAGCATAGGAATCTTCAGGCAGGCAGGAAATGATCTGAGACTACGAGTAAGCGATATGCAGTATTCAACCGGTTCCGAATTTATGTACTTTTTCTATTGGGATCAGGGGAACATTTTTATGAATGCTTCTGAGCTCAAGGTATCTTATAAAACCTATAAGGCCATAAGAAAACGAGTCATAATGGATACGGTAAAGATAATCGGTGCGGAGGGCTTTTCCTGGAACACCTGCGTAGTTGACGGGGTTCCATACCTTTACTACCAGATAACCTATAATCACCGCACCTTTGTGGCGTTTGTCGCAGCGGAGGATATTGTTGCTCCACTCTCCAAGACTAACCTTGGACGCTATGGGAACATAAAGCTTCAGAATCTTAATGATGAGTCCTTCTATGAGACTGCGGAAAGTCCCAGGGGATTTTTAAGCCATTACTACAATAAGCTGTATTTCCCCGGTGAAAAGTCTGGACTTCCCTTTACTCTTGTTATTGACTCAGATATGCTTGGAAGCTATGGAAAAATTTTTCTTTTACAGTTTCTGGTATTTTTGACAGCCCTTGCCCTTAGCGTCATCATGGGCGGCTACATACTTGCGACCTATAAAAGAGTGATACTTCCCATAAAGATTTTTTCGAGTAATCTTTCAAAGATGGATTCTATATCTGATACAGCTTCTCTCTCACTTGATCTTACAGACAGTAAGATACAGGAGCTGAACCAGATAAACGATCAGTTTAAGAGTCTGATCCATGAAATTACAAGACTGAAAATCAACATTTATGAGGCTGAGCTTGACCAGAATAAATTCAGAATCCTGTTTTTACAGCAGCAGATTAAGCCGCACTTTTATCTGAACTGCCTTACAACCATCGACAGCATGCTGAGCCTTGGTGATGTATCAGCAGCCCAGAAGATGCTTCAATTTACTTCGAAGTACTTCAGGTACCTTTTCCAGGCTGATAAGGATTTCGTTCCCTTGAGCAGTGAGATTGCCCATGCAGAGGATTACCTTGATATCCAGATGATGCGTCTTTCCGATGATATTGAATACACCTGTGATATTGATGAAAAGGACTTTGATGTGCTTATACCTCCTCTTCTTGTGATCAGTTTTGTGGAGAATATCATCAAGTATGCCGAGCCCAATGAGGACAGCCTGAAAATCTCAATCACCGGAAAGGATTACGTGAGAAATGGTGAGGATTACCTGGAGATTTCCATAAGAGATAACGGACAGGGATTCCCCTCTGAAGTTATTGAAAAGATCAGAAATGGTGAGTACCTTACTACCGATGGAGCAAGAATCGGTATAACCAATTGCATAAGAAGACTTAAACTTCTTTATAATGACGATTATGAATCAGACTTGAAAACATGGAAAATGGTGGCGGAGTTGTGATTTTAGGTATCCCTAAAAACACAGCAGAACAGTCATAGATTCCCAAAATTAACTAAGTATTTAAGCTAAGAGAAAGCATAAAGGATATACACTATGCAAGTTTTACTGGTTGATGATGACCGCTTTGTTATTGCAGCTCTTCAAAAGGGAATAGCCTGGGAGAGCCTTGGAATAACCGAAGTTTTTACAGCAAATAATATAAACAGTGCAAAGGAAATAATGGAGAGCAACGATATAGACCTGCTCCTTAGCGACATTGATATGCCCCATGGAACAGGCCTGGATCTCCTGAAATATATTCGTGAGCAGGGAAATAACGTACCGACTATTTTCCTTACCAATTATGCAGATTTCTCCTATGCTCAGAAGGCCGTTGAACTGCGGAGCTTCCACTATTTCCTAAAGCCTATAGATTATGCTGAACTTACACGAATAATAAAAAAGGCATTAAAGGAAGCTGAGGAAGTCCAAAACCAGAAATCACTGTCCCCTGAAGGCAAGATTGATATTCCTGATATCAGTACAGATTCTATTGAAAATGAATCTAACATCACTGCAATGCTGAAATATGTTGATGATCATTTCAGAGAAGACATAAGCCGTGAACAGCTATCTGTCATGTTCTTCTTTGATCCTGATTACATCACAAAAATTTTCAAAAAACAGACCGGGATGAGCTACAAAAACTATGTCATAGAAAAACGCCTATCTCTTGCAAAAGAACTGTTATCAGAGTCTGATTATCCAATCCACGATATCTCACAGTATGTGGGCTATGATAATTACTCCTACTTCACAAGGCTTTTTAAAAAGAGCTTTGGCATCACTCCTATTGAATACCGTGGCCGCGGTGATGATACTCCGGAATAAAAAAGTGCAACAAATATATGCCATTTTGCGAAAAAGATGAAACAGTCCGCAAAAGTAATATCTGTTGCACAATACTATTATTTTTCAAACAGGAACTTTTCAGGAAGTTCAACCTTGAAATCCCTTGCAAGATCCCTGAAATTATCAGGTGTTATGGTCTGGAGCTTATTTGGTGTGATTGACAATACCTTTACCAGTATTTCTGCAGATTTCTCAACAGTGTGCATGAGACCAAATGTAAGGTCAAAATCTTCACCTGCCGCAAACATACCATGATGAGCCCATATTGCTACATCATACTGTTCCATTAGCTTAGAGGTCGCAACAGCGATGTCTTTTCCTCCCGGAACCATCCAATCAACAACGCCTATTCCTGAAGGGAATACAACAGGACACTCAGTAGCCATCTCCCAAAGTTCTCTTGTAAACACCTCATCCTTTAAAGGAAGAACAAATGTAAGTGCAATAGTATTGGTTGTATGAGCATGATAAACAACTCTGTATTTTCCGTTGGTAACACGCTTTTTAACCTCAAGGTTCATAAGATGTGAAGGAAGCTCTGAGGTAGGACGCCCGCCATTTACAAAGCCCCACTGAATCTGATACTTAGTTCCGGTCTCATCCACTTTAATGATACCGATTGAATCTTCAGGATCGATGATCACATTGCGGAAATACTTACCGCTGCCTGTTACCATGAAATACTCACCTGCAAGTCCCGGAACCTCGGTACCGATTTCGGCAAACGGACCGTCCTCTTTAAGGTACTCCTTAACGGCTTCTACATCCTCATCCTTCATTCTGTAGGAAAGGTTACCGCCATTTCTCTCATGCCAGCCCTGTTCCCATCCATCGTTAGCCATACGAATAAATCCCTTAACAAATTTAACATCTAAAATACTCATTTTTTCTCCTTTTATTATCTGGTCACAATTTCAAGCGGTACATCAAATATCTTGGCAACCTTTGCAATTGTATCGATATGATGACCTATTGCAGCACCAAAATGATGGGTAGGTCCGCACTCACTCCACTTTGTAACAAACTCAGCTGCAGAGCATGCAAATCTTGTACGCATCATAGTGTCACCGTTCTGGAGGATTTTTCCCTCTTCATTAACACCTTCAGCTGCAACGAATTTGAAATGTCCGTCACCATCCTGAGTGATTGCAAGATAAGTGATATCTCCTGCAGGTGGATAAAACTGTGTTAGATATCCACCACCGGTTTTTCCGTGGAACACGTCCACAATCTTCATGGTAGGCTTCTTTGCTGTTGAGAAATCGTAGTCTCCAGAGCCGCTGTGACCAATGAGTGTAACATCATCATTAAAGTCAATGGTGTACATCTCTGCAAGCTGGCCGGATCCTGCTATTGTCTTAAGGATACTCATAGCCATTGCCACTTTGATATCGCCTTCAACTGCACAGGCTGTTCCCTGCTTTATAAGCATTGAGAATGCCGGAATGAGAAGACTGTCAACGACACCTGCCTGTCCCTTCGCATATCCGTCATAATGCGAAGCAACAAAGCCAAGCTTCTCATCCTTTACCCATCTCTCAAAAGCAACAACATATTTAGCCATCTCATATACCTTCTCAATGGTTCCGCCGCCTTCAACATCAAAGGTATCAAGTATATCCTGTGCTTTTGCCCTTATCACTTCATCATCTGTGATATCATCGGCAATAGCCCAGATTTTTTCCCAGTCGAACTGTTTTGTGTACACATGCATTCTTCTGTAGAGATTTGATTCATCTATATAAAGATCCATCATTCCGGGATAAGGTCTTCCGATCTGGGCAAGGTTTGTATCTCTGAAACGTCTTCTCACCTGTGCAGCGCGGCACCACTCATCAATCTGCTTTGCTACTGCCGGGTCTCCGCCCTCTACTACACCCGTGATAACCGCAGAGCGCTTGCCATATCTGTTAAGATCTGCAACCATCTCTCCTACTGCACCGCAGGCATAAGCTTCGCCAAGCCACTCCGCTGTTCCTGCTGTATCATAATCAAGTGCCTTAAGCTTCTGCAGATTTACCAAAACCACAGGAACATCCAGGTCCTTTACTGCAGGAAGCATATTGTATGAGGTAGCATATGTAAGAAGCTGCATGAAAACAAGGTCAACATCTGCTGCTCGGAACTTCTCTCCTGCCTCCTGTGACTGTTCCTTTGTTGTTACAACTCCCCCATCAATAACCTCTACCGTATCAGGCATAGATGCCTTAAAATCCTCAAACTGCTTGTTAAACTCAGGTACAAGTGAGGGAAACTGCGGTAAATATGCCCCTAAAGCAATTGAGAATACCCCAACTCTCGCTTTTGTTTCTACTAACATTTTATTATCCTCCTACTATTAGGATTAAATTCCTCTATTTCAAATGAATCGCGGACTACATTTCTTGCTCCGGAAAGGTCTTTCAGCTCTCCTTCTCTTATCATCAAAGCCATCGCATTTCCGATGGCTGTTGCCTCAGAAGGTCCTGCAAGAACCTTAAGTCCTGTAGCATCTGCGGTAAGCTGATTAAGATATCGGTTCTTGCAGCCCCCACCTATGATGTGGACCGCTTTGTAATCCGCTCCGGTGTTGCTGATGATTTCCTTTACGGTATTTCCATAGCATTTGGCAAGACTCTTATATATGACCGCCGCTATTTCTCCCGGAGTCTGTGGAACTTCCTGCCCTGACTCCTTGCAGGCTCTTTTTATTTCCTCAGTCATATTCTCAGGTGATAAGAATCTGTCGTCATTTGCATCCACTAAAGACGGGAAGCTGTCCGCCTCTTTCGCAAGACTTGCATACTCCGCAAAGCTAAGCTGATCATCAGCTTCATGTCTTACCGACTGAATCATCCAAAGTCCCATGATATTTTTAAGATATCTGAATCTGTAATCATAACCGCCTTCATTAGTGAAGTTCTTTTCCCTGTCGCACTCCCTTGAAAGCACCTTTTTTGTCTCTACTCCCATGAGTGACCAGGTTCCTGAACTTATATATAAGCCATCATCGCCGGGATCAGGCATGGACATTACAGCTGATGCAGTATCATGGCTTGCACATTGGATTACGCTGCAGTCAAAGCCTACTTCTTCTTTTATTTCATCCCTGAGTTTTCCGACTTCATTTCCGGGAAGCTGCAAATCCAGGAAAATGTCCCTGGGAAGTCCAAGCTTTCTGATAAGCTCCTTATCCCACTTTTTTGTCTCAGGATCTACAAGCTGTGTTGTGGTGGCATTTGTATATTCAGATGCCTTATTTCCTGTAAGAAGGAAATTCAGATAATCCGGAATCATCAAAAAAGTTTTTGCACTTCTTAATACATCCGGTCTCTTAATCCTGTCAGCAGTGAGCTGATATATTGTATTAAAGATTGCCTTTTGAATACCTGTCCTGCTATATAATTCCTTCTCCGGAATACACTTATAAACCTCTTCATCCATCCCTGTAGTTCTGTGATCTCGATAGCCATAGGTGTCACCCAGTAGCCTGTCGTTTTCATCAAGGAGAACATAGTCAACCGCCCAGGTATCTATTGCCATCGAAACAGGAATCTTCCCAAGTTTTTTACATTCCTTCATTCCACTTACAATTTCCCTGAACAGTTTATCTGTGTCCCAGAGAAGTTTCCCATCCTTTGAGACCATGCCATTTTCAAAGCGATAGATCTCTTCCATGCGGATTTTCCCATCAGACATATGAAAAAGCATATGGCGTCCGCTTGAAGCCCCTATATCAACCGCCAAGTAATACTTACCCATAATAATTATTCCTCACTGTGTGTATCGGCACGATTACTTCGTAATCCTGCCCTATCGGTCGGAACCATTCCAAATCATGACTTCGTCATGATGGTTCCGCCTCTGTAAACTTCTCTTGTAGATTCTAAGGATATGCTTCACCTGACATAAGTTTACGATTACAAATGCTTATGCCAGGTGATTCCCATGAATCTAAAATTATTATATAAATATGAACCTCCATTCTTAAGGACCTTATACTACAAAAAATAGGACTTTATTTGCATATTCGAAAAATTTATAATATAGCTATGAATAAGCAGATTATAGAGCAGCTAAGGCAGCTGACAGATGAAGAAAAAGAGATATTAAGCGGTCTTGAAATTGACAAGAGCCGATACTCCACAGGTCAGAATTTCATAATTAACAGTGATCTGTTATTAAAAAAGGGACGTCTTATAGAGATTCGTCCCCATACCCGCTTTGTGCATTTTCCAAAGCACAGTCACAACTATGTTGAAATGGTCTACATGGTTTTGGGAGAAACACATCACATTTTAAATGATACTGATGAGATTACTTTAAAAGCCGGCGAGCTGCTTTTTCTTAATCAGAACACTACTCAGGAGATAATGCCCGCAGGTGAAAATGATATTGCCGTTAATTTCATACTGCTACCGGAATTCTTTGATGAAGCTTTGAACATGATCCCGGAGGGTGATCTTCTAAGAGACTTTTTGATTTCAGTCCTCTCTCCGGATTCATCCTTCCTTACTTACCTGCACTTTCCTACTTCAGACATTCTTCCGGTGCAGAACCTTATGGAAAACATGATATACACCCTTTTGTATCAGGAATCCGAGACAGTTATAAACACCATCAACCGCACTACTATGGGGCTTCTGTTGCAAACCCTGTCTGTCTATGCAGGACTTGTAAACCAGGGGACTCCTTCTCAGTATGAGCAGAATCTGTTGCTTACGGTCTTGAAGTATATTGATGATCATTACAAACATGGAACCCTTGAAACTATCGCTAAACAAACAAAGCAGCCTGCTTACTACATAAGCAGACTGCTAAAAAAGCATACCGGTAAAAATTTTAAAGAGCAGCTCCTTGCAAGGCGTCTTCAACAGGCTGCCTATCTTCTAAGCCATACCACCCTCACTATTGAAGATATTTACACCTACATCGGCTATGACAATAGCAGCTATTTTTATAGAAAATTCAAGGAAGCCTATGGACTTTCTCCCAGAGATTACCGCCTTGGTCAGCCCCAGTCCTGACAGAGTTAAGAGGTCATTCTTAATTGCTCCACTGTTTTGCATTTATCCTTAAATATACAATAAACAGAGCTGCTGCAAAAATAATTCCGATAGGATAACCTATAGTCTTTGACATTCCAAGGCATTCCTTACCCATCATGAAATAGGTCATGCTGACAGCTGACATAAATGTTGCAGGAAGCGCTGTTATCAATGAATCGAATCTTCTTTTTCCATTTTTGATCAGATAAGATGTAGCAATCCACAGTGCTATCATGGCCAGTGTCTGATTACTCCATGAGAAATATCTCCACAGTACATTAAAGTCAAGCTGTGTAAGCACCGCTCCGATCAGCAGGAGCGGAATCGTGAGAATAAGTCGTTTCTTTATGCTCTTTTGATCAAGCCCGGTCCACTCTGCAAGAATGAGTCTTGCACTTCTAAATGCAGTATCCCCGGATGTTATAGGACATACAACAACACCTATAATTGCCAGCAAACCTCCAACTCCTTTAAGCATGGTGCTGCTGATGTCATATACTGTCCCGGATTGTCCCAAGGTTGCTATTGCTGAATTTAAGTCTGTAGTATTGCCATAAAAAGCCAATCCTCCGGCAGCCCACACAAGAGCAATGACAGACTCAATTATCATCGCTCCATAGAAAACCCTTCGACCTCTGCGCTCACTTATAATACACTTGGACATCATCGGTGACTGAGTCGCGTGAAATCCCGAAATAGCGCCACAGGCTACCGTCACAAACATATATGGCCAAACCGGTAATCCGTCCGGATGCATGTTTACAAGTGAAATCTCCTGAAGATGATATTGTTTTGAAAAAAGCGTTCCACCTGCAATTGCAAAAGCCATTATAATGAGTACTACGGCAAAAATCGGATAAAGCTTACCGATAACCTTATCAATAGGTAAAAGCGTTGCAATCAAATAATAGATAAGTATCAAAACTACCCAAAATGATTCCGTCAGAAAATCCGGCGTAATTCTGGCAATAAGCGCCGCAGGACTGGTAACAAATACAGTTCCGGTTAGAATCAGCAGAATCAGTGAAAATACACGCATTATATACAGCACTACTTTGTTCATGTATATACCGGAAAGCTCTGATATAGAGGCACCATTATGTCTCTCTGAAATCATTCCGCACATGAAATCATGTACTGCACCTCCAAATATAGCTCCAAGCACAATCCAGAAAAATACAATCGGTCCAAAGCATGCCCCCATGATAGCACCAAAAATCGGTCCTGTACCTGCAATGTTTAGCAACTGAATAAGAAGTGCCTTCCAGGTTGGCATGGGAATAAAGTCAACTCCATCATTGATCTCATAGGCAGGAGTTTTCCGATCATCCGGTCCGAAAATCATCTCCACCATTCTTCCATATCCGTTATATCCTATAACAAGTACTCCTAAAGCAATCAGAAATGAAACCATATAAAGTCCTCCATTCTGCAACTTTATTTTTTGCACTTCCTGAAAATATGATGTGTGCATCAAAAGAAATAATAATATATCTATGTAATAATTATACGTTTTAATGGCTATAAATTTTATAAAATAAAAATAAAAAAGATGTCAGAGAAAAATCACTGACATCTTTAGCAATTCATTATAATTCTTTTATTAAATTTTAATCAAACAAGAGTAAGCTGTGAAAGTTCACCACAAACTCTCTCTTTAACCTCATCGAGTTTTGACTCCATGGAGTAAGCCATCTCAGAATAAAGAAGCTTCTCTGCAATGCTTAAATACTTCTCATCCATGGATGCAAACTTCTTGCCTTCAGCGGCTCTGGTAGCCTTGATCTGACGAAGTGACTTAACAAGGCACATCATCTCAGGAGCCTTATTTCTCTTAATAACATCAACGATAACTGCTTCTGCTTTCTTACCCTGAGGAATATCATAAACCTCAAGCTCCTCAATCTCATCGATAAGCTCTTCTGCTTCATCAGCATCAATAGCTTCTCTCATCTTCTCCTCTGCTCCATCAACAGGAACATAAAGGATTCCCTTATTGTCAATACTTGAAACCATGCTGTAGTAGAGCGTTTCGTTACCTCTCTCAAGGAAAGACGGAACCAAAATGTCTTTTACCTCGCAAAGCCCATGATTACCATAAACAACGCAATCTCCTCTATTCAGCATATTTTTTCCTCCTATTACAAAACAAAAAAGACTAAGGCGACACTAAAAATATCATAGCAAATTTGTAATAAAAATATAATATTGGAGGATTGTTTTTAAGAAAACCTTAAGAAACTAAAAGGATTAAGTCGTTTTTCAAACCACATGGCTCTGCTATTTCACGCAAAAAGAAGACCCGGCGGAGGTATACTCTCGTCAGGCCATCTTTGTAACAATATTTTAGAAAGGAAAGGAGGAATAAAATGTAAAGCAAGGTAATTAAATAGCCTCGCCAAGCTTCGTATAAAGGAATCCTGTCTCCTGACAGAATCTGTTGAGTTCCTGGCCAAACATCTTCATATAAGCATCTTCTTTATACTGAGCATCATGTGCCAGGAACAGAATAACCTGTCCGCTCTTTAAATCGAATTCAAAATCCGAAGTCGGATCCAGGGCGTCGATGTCTTTCCAGGATAATCCATATTTCTGTCTGCAGAAATCATCTCTGTTATCCATATCCATAGTATCATGGATAAGCTGCGTTTTATTTTTTCTTATATCATCAAGCCAATGAAGAACTATGAACTCAGCCACATGAAGAGATGTAATCTCATATCCGCCAAGTTTCATATCGCCAATAACTCTTCCAAAATCGATTGTGGCAGCTGCAAACGGATCAATCTTCTGTCCACCAACATCCACACAAAATACCGCATCGTATAAGCTCTGATTCATAGAGAACCTCCTACACACGCCGATATAAGTTTCATGAGTTAATTATAGCACGCTCTGTTAAAAACAATTCTGAACAATATCTAAAATCATTATGAAGTAAATGTTTTTTCGTTAAGCGTGTAAAACTCTGCTCATATCTGCTTCTTTATTACAAGTCATACAAAGGAATCATCCTTTGCTTATGACATCCAGAGAATCGTATTATCAGCCGTGGAACAACTTCTTGGTCTGATATTTAGGCTCGCAGGTAAGATTTACTCCAAGCTTATGGAATGTAGACTCATCTGCGGGAGAAAGGATTACTGTGGAGTGAACCTCCAGTCCTCTCAGCTTATCAACCTGGTCCAAAGCTGCCTTTGCAGTTTCATCCGTAGCAGCACAGATTGTAAGGGCAATGAGAATCTCACCGATATGAAGGTGAGGGTTATGTCCTCCAAGCTGCTGAACCTTAAGATTCTGTATAGGCTCAATGATCGTATGGGATATCAGCTCTACTTCATCAGGAATTCCTGCCATTACCTTAAGAGCATTAAGGAGCATGGCACTTGTAGCACCCATAAGTGCACTGGTCTTACCTGTCACAACCTGTCCATCCGGAAGCTCTATGGCTGCTGCGGGAGCACCTGTAAGTTCAGCCTTCAGATTTGCGGCAGCAACCGGAGCTCTGTCCTGAATACTGCAGCCGGCCTTCTGCATCAAAATCTCAAGGGTATCAATTCTATCCTGGTTGATTTCTCCCTTTCTCTGTTCACACAATTCCTTGAAATAACGTCTTATTATCTCCTGCTTACCTGCTGCCTGTGCTGCTTCATCATCAATGATGCAGTTACCTGCCATATTAACACCCATATCAGTAGGTGACTTGTAGGGTGAATCGCCGTAAATCTGCTTAAACATCGTATTAAGAACAGGGAATACCGCAACGTCACGGTTATAGTTAACAGTTGTGACGCCATAGGCCTCAAGGTGATAGGGATCGATCATATTCATATCTGCAAGGTCTACGGTAGCTGCTTCATACGCAAGATTTACAGGGTGCTGAAGAGGAATATTCCAGATAGGGAATGTCTCAAATTTCGCATAACCTGCCTTAACACCATGTCTGTTTTCATGATAAAGCTGTGAGAGGCAAACTGCCATCTTTCCGCTTCCGGGACCCGGTGCAGTCACAACGACAAGAGAATGCTTGGTCTCTATATACTCATTCTTTCCGTATCCATCTTCACTTATTATCATAGGAATATTGGACGGATATCCGGGAATTGTGTAATGTCTGTAAACCTTAAGTCCAAGTGCTTCAAGTTTTTTCTGATAAGCAACCACCTGCTCAGTTCCGTCATATCTTGTAAGTACGACAGAACCTACATATAAACCATATCCATGAAAAGCATCGATAAGTCTGAGAACATCCATATCATAAGTGATTCCAAGATCACCTCTGACCTTGTTCTTCTCGATATCTCCCGCATTTATAACTATAACAATTTCAACATCCTCTTTTAACTGAGTGAGCATGCGGATTTTTGAGTCAGGCTGAAATCCGGGTAAAACTCTTGAAGCGTGATAATCATCAAAAAGCTTTCCTCCGAACTCCATATAGAGCTTTCCGCCAAACTGTCCGATTCTTTCACGGATCCGCTCAGACTGCATCTGGAGATATTTGTCATTATCAAATGCCTGTTTCATGTATGATTCCTCTCTTCTTACAAAGTTTTTCTTTAGCATTATATCCGATAGTCAAGAATATGCAAGCCAAAATATTTTTTACAATGAATTAGGGAAAATAGTCAACTGCAATTTTCCTGTCAATTCTAAAAAGTTTTAATTTCTCAGTTTTCCTGCTTCTTCGTTACTGTTCACACCTTACGGTGCTCACAGCAACTGGATTTGCCCATTCCAGTTGCCTTCGGCAAAGGGGCAAATCCTATATTCAAGACGTAGAACATTCTCACGCTCAGCGCAGCAAGTGCGCAGAGCTGTCTGAACAGTAACCCTTCTTCTCACTTATATGGCGGCGTCTTAACTGTCCGCAGGCGCCATCGATATCTCTTCCCATCTCTCGCCTTATTGTGGCATTTATATGCCTCTTTTCAAGCATCCTCTTAAAGGCCTGAACTCTCTCAGCTGTGCTCTCTACATACTCACGTTCTTTAATAGGATTAACAGGAATGAGATTTACCACGCAGTTAAGATCCTTAAGAAGACCTGCAAGCTCATCAGCATCAGCATCCGTATCATTAACACCACCAACCAGTGAATACTCAAATGTCAGCTGGCGTCCGGTCTTATCAAAGTAATCCCTGCAGGCATCAAGCAATTCTTCAATCGAGTACTTGTTAGCGATAGGCATAAGCTCCTTACGCTTTGTCTGATTGGATGCATGGAGGGAAATCGCAAGATTGATCTGAAGTTTATCCTCTGCCAGTCTCTTCATATTAGGAACTATGCCACAGGTTGAAATTGTAAGATTTCTCTGCCCTAAGTTGTATCCGTTCTCGTCAGTTAAGAGTTTTACAAATCTGATCACATTATCATAGTTATCGAGGGGCTCTCCGCTTCCCATGACAACAACTCGTGATACCTTTTCCCCGGTGTCGCGCATTATTGCATAGATCTGATCAAGTATCTCGGAGGGTCTGAGATTCCTCTCAACTCCGTCGATAGTTGACGCACAAAATCTGCATCCCATGCGGCATCCTACCTGTGATGAGACGCATACACTGTTTCCAAAGCGATATTTCATGAAAACGCTCTCTATAAGATTGCCGTCAGCAAGCTCAAAAAGGTATTTTCTTGTTCCGTCAATCCTGGATTCCTGTACTCTCTCAATTTTGAGAGATACATATTCGCACTCCTTCGAGAGCTTGTCACGGAGTCCCTTTGAGAGATTAGTCATCTCCTCAAAACCTGCTGCCTGCTTCTTGTGCATCCAGTCATAAATTTGCCCGGCTCTGAAGCCGGGCTCACCCATGTCTTTAATAAAGTCTGTTAATTCTTCTTTTGTAAGTGATTTTATATCTGTCATTAGTTTTCCTTACGCTTAAACTTTGCTATAAAAAATCCGTCAGTTCCATATTCTCCGGGAATAATCTGAATATATCCCGCACCTGCTGTAGGAATCTCCCTCATTTTCTCAGGAAGTCGCTCCTTTATACTCACTGCTTCAAAGGGAAGATTTTGCAGTATCCATCTGAAATTATCCTCGTTTTCCTGCTTAGTCATGGTACATGTACTGTATATAAGTGTACCGCCGGGCTTTACATAATTCCAGACGCTGTTTAAGATATTGCGCTGCTTTATCTGAAGGTTATTTATTGCATTTATGTCCGTATTCATTTTGATATCAGGCTTTCTTGCAATAACTCCAAGTCCTGAACAGGGAAGATCACAGTACAAAACATCTGCCTTATTCTCAAGTCCCGCATCGTGCTTCTCAGCATCATAGTCTTCAACAGTCACATTTGAAAGCTTCATTCTCATGACGTTTTCACGAATTAAAATGCACTTATTTTCAGATATATCTCTTGCTATAACCTTTCCTGTCTGACTAAGTACGTCAGCTGCATGAAGGCTCTTTCCTCCGGGAGCAGCGCAGACATCAATAACTGTGTCACCTTTTTTGATGCCTGCCACCTCAGTAACCAGCATGGAGCTGATGTCCTGAACCATGAAAGCACCCTCCTCAAATCCGGGCAGATATCTTATATTGTCTGTATGATAAAGATCCATGGCGTAATGAAGTAAAGAGCTTGGCTTCATTTCTATCGTACCGTTATTTGCATGCTTCATCTTAAGCAGAATCTTACGAAGCTCCTCGTTGCTAAACCTGGAGCTGAATCTCACAGTCACAGGTCTTGGCTCCAGGAAGAACTTAAAAATATCTCTGGTCTGTTTAAAGCCATAGTTCTCAAGAAACATCTCTGATAACCACTCGGGCTCAGCATATTTAACCGATAAAAACTTTATCCTGGATTCCTTTGACTCACCGGGATTTGGCCATACTATTTCATCCTTATTTCTGGAAATATTCCTAAGCACTGCATTTACAAAACCTTTCAATCCAAATAAATGCATCTTGGAAGTAAGCTTTACTGCTTCATTTACAGCAGCTGAATCAGGCACTGAATCCATGTACAGTATCTGGAAGGCTCCCATCCTGATTATATACAGGATCACCTTAGACATTTTTGATATAGGAGTTTTGGAAAACTGACTTATAACATAATCAAGGCTTATCTGACGCTCTATCGTTCCCTCTGCGAGGTATTTTATGAAAGCCTTCTGTTTTGATTCAAGGAAATCATATTTATTAAGCGCCAGTTTTACTGCAGATTTCTGATAGGATTCACTTTTTCCCATCTCTGTCAGTATATCCAATGCGATTTTTCTTTCATTGACCTTTCCAGCCATTTTACCTCCTATTGCGTCTTCCGCCATTTACAATCAAAACCAGACGGAGAAGCTGCAAAATAGATGAAGCGGCCGCTGCCACATAGGTAAGTGCAGCTGCATTAAGAACTTTTCTTGATTTATCTACCTCATCCTCAGCAAGGATTCCGTATTCATTCAGCATTACAAGTGCTCTGTGAGAAGCATCAAATTCTACAGGAAGTGTTACAAGCTGGAATAAAACTGCCAGTGAGAACACCCAAATTCCTATTTTAGCAAGAGGTGTCATACCTATGATAAGGCCTATGATAATAATAGGAAGCCCTATCTTCGAACCAAAGTTAGCTGCAGGAACAAGTGCAGACCTGATCTTGATCGGCACATAGCCCTGATGATGCTGAAGTACATGACCGCACTCATGAGCAGCAACACCGATGGCTGCTACGCTGGTTGAGCCATAGGTGCTGTCAGACAGATTAACCGTATTATTCCTCGGATCAAAGTGATCTGAAAGATTACCCGGAACATGCGCCACACAGACATTATTAATTCCGTTTCTCCTCAATATCTCTTCTGCGACCTGTGCACCTGTCATGCCTGACATACTTCTTACTCTTGCATATTTGTTATAGGTTGAATTCACCCTTGCACTTGCAAGCATGCAAAGAAGTGCACCTATTAAAACCAGAATATATGTGTAATCAAACATCATTCCGCCGTAATATCCATATGAATACATTTTTCATTCCTCCACATCTATAAATCTTTTACTGCAGCTTATCCCCTGCACCTATACTGTTTCCTGCAAGGAAAGCTGAAACAGGCATGCGCTTTTTTCCTTCAAGCTGAATCTCTGTGACTTCAAGGATTCCGTCACCAGTATTAACGAAAAAACTGTCCCTGGAAACAGAATTAATGGTTCCCGGCTGCCCTGCCGTAGCTTTCTCATCAGCGCTTCTGCAGATTCCTGCCTTCCAGATCTTAAGCATTTTCCCGTTGAGACCTGTATATGCACTGGGCCATGGATTCATGCCTCTTACAAGGTTGTTAATCTTTTCTGCAGAATCATTCCAGTCAATATGTCCCATTTCCTTGGAAATCTTGCCGCACTTTGTAGCCTCTGCATCATTCTGGGGTACCGGTGTAAGCTCACCTTTTTCAATCATGGGAAGAGCTTCAACTACAAGATCAGCTCCAAGATACATGAGCTTATCAAAAAGTGTACCTGCAGTATCCTCCTCTTCAATGGGAATCTCCCTGGTTATAAGTATATCACCGGTATCCATTCCTGCATTCATCTGCATAATTGTAACACCTGTTGTCTTGTCTCCGTTCAGGATACACATCTGTATCGGAGCAGCCCCTCTGTACTTCGGAAGAAGGGAAGCATGAATGTTTATGCATCCAAACTTAGGAATATCCAAAACCTCCTGGGATAAAATCTGACCAAATGCAGCAACAACAAAAATATCTGCATTTAGAGCCTTTAGCTCCTCGACTGTCTCCTTTTCCCTTATTTTCACCGGCTGCAGAATTTTAAGTCCATGCTTTAATGCGCACTCCTTTACAGGTGAGGGCATAAGCTTGTCACTTCTTCCCTTGGGCTTATCAGGCTGAGTAACTACAGCTACTATCTCATGTCCGTTTTCTATCATCTTTTCAAGAGGCGGCACGGAAAAATCCGGCGTTCCCATATAAACAATTCTCATATCGTTTCCATCTCCTTCGCAGTACATAAGTTATGACTTTCCGAACGATAACAAGGAAAATCGTTCGGAAATCTGGCTTCGCCAGACACGCCCCTTGCTTCGCAAGGAACTGGTCCAATACGATTATCGAATTTCTGAAGAAATTCAATAATCTATAGGATACCGAATTTCTTCAGAAATTCGATATTCAAAATATACAAACATTTTACTACAATAAGCGAAGTTATTGCTAAAAACAATATTTTTACTCTGCCAGTCTATATTATTCAGAGAAAATTCAGCCTACAAGCTTCTCCAAAACCGTCGCAAGATTTCTGAAATCTTCAATAAAGCCAGGGAACTTATCGTCAATCTTTTCCCTGTCGCCGGCTTTGCCAAGCAGTTCAAGTTCTTTTGCCTTAGCTGAAATATCAGCCATACCTACGGTAAGCGCACTGCTCTTTATTGCGTGAACATTTATCGTAAACAGCTTTATATCATCCTTTGAAAGGCAGTCTTCCAATAACGCCGCCTTCTCCTCTATTCCCTTCACGAATGTTGAAAGTGCCAGCATATAGGTTTCCGGGGTTCCACAGTAATCGATACCTTCACTTACATTAATCCATGGAAGCTCAGAAAGCTCACGGGGTATTCCTTCAAAGCTGACCTCACGAGTCTGTTCAGAACTTACATCCTGAGCCTGTAAATCGCTTTCATCCGTTGTACTGATCTTACTTTCCGGCAGATACTTAATGAGCATATCCATCATTTTGGAAATCACGACCGGTTTTGTCAGATAATCGGTGAAGCCTTCAGATAGCATACGCTCCCGCTCTCCTGAAACAGCACTTGCGGTAAAGGATATCACAGGAGTTGCCAGAGTTTTTTCCGGATAGTCTTCCTTCATCCTTTTTAATGTCTCAATTCCATCCATCTTAGGCATCATATAATCAAGGAAAACAATATCATAGGAGTTTTCTCCGAATTTGCGGATACATTCCTCTCCACTACTTGCAGTATCTATCTTTATCTTTGTAGGCTCAAGAAGTCCGCAGATAACCTCAAGGTTAAGATCCGTATCATCAACAAGAAGCATTCTGCAATCAGGCGCTTTAAATGAATGGTGCTCTTGTTTTTTAGTTTCAGTTACTGAGTTAACTTCATTCTTCCAGTTTGAACCGATAATATTTTTATCAGTGATCTGCTGAGTGAGTTCAAAGCTGAATTCAGAGCCCATGCCATGGATACTTTGAACATTAAATTTTGATCCCATCATATCAAGCAAATGGGCTGACATGGCAAGACCTACACCTGGGCCTTTTTCTGAATTTTCCTTTTCAGTATCTATACGCTCAAATGCTATAAACAGTTTTTCCTTATCCGCATCCTTGATTCCAAGACCAGTATCGGTGACAGTAAATCTGATATGGGCATTTTCTCCTTCTATGCCACGTAGTCGTGCCCTGAAAATTATCTTGCCTTTATCCGTGAACTTCACTGCATTGGTCAGAAGATGCGTGATGACCTGCTTTATCTTTAGTTCATCACCCATCACTCTTTTAGGAAGATTTGGATCTATATCCATATGTAATTCCAATCCCTTATCTTCCACTCTGAAACGGATAAAATTGTAGAGATCATCTATAAGTTCAGGCATGTAGTATTCTACATTTACAAGCTCTGTTTCTCCTATTTGAACATTAGAGAACTCAAGAATTCCACTTATTATTCTCAGCAGACTGGTGGCAGACTCCCTGATTTTTTCTGCGCAGGATATGACCTTATCATCATTACTGTCGCGAAGAATTATCTCATTCATTCCAATGATAGTATTTATGGGAGTGCGGATCTCATGACTCATATTTGCCAGAAAAGCTGCCTTTGCAGCACTTGCCTTCTCAGCATCCCACAATGCCTTCGAAAGCTTCCTGTTCTTCTTCCGAGCCTCATTCTCTTCAAGAAAAACATGAACAAGACACGATGCAAAAAGGCAGCCAATATTATAAAGAGGCAGTAATGGCGCACAGGTCTGCAGAATTATAAATATGATCATGACAATACATGAAATAGTTATCGTAATTGTATGCTGTTTATTTTCTCCCGATGACTTAAAAAATGTAATCAGGGCACATAAAGTTGTTGCTGCAAACAGAAAAACCTGGGCTATAAGAAACAGATATCTGACAGGATGAGGAGTGTACACTCCGTTCTGATCAAATGAGAAAAGAATTGGATACATGAAATTAACTAAAAGACACGACATTACAAAGGTGAACATTATCCACCCTGTGTATGTCAGAATTGTATCAAACAAATTGCCGTTATTCAGATATGAAACCACAAATCTTGTCCACATCAAAACAGAAAGGGCCATCAGCATGAAATAAACGGCAGTATCAATATAAACAAGCCTAATCAGATGCCATTCATACGCAATTCCCCATATGATGTCCGTGAACATATAGAGTATGACACTTATAAGAAAAGATCTGTATTTAATATCATTTTCAGACAACTCTTTTTTAGATATTGACCTTAGAAGTCTGTTGTTTATGATCACATACACAGCAAGCGATAATAATCCAAACCCTGAATAATTCATAATCTCTCCAATTATAAAATATCTTTATAAGAATAATCGCATTAAATTCTTGCCCACAAGAAGTCGCAATATCTTAATTTAATTATAATTTGATATTATCGCTATTGCACATGAATTTTTTATTAAATAACGAATCATTTTAGGAAACTTCAGGAACCATGATTGCGGTATTCGTTAGGTGAAACACCATTTATTTTCTTAAATACTTTAGAAAAATGATTGACCTCACCAAAGCCGACCATTTCCGCAACATCAGCTATCCGTAGCGATGGATTTTTAAGAAAATCCTCGGCTTTTCTAATGCGTATGCCGTTTAATATCTCTGAAAAATTCTGTCCCATCTCCTTGTTTAGAAGCTTACTAAGATGCCACTGGCTCACATATACCTTCTCGGAGACCTCTGCAAGCATTATTTTTTCACTGTAGTGCTCTTCCATATATGCTATTGCATTTCTGACTATGAAATTATTGGCAGCATCCTCATGCTTATCAGCCTTTCTCCCGATGCTGCTCCCATTATCTGCATCTTTTCGGTCTCCTGCTTTTGATAAATCGGGCTCAGCATCCACTTCTGATACAGCTTTGTCATACTGGCTTTCAGAGTCAAGCTTACTTACCATAAATGCAATCGCTTCTTCAATCTCTTCCATATTTGAAGGCTTTAGGAGGAAACGTCGAACCCCCAGATTCAGGGCCGTCTTTGCATATTCAAAATCGCGAAAGCCCGTAAGTATTGTCACCTGCATGTTACTGTATTCTGACTTAAGGGCTGCCACCATGCTTAGTCCGTCCATTTCTGGCATGCATATATCAAGGAAAACCATGTCGGGCTTTTTTTCCGTGATAAGCGTCTTTCCTTCAACTCCGTTGTAAGCTGTAGCAATTACTTCACAGCCAAACTTATCCCATGCAACACTTCTCCTAAGCCCTTCCACTATTATCGGCTCATCATCTATTATCATCACTTTATACATCTGGTTACCATACTCCATATTCATTGATTTGTACTACCTGCTTCAGGATAGTGGCATTACCATCCTGAACTGCATCTTATCCTCATCGATGAGATGAACGGACAGACCATACTTTTCTCCAAAAATAAGCTCTATTCTCTTGTTTACGTTATATATTCCAATTGAGGTATGAACTCCGGGAACACTTTTATCAAGAGCATCTTCCCCGCTTATAATCCTGCTTATCCTATCGATATCCTCAGTCTTCATTTTCTTTCCGCTATTTATTACGTCTATAATAAGCTCATTATTTTCTTCAAAGATATTAAGCCAGATTGTACCATGACTTACACTCTCTACTCCGTGCTTTATGGCGTTTTCCAATATTGGCTGCAGAATAAGCTGAGGAACAAGTGCATTTACAAGATTAGTGTCCACCAGCTTTTCAACCTCCAGCCTGTCACCAAAACGCATGGACATGATATATAAAAATGCATCAGCGCACCTGATTTCATCAGATAATCTTGTGAGTACAACATTGTCCCTGTTTATTCCGGAAGAAAGAACTGTTCCCAGTGCCTCGATCATTTTGCTAACTTCAGTATCCCCGTTCATCCTGGCCTGCCAATTCATCATCTCCAGCGTATTATTTAAAAAGTGCGGATTTATCTGAGCCTGAAGCGCTGCAATCTGGGCATCCTTTGTGGCCATTCTCTGCTGGTACTTGGAGTTCTTCTGCATGTAATAATAGGTCATTATCATTATTGGAAGCATTGCAAGGACAGAAATTATTACTATCAGATTGACTCTGGAAATCTCATAGTACAGATCTCCCATATCCTTAATATAGTAAAAGTCCAGACTGTAATTACTTTCATCAACATTATATCTATAGCCTGTATATCCTGTCTGAAAGGTTCTTCGTATTCCCCTTTCATGATTCTCTGCGGAGCCGCTTCGTAACCCACTAAGGACATTCATTTTGTTGTCAGGAATTTTAACCTCTCCGAAATATGTGAGAAAATATCCGGTTTTATTTACCTCAACAAAAATGTTCTCAAGCTCTTCCAAAGGTATGTCCTTAAAGAATTTATCTCTTTCAAGACCTACTACCACTGCGCCATAACTGATGTCATATATTGAGAAAAACAGATTCTGAACAAGATAAATCTGATCACCGACTATGGCAACCTGAGCCTGCTTTTCTTTATTGTGAACAAAGGGCTTTAAATAGCCATCCACATTTTTCATATAGTCATCATAATTAAAATCACTTTTTGCAGCATAAACCGAAGGCTCATCCTCATTTATCAGATAAAATGCCGTAAAGGCAAACTGATCATCCGGAGAAAACTTACTGATAATCTGAAGACGGATCCAGGTCAGATAGTCCTCTTTGCTAAGATTCCCCGTCTGGAGTTTTCTGTAATTACTTCTCCACTCTTCTCCGGAACTTTGGCGGTATATTCGCGAGGCCGCCTCATCAATATGGGATTTTAATAAGACCCCCGAGACATTGACCGCATTCATAACCTCACTTTCAGTTCTGTCTATGTACGCGTTCTGATATTGATTAAATATAAATGATAACAATACTGCTATTGGAATCAGCCATGATATTGAAAACAGTATAAAAAGCGTTTTAGATTTCAAAAAATTCCTCCGGGAAGTCAAAATATTTAAAAGCGCATTTACCCCGGTACCATTTTATAGCACCGGGGTTGCATAGGAAAGGTAAAAACTGAAAGGTATTGCCTTAGTTTCTTGCTATTTTAACGTATTACTACAAAAGACTGAGGAGAAAGAGTAAGCTTATCCTCTCCAATTTCAGCATTTCCAAGACTGTATATTTTTTCTCCCTTTACTGTTAAAGCTGCAGTTTTTTCTTTATAAGAAGGATTAACCGCTATTGTAAGACTTCCTCTCTTATATACAAAAGGAGCATTTTTTTCTGCGCAGAGAACCTTAAACTCAGCATCTGCCTGAAGGTCTTCTTCTCTGTGACGAAGATTAAGGAGCTCTTTTACTACATTAAGAAGTGAATCCTTATCCTTCTCCTGCTCCTCGACGGTAGGAGCATCTTCTGCTTCATCAACAGGCAGATACAGGCTGTCCTTGCAGCCCTCGGAGAACCCAAGGTTTTTACCCTTCTTCCACTGCATGGGAGTACGTGAACCTGTACGGTAATAGCCACCCTCCTTTGTGGGAAGCTCCAAATATCTCATGCCGATCTCATCACCATAGTACAGGAACGGAACACCGGGCATAGTAAAGATGAATGCATAGGCTATCTTAAGCTCATCGGGTTCAAGTGTATATCTGGGTCTGTTTGTGTCGTGGTTGCAGGTTAGCATGGAAATATAACCTATATCCTTTGTATCCTCATACCACTTCACATATTCATCAAGGAAACGATTTATGTCTCCATCACTATCCTTTTTAAAGAATGAATTATCCTCTTTTTCCTTATCATTTACAAAATAATCTCTCATAAGAGTGGAATAGCCATTTCCCGGATGATTCAAATAAAAATCCATGTCATATCCGGCTCTTAATGCTATTGAAGGTCTGCTCCACTCAGCGACCATTGCAGCCTCCGGATACTCTTCATCAAGCATTTTTCTGATATCAAGCCATACCGCACTGGTTCCTGTCTGTTTTTCATCATCATGCTTTACAAGTGATCCTGCCATATCTACTCTGAATCCATCGCAACCATGATCGAGCCAGAATCTCATAACATCCTTTATGGCTTCTCTTGTTGCAATGCAGTCAGGATGGTCGATCGGAAGCTGCCAGGGCTCCTCGGGGTTTAAGAATCCATAGTTAAGAGCAGGCTGGCATTTAAAGAAATTAAGAGCATAGGTCCCGCTTCTCTCACTTTCGCCACCAATATAATTAAGGTCCGCTGTCCTCTGAAAACAAAAATCTGACCAGATATATCTGTTGCTGTATTCGTTCTTTTCAGCTTTCTGGCTCTGTCTGAACCACTCATGTTCCTCTGATGTATGACCGGGAACAAGGTCAAGAAGAACTTTTATTCCTCTTTTATGAGCTTCTCCAAATAATCTGTAAAGATCATTGTTGCAACCGTATCTTGGAGCAACCTTCTTATAATCCCTCACATCATATCCCGCATCTGCAAAAGGTGAATCAAAGCAGGGATTGATCCAGAGTGCGTTGCATCCAAGGGACTTTATGTAGTCAAGTTTTTCTATAATTCCATTAAAATCTCCGATTCCATCCCCATTTGTGTCATAGAAGGACTGAGGATAAATCTCATAAAACACTGTATCCTTTAACCATGTAGCTGCCATATTAGATTATTATTCCTTTCTTTCAAAAAATTAAATTTATTTCCCATCAAAGATTTTTTTTACTTTAAATTGAAACCACTTTTTTTCTGAGGAAAACAGGAATCTATGCTTCTTTAGCGGTTAAATGATGGAAGCAGTAAACACTTCGTCCGCCATCAAGCTTTGTTTCATCCGGCTTATTCTGTCTGCATTCATCTGTAGCATAAGGACAGCGTGGTGCAAACTTACAGCAGGTAAGCGCATACTCTTTTGCTTCCATGTCCGGCATGACAAATTCCTGGTTCCATTTGTCCCCGACTCTCGGAACTGCTTCCATAAGCAGTTGTGTATAGGGATGAGCGGGATTGTCCATAAGTTCCTTAGCGGGGCCGTACTCAATGAGGCCTCCGCGATAAAGAGTTGCTATATAATCAGACACATAATATGCCGTTGACAGATCATGGGTGATATATATAAATGAAATGTTGTACTTATCCTTAAGCTCCTTGAACAGATTGACAATGTTCATCTTCATTGAAGCATCAATAGCCGCAACCGGTTCGTCTGCTATTATCAGCTTTGGCCTTGTTATTAGCGCTCTGGCGATGGAAACTCTCTGAAGCTCACCACCTGAAAATTGTGCTGAATATTTACCTTTTACAACTGCAAGGGACATTCCTACACTCTTTAGAGCTTCGTCAGCCTTTTGCTCTGCCTCTTGCTGATTTTTAGCTATTCCAAGCTTTAACGCGGTGTTATACAAATATGTATCCACAGCTTTTCTTGGAGAAAAAGATTCATAAGGATTTTGGAAAATCGGTTGTACGTCCAGTTTGAACTGCTTTGCGTCATACTTTTCCTTGTCACTGTAGGATTTTCCATTGAGGATGATATCTCCTCCATCCGGTGTATGAAGTCTTAAGATCATCTTGCAAAGTGTAGACTTACCGCATCCGGACTCTCCAACTATTGATAAAATGACAGGCTTATCAGCATCTATTGAAAGCGATACGTTATCAACAGCCGTCATCTTTTTTCCTCTGATCATTCCGCCTATTCGGAAATTTTTGGTAACGCCTTTTACTTCAAGTAAATATTTATCAGACATTGATCATTCCACCTCCCTCTTTCAGTAAGTGGCATGCAGCAAATCTTCCGGGCCTGATCTCCCTGAATTCCGGAACAGATGCCTTGCACTTATCTGTAGCATAGGGACAACGCGGTGCAAATCTGCATCCCGGCGGAGGATTCCTAAGTGCCGGAGGTCTTCCGGGAATACCAACCTTCGCACTCTTATCGCCAACCTTTGGAAGCGCATTTACAAGCATTGTTGTATAGGGATGAATCGGGTCTTCGAAAATATCTTCCGTAGGTCCAAGTTCAATCATGCTTCCTGAGTACATTATTCCCATTCTGTCTGTAATCTGATAGTGAACACCCATATCATGGCTGACAATTACCATGGTATTTTTGAGCTGCTTCTGCAAACGCATAAGCATCATCAGAATTCCCCTCTGAACAACTACGTCCAGCGCAGTTGTAGGTTCGTCTGCCAGAACAACATTGGGCGACATAAATGTTGCGAGGGCTATGATAACGCGCTGTCTCATTCCGCCTGACAGCTGGAAGGGATATGCTTCAAGAATATCAGGTGAAAGACTTAGCTCCTCAAGATAATTAGCCACTCTTTTAAGAGTCTCCTCTTTTGTTTCCTTTTTCCTGTCCTCCTTTGGAATGGAATCAAGAAACTGTTTTTTTAGTCTTGTTATGGGATCAAGAACCGACTGGGCAGCCTGCGGAACATATGCTATGTTGTTCCACCAGGTCTTTTTGATCTCACCTGAGGAATAGGCAAAATCCCTGCCGTTCTTTTTTCCTGACAGTACAATCTGTCCTTTATCTATTACCAGGGGCCACTCAATGATGTCGTAAAGCGTCTTAAGAAGTGTTGTCTTACCGCAGCCTGACTCCCCGGCTATTCCAAAAATTTCATTGTCGCCTATAGTAAAATTAAGATCATTTAAAACATGTACATCTCCATCGATCGTCTTGTATGAAGTCGACAGATTCTCAACCTTTATCATTTATAATCACCTGCCTCTCTTCATTGCCAGATAGTCGTTATATCCCGTGATCAGCAGGAACAAGCCTATAAACATCACGATAGTAGCCACGATCGGTGATCCGATCCAGAGCCATTGCTTATTAAATATGGCATTTCTTTCCCTTGCCCACTGTATCATGTTTCCAAGGGATACAAGGTTTGCAGGTGAAAGTCCCAAAACTGCCAAGGATGATTCAGAAGCAATAGCATTCAAAGTCGCATTCATGAAGTTTGAAAGTGACCAGGTAAGTGCAAAGGGAAGTATCTCTGTCACAACTATCTGAATAGTGCTCTCCCCTGAAAATCTTGCTGTCTGTATAAAGTCTCTTTCCTTGAGAGTAAGCGCCATTGATCTTATCTGTCTGCTCGGCCATGCCCATGCAAACATGGCCAGAACCAAAGCTATAAGAATAACCGTAGATGTTCCCTTCATGAGGGATGTCATCAGAATCAAAATAGGAAGTGACGGGATTACCACAAAGGTATCAGTGATAACCATAAGAATTCTGTCCAGTGCACCT
The DNA here is from genome assembly GCF_000701985.1 of Butyrivibrio sp. WCE2006. NCBI lineage: Bacteria > Bacillati > Bacillota > Clostridia > Lachnospirales > Lachnospiraceae > Butyrivibrio > Butyrivibrio sp. WCE2006. The sequence goes on along the minus strand of NZ_JNKH01000003.1, from coordinate 56,536 downwards.
CCTGCAAATCCTGAGAGAAGTCCCACAAAAACTCCAACAACGGTTCCTATTGTGGCAACGATAAGACCTATAACCAGTGAATTATGGATAGCTTCAATAAGAAGCCACAGAGCATCCTGCCCCATTGAGGTAGTCCCCAAAAGATGTTCACTGCTTGAACCGAGCTTCGGATCATAAGTGTTAAACATAAATGGATCATTATGAGGAATCAGGTAAATTACAAACCCAATGATCAAAAATATAGACGTTATTATCAAGCCCGAGCGGAGGGCGAAATTAGCATTTTTCCAAAACTTTTTCATCCTTCATCCTTCTCTTATTATTATGTAACGGCACGATTACTTCGTAATCCTGCCATGTCGGTCGGTGCGATGCTAAGAATACCTGATTCTGGGATCGATGAACGGGTATACCAGATCCACAATAAGTGTTGCGGTTGCAATAGCTACAATAGAAATTGTTATGCAGCCTAGTATCATATTATAATCAGACTGAAGTATAGCCTTCTGGATAAGCGTACCTACGCCGGGATATCCGAAGATGATCTCTGTCATGATTGAACCGCCAAACACACCACCAAGACTCATTGCAAGGGCTGTTACCTGAGTAAGAATTGAGTTTTTCAGAACATATTTTGTTCCTATTACTCCCTCTGATAAGCCTCTGTAACGGGCATAGAGTACGTAATCTTCCTCTGATGTTGTTGCTGCAAGAGATTTCATGGATATGATCCACCAGCCTGTTCCGACAAGTAACAGAGATATTGCAGGAAGGATTGAGGATTTTATCAGTGAAGCAAAAAATACTGCAAATCCCTGAAAACTATTTATAGTAGTTGTAAGAGGGAACCATCCCAAAACATATGCAAAGAAAATCTGCAAAACAAGTGCAACTATGAAATATGGGATAGGGTATATGCAAATAGCAATGCCCTCCAGAATTTTCGATGATTTTTTGTTTTTCCTGAACCCTGCCAAAAGACCTATGATATTACCTATTATCCATGCCAGCAAAGTAGCGGTCATGGAGAGTCCTACAGTATAAGGCAGGTAAGTCGAAATAATATTACCTGCTGACTCAGGATAACTCATAAGAGAAGGTCCAAAGTCAAAATGTAAAAGTCCTTTCCAAAGGAATGTTGTATATTGTTCCATCAAAGATCCTTCAAGTCCGAACTGGACTCTGAGTGACCTTCTAAGAGACTCCATCTGAACAGGATCCATTGAACCCGAGCGGGCAGATATCTGTCCTATCATGGATTCTACGGGGTCAGAGGGGAACATTCTGGGTATAAAAAATATAAATGTAACGCCAATCCATATGGTCAGCGCCCACGTCAAAAGACGTTTTAAGAAATATGTCCTGAATTTCACAAAACCACCAACCTTTAACTAGTTTTCTGCATCTGCTTTATATATTACTAATAGTTGTGGGTTGCACCGGATGGATACCCCTACATATCCATCCGGCCTCCCGATCTTCATTCGCTTTTGAGATAATCTCAAGATACGAATTTAACATTTCCCTGAATTTCCTTAGAAAAACAAGAATCTAAAATATAAACCAAGCTGCCATATTACTGAGGAGTGAATTCAGCAAGAATATACTTAAAGCAGCTCCACCACCACCATGGTCCATTGTAAGCATTATCTGCATTAGGATAGTTGCCCCAATATGTTGCATTTGTAGGAACAAACTTAACACCTGAATGGAAAGAAACGAAAGGCATCTCTGTAAACTGAACCTTTATAAAGTCAGTTGCCAGCTCATATGCTTCATCAGAATCAGGAGAAACTTTTGCAAGCTTGTGAATAATCTCTGTAGCTTCCTTATTGTTCCATCTTGAACCCTGACCTGAGCCTATCTCTCCAAGAGGAGTGATAAGATCAGCATCCCAGCCGTTAATCTGTGAGTAGATGTCCTTTGTTATGAAACCTGTAGGCCAGTAGCCTGCAATTTCAAAGTTACCTGTTCCACCATTTGCATCCCATGTTGCAGATGACTCAGAAGAAATGTTGCAGTTCAAACCAAACTTTGTGAGCTGGTCATATGCTGCCTGCACGCCACGTCCTGCCTGCGCTTCTGTGTCTGCAAGGTAAGTAAGATTGATTGTGAAAGGCTCACCGTTAAAGTACCAGCCATCATCCTTCTTCTCGAGGCCGGCTTTAGTAAGAAGCTTTGTTGCAGCTTCAGGGTCATACTTAATGCATCCCATACCGAACATATCTTCAAGATATGCATCATCGCCTGTGATACCAAGTTTCTCAGCCATACGATTCTTATATTCTGAATCCCAAGGCTTTACTGTGGTTCCATCGCCAAGATCAAGCTCGAAATCCTTAAGCCATCCTTCAAGCGGTTTTCCATAAAGTTCCTGGAAAGCTGATGTATTGCAAAGGATACCGAACGGTGATGACCTTCCGGCACCGTCAAAGACGTTCATTGAAATCTCATCAAAGTTCATGGCAAGTGCAATACCCCAACGGAAATCTGCGCTGTCATAAGGAGCTCCCTGTCCTTCTGAGAAAGCAAGGCCCTTAGAGCAGGGGTCATCACTTGTAGCATAAGGGAATTCGTTATACCATGCTGAAATCTTATCATTTGAGCTCATCATAGTCTGAAGAATCTCAGGAGTAACTTCGCAGAGGATATCAACTTCATTCTGGATCATAGCCATCTGACGAGTTGTGTCATCGCCAAGATAACGAATCCATACATATTTTGCCGGGCACTGTTTTCCTGTTACTACGCCTACTGTGGTGTTCTCCCAATCCTCACGGCGCTCATACAGAATCCATTTTCCAAGAGGATCATAGGACTTAACTGTATAAGGACCTGCAACTACAGGATTTTCATCCTTGAAGGTTGAAGGATCGTCAACCTGTGAATAGATATGCTCAGGAACGATACGAAGGTCATTTCCCCAGATGGTAACACCCATCTTAAGTGCAAGTCTCGGGAAAGATTCCTTAGTCTTAATCTTTACGGTATAGTCATCTGTTGCTTCAACAGATTCAAATATTGAGTTGTAGTAATCACTTGCTGCAATGCCGGGAGTGTTCATAATCATGTTAAATGTGAATGCCACATCCTTAGCTGTAAGATCCACACCATCTGACCACTTGATACCCTGTCTGATCTTTACGGTATGCTCTGTAAAGTCCTCATTCGACTCCGGCATGCCATCTGCAACTTCACCAAACTGCTCACCCTTTGCAGTGTCCATTTCCCACATCATAGCTGACATAAGCTGATGTATACCAAAGCCTGCCTGTGTTCCCTGCATATAAGTGTTGAACTGTCCGGGAACATCTGTAGGTGACTGTGTTTCAACAATTAGTGTCTCGTTACGCGGTGTTCCTACTTCTGTCATTTCTCCACTGGGAGCTGACTCAGCATTACTGTCAGATGTATCTGTACTTTCTGCAGCAGTCGCATCTGTCTGCTCTGAAGCGGAAGTGTCAGTTGATGTACCTGCAGATGTTCCGGTATCTCCACCTGTCCCTGCAGGAGCTGAACCACCACCACATGCCATGAGTGAAAAAGTCATCACAGATGCCATTAAAATGGAAACCAATTTCTTTCTCATATAATTGTCATACCTCCTCTAAATTGTCATATCTGATCTGTACAAAAGATTTTTCCCCTTATAAGCCTCCTCCCTTTTTTATTTATCCCTTGTCACAGATAGGTACCAGCTTCTTCCCAATGTCTGTGCAAGCTCATCACCTTGGAGCCTGCAATCCGGACACATCCGGGAAGTCCATTAAGGTCAGCTTTTAATTAACTCTTTTAGTCTAATGAAATTCTTATTGTCTTAACTTCAAATCCCCTAAATTCAAGTTCAAGAATTCCTTCATCAAAGCTGATTTCTTTTTTATCTTCTTCAAGCATATTGCAGTTGTATGCTGCTCCCCTGAAGTCTGTTGTAACCTTCGCTTTTGTTGCTGCCCCTGCTGCCTCATATAATCTGAGTATCAGGTCTCCGCTTCCGTCTTCAGCAGGTTTTACCGTATCAATAAAGATGTTCTTTTTATCAACCTGCGCCATTGAGAATCTCTCTGCATGTCCTGCTGTAATCAGTGGACTTACATTAAGCTCATATCCTTCGCGGATCACATCGCTGTCTGCAAAAGTGCCTTCCCAGGCTGTAAAAGCATATGTAAAGTGATGATGTCCATTATCTGCTCTCATCTCAGGAGATGCTGCAGCTCTCAAAAGGGTAAGCTCCAAAGAGCTTCCGTTCATGCTTATTCCATACTTACTGTCATTTAATACTGCTGCTCCTCTTCCTCCATCCTCGAGAGCTGAATATCTGTGATTGCATACTTCAAATCTGTCCTTTTCATATGCCCTTGATCTGTGGGTCGGACGCTTTACATATCCAAACTGCATCTCGTTTATGCCTTCAGTTGCGTAAATGTTTGTGGCAAATTCTGTCTTTAAGAGTCTGTGCAGTTCATTCCACTCGACATCGGTTTCAAACTCTATTCTGTCAAGATCGCATCTAAGGGATATCACCTGCCTGAATGTGGAATTCCCTATTTCACCTGTGACCATAACCGCTGCTTTAAGACCCGAATCACTTATTATTTCCAGCTTTGTGTTACGTACTCCCTCTATCTCCTGAAGCTTATAATTTGAATCTATATCCCATGCATCAAATAATCTCGGTACATCCTTATACATATGGAAACGATTGGAGATTCCGCTTACAAACTCAGTATCTGGGGCTTTTAATTTAAAGCTTGTCACTTCACCTTTTTCGTTTATCGAAGCTCTTACCTTCTTATTTTCAAGGATGAACTCATTGCCTTCCTTTGTTGCTGTTGCAATGTCCCTGCAGCTATTACCCTCAGCCGGTATAAGAGTAACCGCACCAAGTGAAGGAAGCTTTACAAGTGCCATAACCTTGCCATTTTCTACCTGAACCGGAACTATTTCCCCATTATCACAGGATGCTCCGTGTTCAAACTGCTTTGGCAGTTCTATGAGACTTGTGGTCTCAAAAGATAATGAATTAAATACTGTTACGGCTTCATCTGATTCCTTACAAACAGCTGCAGCAAAGTTTTCTGTATTGCTTCTTACTTTTTCAATCAGTTTTTCCATCCGTTCATTGGACTCAATATATATTCTCTGTATTCCTGAGCCCGGAAGTATGTCATGGAACTGATGAAGTAAAAGCTCTCTCCAGAAGATTTCTGCTTCCTTAGTGTCATAGGAAGCTCCGTTTACAAGAGCTGCCGCGCCCAATATTTCCATATCTCTTAGAGCAAGCTCTGCGCGTCTGTTATTATTCTTAACCTTAGCCTGTGAGGTATAAGTTCCTCTGTGAGCTGAGAAATAAAGTTCTCCGGTGTAGGTATTTACCGGCCCTCCCTTTTTCTCCATGTCCTCAAAAAACTCTACAGGTCCTGCCAGTTTGACCTTTGGTGCCCCTTCGAGATTACTTTCTCTTTTGGCATATTCAAGGTAGTCTCTGCTTGGTCCGCCGCCTCCGTCACCATAGCCAAAGGGTAAAAGAAATGCATCAAGATCCCTCACCTGGCTTCTTCCCTTCCACACTTCATCAAGCTGTGAAGGGTCTGTTCTGTAGGTATAGCTTGTGGGCAAAAAAGCTGTTATTTTCGAGCCATCCATTCCTTCCCAGGTGAAGTAATGATATGGGAAGATATCGCCCTCGTTATATGACCAGAAGATTTTCTGAGTAACAAGATACTTTACTCCGCATCCATTAAGTATCTGCGGAAGTGCTGCTGTGTATCCGAATGTATCCGGAAGCCACAAAACTATACTGTCTACTCCGAGTTCTTCTTTGTAATATTTCTTTCCATACAATAGCTGTCTGATAAGAGCTTCACCACCTGCCATATTGGTATCGGGTTCAACCCACATTGCTCCTTCAGCAATCCACTGGCCGCCTTTTATAGCTTCCTTTATTCTTTCGAACAGTTCGGGATAATACTCTTTTACCATCTCGTATGCAGCCGGCTGACTTTGAATGTATTTATATTCAGGGTACTGCTCTATGAGCCTTAGCTGTGCCGCAAAAGTTCTTGCTGTCTTTCTGTAGGTTTCAGCCATGGGCCATAGCCATGCAAGATCAAGATGCGAATTGCCCACTGCATAGTAGGTTGGCATCGTACTGCCATTTTCCGCTTCCAGGACAGGCCTTAGCACTTCTCTGGCTTCCCTGTAGCTCTGCTGCCTCTTTTCCTTATCCTGCTCAAAATCAACTACTAATGTGAATTTTTCCAGTGCCTCTGCTATTTTGGAAGCCCTAAGAGATGACTGATCAAGCGTATCAAGGAGCTGCTGCAATGTATCAACATCCATATAAAGCTGATATGCATCCTCATCCCAGATGCCATAGGTGCAAAGTCCAAGAGTCCTTCTCTCGCCCTCCTTTAGAGGATCCTCATAGCTTCCCGGAAGAACAGGTCCTGTAGCACAGCCCCCTGTCGGAGCCTCAGGATAATAATGTCCTGCATAGGTTTCCATCAGGATTTCAAATTCCTGCCCTTCTTTTCCGCAAATAGTAAGCGCATTATCCTCTATGTAATGATGCGGCACCCATACCCATTCTGCCCGGTGGGTTCCGAAGCTTTTCCCGTTTACAAAAAGAGTGCTCTCTCCTCCGGGATTAAGCTTTAATACTATTCGTTTTCCTTCAGCCTCCTTTGGAAGTGCAACCTTGCCTCTAAACCAGCAGTATTCCCAGACATTTCCCCAGGTAAATCCGGGTTTCACCTTGCTAAAATTCAAAGAGCCAAGATCATCAAAAGATAGCTCCTCCATGGTTCTTGCTGCTTCCCATTTAATCTCTCCAAGAGGCGTATAGAAGTCGTCCTTTAAAGTCCGCACCCAATGAGATATTCTGCCTCTCCATTCTGAATGCATAACATTCATCTCAATGTCCTCCCCTGTCTTTTGCCTTGAACATGAGTGATAAAAGTATTATCACCGCGCTTAAGGCTACTATTATTCCTAATGATGCAAACGCCTTTTCTATTCCCAGTACATCAATTGCAACGCCTCCGGCAAGATTACCCAGAATGCTTGCTGCGCCTGCCTGAACTATGTAAAGAACGCTCTGTCCCTCAGTTTCTTTCCCGCTTTTAACATGACTGAAGATATATTCCATGCAGACGAGATAAAATATCATTCCACTTGGTCCGTTCATTGACTGGGATACAAGAAATGCAGGCAATACTCCTATCGATGCTATGAGAAGCCTTAGTCCCATAAGCACTGTCACAAGGGAAAGGAGTTTTAGACCTCTGGCCTTTTTGGGTATAAGTCCAAAACTCAGAAGTATCGGTATTTCACTCAGTGCTGAAATACTTTGCAAAAGTCCAACTCCTGATTCGCCCATTCCTCTATCCGCTGCAAAAACTGTGATAAAGCCATTGTAAAAGCTCGCTCCCAGCTGGAAAAAGAATGCCAGAACCAGCAACAGCCATACGGTATTGTCCTTATAAATTTCAGATATGCGAAATTGCTTCTTAGTATGCCGGGCAGCTATCGGCAGGCTGTTTTCATGTGCCGGAAGCCCTATGAGCAGAGCTGCCATTATAAGGTACGCTATCCCTGCTATTGCAAAGGACCTCTCAGGTCTTCCCTTCAGATAAATACCAAACAGATATACTGCAATGGCATATCCAATGGTCCCGCCAAGTCTTATTATTGAAAAGCTATGGCCGTATCTTGCAGCATTCCTCAGTGTTATGGTATCTGTCAGCGGTATTATGGTTGTCGAAAACACCGCCAGGAATGATGCTGCAAAGAAAAAGCTGGCAAAACTTGTACCAAGATAATAAGTCTGCAGTGCCAAAGCTGTCCCCAATACGATCAGCACTGCATACTTTTTCGCCTTTCCCGTATCATCAACTCTCTTCGCCCACAGGGGCTGAATAAACAAAGATGAGACACAGGCCAGCATTCCCAGAATTCCTATCTGGGTAGAAGTGATTCCGTTTTGTCTGTAATAGAGATTCAAAAAGGGAATGTATATCGCGCAGGCAATGTACATGAATGAATTGATCAGAAATAAATGACCTTTTTTCATAGCATCCCCTACTCCTCCACATCTATAACCAATCCTTTTATCAGACTCACTACGGTCTGCTACCGGTACCGTTCACAATCATGTTTCGCATTCTTGAACGGCACCTTGCTTTATAACTGTCAGATACCGCAAGTCCCCATAAATTCGTGCTTACGGTGATTAGCCTGCAAAAATCGTTTCCATTTAGCCCGATTCTATCAAATGATTACTTTATTATCCTTTGATTGGTTTCTTAGATATTAGCATCAATCTTTTTTGGCATAAATGAAATATATTGGCAATTAATATAAAAAATTGGCATGTTGTATCACAAGATTTTCCATATCATTGTCAATTCAAAAAGTCGTAGTCATCTACTTATGAAAAGATGTGGCACGCTCATTTATTGCCCTTATTTTTCCAGGATCAACCTTGAACTCTCTGTCCATAGTCATGAGTCCGTTGACCTCCTGCTGCACGTCACTGACCTGCGTATAGCAAAAGCCCACAATATATGGAATGTCTAATATCGCATCCGTTATGCGTCTGTATCTCTCGACAAACTCATCCTCTGAAGCTACGGTATTTCCATACCCCCACTCGTCTTCTTTTGATGTGTTGAACGCAATGCCGCCATATTCACTGATTATGACCGGCTGACCGGTATAGGTATATCCCTTTGCAAAGGCATTCTTATATTTGCTATGGGCAAAGGTTCCACTCAGTATTTCATCTTTTTTTGTGGTATAACGCTCAGCAAATACAGCTCCGTCCTCCTCATAATCATGGAGAGTCAAAACATCAGAAACAGTGTGCTCCCAGCCGTCATTGGTTATAACAGGGCGCATGGGATCGATGACTTTAGTCATAAAGTATATGGCTTTTGTGAAGTCCTGCTGCCTTTCGTTTATCCTGATGTCAGAGACTCCCCAGGATTCATTAAAAGGTGTCCAGGTAATGATGCAGGGATGATTGTAGTTCTGCATAACCACAGCCTTCCACTCATCCGTAAACGCACTTATTGCTTCATCATCAAAGTCATAACAGGCTGCCATTTCACTCCACACAAGCATTCCCTTAACGTCACACCAATAAAGGAATCTCTCATCCTCAATTTTCATGTGTTTTCTTAATCCGTTAAAGCCAAGCTCCTTTATCTTATCTATATCCTCTATAAGAGCCTCTTCGCCTGGAGGTGTAAGGTGGGAATCCTTCCAATAGCCCTGATCCAGGATAAGCCTTTGGTAAAGAGGCGTCCCATTTAACAAAACCTGCCCGTTTTCTGTACTGATACTTCGCATTCCAAAATAGGATAGTACAGTATCAATGTCCTCTCCATTTTCTTTCAGGGTCAGTGAAAGATCATACAGTTCGGGATTTTCAGGAGTCCAGGCGTGTATTCCCCACTCAGCCTCGGCGTAATCGGAGAGCTTAATTACTACCTTCAAATGGTCACTGCTTATTGATGAAGTAAACTCCTTGATTTTAGCGCCGCTAAAGGATATTTCTCCTGACAGTGAATATGGCTTATCTTCATCTTCAAATACAGAAACCGGAATATTCCCGAATTCTGCCTGAATAATAATGCTTGCATTATCAAGGTCAGGAGTGAGCTTGATACTCTTTATATGCTTCTCCGGAATCTCCTCAAGCCATACGGTTTTCCATATTCCGGTGGTCTGCACATACCAGCAGCCAAAGTTGTTTTTGATCCAGCGCTGCTTGCCCCTTGGCTGCCTTATGCTATTTGAATCCGACACAGAAATTACTATATTATTGTTTCCATCATTCAAGAGCTCAGTGACATCAAAGCTTGCACGCTCATACGCCCCCTTATGGGATCCTGCATACTTCCCGTTCACCCAGATTCTGGAATTGTAATCACTCCCCTCCAGGTGAATGATGTATCTCTTCTGTTCCTTTTTTGTCAGATTAAGCTCTCTGTGATACCACACATGCTCGTGAGCTTCCTCTATTCCTATTCCGCTCATTTTTGTTTCATAGGTAAAAGGTACATTTATCTCATAATCGGCATCAAAGCCCTTCGTCCACCCATGTTTCTCACCACAGTTATCATCGTCAAAGGCAAAATCCCAGGGTCCGTTTAAGTTAATCCAATCACTTCTTACAAGCTGCGGCCTTGGATAATCTTTTATATAGCTATTCATCACTCGTTCTCCTCATCTATAAATAAATGTTTTTATGTGACTCAATCCGGTCTGTCACCAGTATCGTAACCCACTCATTTTTTTCCTGAGCGATGCTCCTCTTACTAATTTCGTTTTGATACTGATACCGGAAAGCCCTATCTAAACTATAGAAAAATGCGGTGATTCATTCAACGAAGATATTGTTTAAACATGCAGAATTTTAACGTTTTCGGGGTATTTAAACATGATTTTTGTTTAAATACCGTGATTTTTTTCCGTACATACAAAAAGAATGTCGCAAGCGACATTCTCTGTGTTCTAATGTTTCCCACCTGCATATTCATATGCAAGTCCCATAACTATATCCTGTTTATAATCTCCGAACTCTTTACCAAAAAGGTTAAATCCGCCAACATTTTTGGCATCTTCTTTATTTCCGATTCTCACATTGATTCTGTGGGAATCCATTATGCCAAGCTCATCAATGGTGAGCGCGCCAACCTTGTTATTATTTATATAAGCGCCTTTCCTTGTTATCTCCCAAATGGTAAGCTCACCATATTGGGTTCTTCCGCTACTCCAGTAGTCAGGATTATTAAGTCCTTTCCTCTCACCATAATCCCCCCTGCAGGTCCAGGTTCCACACTCGACTCCGTTTATCCAGAGCGTGATATCTGATTTCCAGTCAGGGTTAAATCCCGGTGCCTCTGAGCACATCTCAGCAGAGACGGATATCCTGTTAAGCCTTGCTTTAAACGGAAGTGAGAAAATCTGATTAGGAAAAGAGTACTCTATATAGCCTTTTGATGTCCAAAGTATTTTGGCTCTCGTCCTTTCAGGAAGATAAAAGTTTTCCTCCCGGTCATCCATACTTATAAGGCCATTCTCATCTGCAAGTCCGCAGGTCTCAAACACCTGGCAGTCCGTATAGGCACCTATAGGCATCTCAATCCTGATGACATCATCAACATTTCCGGTTGGTTCCACCAGCCTGATATCGATCCTGTCAACGCTTCGTCTGCACATTTTTACACTTCCCCGGGTCCCGGGAACCTGCTCTATCCTCACAAGGCTGGCTTCCTGCAACGCTTTAACATGTGCTGCACAACTGGATGCGGGAATATTAAGCTGCCTTGCGATATCTGCTATGCTTAGCGGTTCCTTTGAAATAATAGAAAGTATGCGGGCTCTTATTGGTACCGACAACGCTCTTCCGACAGCGGTTAATTCGTCGGGTTTTCCCAGGTTAAGATAAATATTTTTAGCCATCAGATTTTTCCTGTCTGTTTTTAGTGCACTAACCACTTTTTATACTCAGCTTCATACTCCTCGATATTCATTGAATCTTCATGGAGCTTATAATTCTTATATCGCTGATTTGCCATTCCATAGGGTGCATATTCGCCCTCAAAATCATTGAGCTTTGACATGACATACCCCTCACCATTCATTATGGATAATGGTATTACAATTGTGTTTTTCAGTATAATCTCCTCTGCCTGTGCAAAGGTTTCCATTCTTTTTTCAATATCCGAGGTGATCCTGGAAGCTTCGTCAATTCGGGCATTCCATTCTTCACGGATTTTCATTATATTACTATTGTCAGTCAAATGCCAGAACATATACTCGCCATCATCCATAAAGGGTTCTGTCCAGGTCTGTGGATCCTCATAATCAGCTCCCCATCTGCATTTCATAAAGGCATATTTTCCACTTCTTCTGGCCCCTATAAGATATCCCGTATCACCTCCAACCTGGACATTGATATCTATAAAGTCTTTTCCCAGAGTAGACTCTATCTGTTTTTCTATAAGATAAGCCTCTTCCTGCCAGCCTTTCACATTGGGATTGTAGGGCATGAGAACCTTTACAGGAAACATAACTCCTTCGTTGGATAAATCCTGCCTGGCAACTTTTGCATACTTTTTAGCCAATATAGGATTATAGCTGTCCCTCTCCTTTATGGCTTCCAGACCGCCCATAGAAGTATAATCAATTTCATTTATCGACAACACTCCCTGAGGCGTGAATGTGTTGTTTACGAGACTTTCAGGATTATAGGGCTCGTATATTTTCATTATTTCACTCTTATTGATTGATGCCATTATCGCTTTTCTAAAGTAACTGTTTACGACAGCTTTAGACCAGTTCTCAGGCTGATACTTGGAATCAAAATTAGGAGCAAAATTAAATGCATAGAAATATGTAAAAGAAACATCCGGTCTTGAATGATGAATTTCATCCATGATCTGCGGATTTTCCATATATTCGTCCAATTTATCAGGACTTACGACAGCTTTATCAATGTTACCTTCCATATATTGCTCAGGAGCAATAGAAACGCTCTCTGTGTCATAGTAATTCTCAATCCTGTCTATATATACATGATCAGAATCCCAATAATAAGGATTTTTTACAAGAATCTGCTTTTCGTGGGGCTGATAGTATTCCAGGATATAGGCACCGTTATAGAGCAAATTTTTATTGCTTCTTGCAAACATACTGCCGACTTCATTTAAATACTTTCTGCATATGGGAAGATATGATGTATATGACAAAACGCTTGGGAAAAATGTACAGGGTCGTTCCAGCTTGTAGACAAGAGTTTTACTATCAAGCGCTATGACCCCAAGCTCCGACGCCTCGACCTTCTTAGGAGCTTCACTAAAACTGTCAGGAGAAATCAGATATGATGTGTAATCATAGTACTCCTGAGCATTTAAAACAACGGATCCGGTGGAATACATGTACTGACAGTCGCAGCCATTTGCTGCATTATTAACATATTCAGCTGCAGTAACAAAGTCATCTGCTACCACATCTGCGTAATATTCTCCTTCACAGTCAACCCATTTTATCCCGTTTCTCAGATGAAAAGTCCATTCTGTGGCATCATCGTTAGACTCCCAGCTTTTTGCAAGCCCGGGGATAATATTACCCTTGGAATCATAATCCACAAGAGCATCAACTATATTTGCCGTAATAGCAGTATCAACCGCTGAGATTGTTCTCAAATAATGAAGATCCTGCACTTCGGATGAATACAGAGTCCTGAAAACCTGTGCATCATCCTTAAAAGCTTCCTCAAAAACATGATTTTCGATATCCGGCAGCTTGGATCCACACCCGGAAAGAATCACCATATGGATGAAAAAAAAGCCAAGAATAACACCTAGTCTCCTGCTCATCCTCTCATCTCCTTTCCTATGGATTCATAGTATTTACGCTTGTTGTCGTACATTTCCTCCTCAGCAGTCTTAATTACAACCGCTAGCTTTTTATCAGGTGTAGCCATAGCAAGGCCGCTGGCAACATGATATCCCTTCTCCTCGATTTCCTTCTCTACCTTCCTAAGGTCTTTTCTTACATTTTCCTCTTCTCTCTCGTAGCGAAACGCCACAAACTCGTCTCCGCCGATTCTGTAAGTATTAGCTTCGCCAAATTCTTCACTGATTATCCTGGCTACGGTCTTAAGCATCGCATCGCCTGCAATATGTCCCATAGTGTTATTAATTTCATGCAGCCCGTTTACATCAAAATAAATGCATGCAAGGCCATCTGTTCCCTGCTGCAGATGCTGGCAAAAGTATTCGTACCGGTTTCTGTTTTGCAATCCCGTAAGGGCATCCATATTGGCTCTTCTTTCAATTCCTACAAGGGATCCATGGGTTATTCTAAGAAGGAACAGCAGATATCCTACAAGTGTCGCAATAACCACCAAAAGGTAAGCATACAGATATACTCTCATGGGCTTAACCTGAGCAAAAACATCTTCCTCGGATACGCTTACAACCATCTCCCAATCTGCCAGCCTCATAGGCAAAAAACAATAGTACTTCGTGATACCTGTCTCATTGTCTTTACCTATGGCATAGCCTCTTCGCCCACTTAAAATAGCATTTTTCAGTGTATCATCAACACTTATGCTCGTAACATTTATATCCACGTCAGCAAGGTTTTTATTCATTCTGCCGGCTCCATCTATGAGGAAAATTCCACTGCTTCTCTCTATCACACTTACTGTGGCATGTCCGTCATAAATCTCAGGAACCCATGCATTCAGGATGTCTTCCGGAGTTGTAGTTCCATACAAAAATGCAATAGTCTCATCATTTCTTCTAATTGGTACAAAGCTTCTTAAGTCATATACTCCTTCTTTTTCCAGATCCTTAAGAAGCGTGGAAATATGCTCTCCACGGGTTTTAATCTCATCAAAATCAAGGACTCCCTCCGAGTCCAGATCCATGCCACTGATTCTAATGACTTTATTGTCAGATGTGAGGATGGCAATATCAGAAATAAGCGAGTTCACATCATACATATTCAGGTATGTATTTACACTTAGTGCATGTAGTGAATCATCTGAAGACGATATGATATTAGCTATAATTCGAAGCATATTTCTGTCCGCACGAAACTCACCCTCGATTGAATCGATGGTTTCCTCTGTTGCGCTCTTAAGCTTCATAAAGCTCTGATCGTAGGTGTATCCGTAAATTACAATAACGTAGATAGCAGAAAAAATACTGATACATACAACCATCAGAATTGTAGCAATCAAGCTATACTTTTTATAACTATCCTGTTCCTTATTCCTCATTCTATTTAAGTTCTCACTTAATCACATAAATAAAAAAGGGTAAACTTAACTAGCTTGATTATAGCATCGCAATATATACAAACTATAAAATAAACGGGAATATATTATTTAAGAATTAAGAATTATCAGTAAAAATCTAAATCTAATGCCTTCAGCGACATTGAATTTATAGTTTTTTTATGAATTTATTTATTAAATATGGATTATCGGAAGTAATTAGATTTACTGAAAGATGTACACAAATCGCCACTATGGAGTACAGAAAAACAGGCTGTCACACTAAATAATAGTGTGACAGCCTGACTTAGACTTCTGTTTCCGGGGATGACTATTCTGCGGGCGCCTGCTCTTCTGCTGCTGGTGCTGTCTCCGCTGCGGGCGCCTGCTCTTCTGCTGCTGGTGCTGTCTCCGCTGCGGGCGCCTGCTCTTCTGCTGCTGGTGTTGTCTCCGCAGCTGGTGCCTGACCTTCTGCTGCTGGTGCTGTCTCCGCTGCGGGCGCCTGACCTTCTGCCGCAGGTGTTGTCTCCGCAGCAGGTGCCTGACCTTCTGCCGCAGGTGTTGTCTCCGCAGCAGGTGCCTGACCTTCCGCTGCTGGTGTTGTCTCCGCAGCAGGTGCCTGACCTTCTGCTGCCGGTGCTGTCTCCGCAGGTGATGTAGTCTGTACCGGAGTATCTGTTCCTGCTATTTTTCCGTTAATCACAGGAACTCTTTTTATCGTAACTTCACCGGTTTCCGGATTAACAATCTCCTGTTCCACGACAGGGACAGGATCCGTTAGTCCGCCGTATACAAAAACAGCTTCTCCTTTAGTAACTGTTTCGTAAATCTGTTCTGCCTTGGCTGTAGGAAGATTTACACATCCATGTGAACCATTGAGAATGTAGTCATAACCTCCAAAATTGGATCTCCAGCTCGCATCATGCATACCCACGTTGCCATTAAAGGGCATCCAGTATTTTACTGCTGATTCGTAGTTCTCTCCGACAAGGGTAGCATCTCTCTCCTTATATGTGATGGCATAGGAGCCTCTGGGCGTCGCTCTCTTCTTATTAACGCAGCCTGAGACAAAATCAGAATCAATAACCATCGCACCATCCTGATATACCCAAAGATGCTGTGCCGAAAGATCAATCTCGACATAGGAATTCCCCCAGTCGTTCTCGCCGTACTGAGCAGCCGTTCCAAAATAGACAGGAGTTCTTACTCCTTTTTCTCCATTTTTGATTGCAGCGATAAGTTCTGATGTCTCAGTTGCCCTATCCATCCACCAGCCATAATCACCGCCTGTTACAGTAACCTGCTCTCCGCTGTGAGAAGTGATTGTCCGGTCTTTTCCGAAAGTGTCATACTGCCTTGCCATACTATTTACAAAGTCTCTGACTTTTTCCTCATCAAGGCTTACCTCTGTGCCGTTTATATTACACCATTCCTTGATCTTAGTGCCATCTACCACAACAGTATCAGCACCAAACTCATAGGTAATTGATGCCTTACAGTAGGTATTTAAATTGTTACAAAATGCAACCAGCTCAGCATTATCTGAGTATATCTCAGGAACCTTATAGCATTCATCATCGATTGTTACTTCACTGTCAAGAACGTCCAGAGCAGCACATATCTTTTCAGAAACGCTTTCCATTATCGGTGTCTGCCCATAATCCTCGGGTACAATGTAAAATCCGTCTTCACCTGATTCCTCTGGAATATAAGCATCCACAGGCTCTATGACATTGGCCGGTGAAAAAAGATCAAGTGCAGCTATCTTAGCCTCTACAACATCCTTGGAATAAACAACAATATTATCCGTCGTAAGATGAGTCTCAGTAAAAAGATACTTCGGCCATAGAAACGGATTCTGCTTTTTGAGTGCATCCTCAAACTGCCCGTCCATCCTGAGAGAAAGACTGATATCATCTGAACTGATGACATCAGTAATATCACCTCTGGCATGAACTGTAAGGGAATACTGTTTTACTCCGTCTGTTACAATCTTTTCAATATCAGCTGCAGTCAGTTTATAAGAAGGAATATCATTAACATAAGTATTAAATGAGAAATGACTCATAAAATATACTGATATTCCTACATAAACAGCCACCAGAACCAGAATTACAGCTCCGATGACAAAGCCTGCCATGTTGCCTCTTGTCTTAACTTTACTCATATTTTTTCATAATCGGGGAAGCCCCCGAACCCCTCTATAAAAACAAACTCCTCAATTCAAGTTTATTCTTCTTCCTGTTGCTGTAAATCCTCGTTATTAACAAGGTCGCCCTCTACCTTCTCAACATACATGTGTCCGTCAAGATGATCACATTCGTGGCAGATGGCTCTGGCAAGAAGCTCTGTTCCTTCAAGCTCAAAAGGTTTCATGTCTATATCCAAAGCTCTTACCTTAACATAATTGGGTCTTGTTACAATTCCGGATTTTCCGGGGATTGAAAGACATCCCTCATATCCTGTCTGCTCTCCGCTGGTCTCTAAAATAACAGGATTGATGAGAAGATGAGGCTCATCACACTCAGGTGAGCAGTCGATAACAACAATTCTCTTTAAAACTCCAACCTGAGGTGCAGCAAGACCTACACCATTTGCATCGTACATTGTTTCAAACATATCATCTATAAGTTCGCGGATTCTGGGAGTAACTTCCTTAACCTCTTTGCAGGGGCGTACAAGTACATCATCACCATATTCTCTGATTTCTCTAAGTGCCATTTTTCTACCTTTCTATAATAATAATTAATATAATTAGTACATTAGTATAACACAGAAATATAAATAATTACATAAAATTCATCGGGTCAAAATCGAACTGTACCTGGAGCTGCCTCATAATGCCTTTCATCTCCCATGTATCGAGAACTTTTTCCAATACATCCTTTATTCTCATAAGCTCAGCATGATCCTTGTGCTTTACATAAATAACTATGCGATATATATCGTTAATCTTACTTATAGCAGCAAAAGAAGGCCCTATGACAGCAGCATCTCTTATCTGCATTCTGTCTATGTAGGCTCTGAGCTGATTTGACCGTTCTTTTCCAAAGCTCTCATCCTTAGCCCATATCTGTATCGCCAGCATATGCGCCGCAGGAGGATAACGAAGGAGACTCCTGTAAGAAATCTCTTCCTCGTAAAAAGCCTTGTAATCCTGAGCTGCAGCGCTTACCACTGCGTAGTTGTCAGGCTGATAAGTCTGTATCACTACATTTCCGGGATGAGTTCCTCTTCCGGCTCTTCCTGCAGCCTGGGTCAGAAGCTGGAATGTACGCTCTCCTGCCCTGTAATCTGAGGCATTTAAAGACATATCAGCTGCCAGGATTCCTACCAGTGTCACGTTTGGGAAATCATGCCCCTTAACTATCATCTGAGTTCCCACGAGGATGTCTGCCTCTTCTGACGCAAAGGCTGACAAAATCTTCTCATAGCTGCCCTTGGCTCTTGTAGTATCAGCATCCATTCGAAGTACTCGTGCCTTTGGATAAAGCTTATTTACTTCCTTCTCTATCTGCTCAGTTCCTGCTCTGAAAGCTGAAACATATTTAGATCCGCATTCCGGACAAATTCTGGAAACAGGCTTTGTATATCCGCAGTAATGACATACCAGCATGCCGCCTCTGTGCTCTGACATTGAAACATCACAGTGAGGGCATTTAAATACATAGCCACAGGACCTGCATGACACAAAGCCCGCAAGTCCTCTTCTGTTGATAAAAAGCATCGCCTGGTGTCCTGTATCCAGACAATCCTGCAGTTTTTCCTGCAGACTTCTGCTGAAAATTGATCTATTTCCACTCCTAAGCTCTTCCCTGAGATCTGCAATTTCAACCTCAGGAAGTGTACCTCCGGTCAGCCTTCTGTTTAGCTCAAAAAGTTTATATTCTCCAAGCTGCGCCCTGTAATAAGCTTCCAGTGATGGAGTTGCTGACCCAAGTACTACGCTGGCTCCTCCCGGAACAAGCTTTGCCAGTTCAATTGCTGTCTCTCTTGCGTGATACTTAGGCATTGTTTCACTTTTATAGGAGGTTTCATGCTCTTCATCAATTATGATGAGTCCCACATTAGGAAAAGGTGTAAACAGCGCAGATCTTGGTCCGATAATTATATCTATATCTCCTTCTCTCGCGCGCCTTGCCTGATCATACTTTTCTCCCGAAGAGAGCGTTGAGTTCATAACTGAAACTCTCTCCCCGAAATGCCTGTAAAATCGCATAAGTGTCTGATATGTAAGCGCTATTTCAGGAATGAGCACTATTGCCTGCTTCCCTCTGTTTATTATCTCATCTATCATGGCGATATATACTTCTGTTTTGCCGCTTCCTGTTATCCCATGGATAAGATATGTCTGTCTTTTTCCATTGTCATAGTCACCTATCACACTGTCGACTATTTCTCTTTGCTCATTGCTAAGAACAATCTGTTTTTCTAAAGCATTGACATCTCCTACAGGATTCCTGTAGTACTCTTCACTCTCGAGCAGAATGATTCCTTTATCAGAAAGTGCCTTAATAACTGCCGAGGTTACATTAAGTTTTCCTGTCACAAGCTCATAAGGAATCCGCTCCGCAGGATTCTCAAGCAGAGCTTCCAGGAGCCTGGCTCTTGCAACCTGATGCTTTTTCACAAAAGTGTTATAAAGCTCCCGGGCTACCTTGCTGTCAACTTTTAGCTTTACATAGCGATGTGTAAGCGCTTTTGATTTTTTCCTCACAGGAATAACTGTTCTCAAAGCATTTATCATCGTTGAGCCGTAGTTATTTTTCATCCAGGCGGCAAGCTTTATCATGATGCCTTCTGCCGACATCTCTCCTTCATTCAGACCTAATATTTCCTTGGTCTTTTCCGGATCAAACTTAGGGATGTCAGTTATCTCAACAACATAACCCGTTCTTACCGTGTTTCCTTTCCCAAATGGAATACTAACGCAGTTCCCCGGTTTAATTCTGTCTGCAAGCTCAGCAGGAATCTTGTACTGAAAAGGTCTGTCTACCTTCTCATGTGAGATATCAACTATTATGTTTGCAAAAGAGTAGCTCTGCTTTTCCATCAAGCCTTTTCCTGAATTTCCTTCAAAATCTCCTGTATAAGGACTCTTTCATCCATAGGATACTTAACACCCTTGATTTCCTGATAGTCCTCGTGTCCTTTTCCAGCAAGTACAATAATATCTCCCTGCTCTCCATGCTCTATAGCATAACGTATAGCTTCTTTTCTGTCTTCAATCTTAATATATTCGCCATCGGTCTTCTTCATGCCGGTTTCAATATCATTCATGATATCCATCGGATCCTCAAAACGTGGATTATCTGAGGTTATGATAGTAAAATCAGCAAGTTTTCCACTGACTTCACCCATTTCAAATCTTCTGAGCTTTGATCTGTTACCGCCACATCCAAATACACTGATAAGACGTGTAGGATGATAATCACGAAGAGTGCTGAGAAGACTCTTAAGTGCCATTGCATTGTGAGCGTAATCTATCATAAGCGTAAAATCATCTGACACCTTGACCATCTCAATTCTTCCCTTAACATGAGCCTTTTTAAGTGCTTCAGCTATTACATCCTCTTCACATCCGAGCTGCTTTGCAACATCGATTGCACAAAGAGCATTATAGACACTAAATCTACCAGGTGTGGGAACCTGTGCATGCATCTCAACTACTCCTGTGGTATCGAACATAACACCAAGTTCACCCGGCTTGTGAAGATATGCAAGATTTATGGCTCTGAGATCCGCTTTTTCTGAAAATCCATAGGTTGTAAGCTTGCAGGTGTGATCCTTTGTAACCTCTTCCATTCTAAGGTCATCTGCATTGGCAATACCAATTCTGCACTGTTTAAACAATAATCCCTTACAGTGCATATAATCCTCAAAGTCCTTATGCTCACCAGGACCAATATGGTCAGCTTCGATATTGGTAAATACGCCAATGTCATATATAAAGCCCTGACTTCTGTGGAGCATAAGCGCCTGTGAAGACACCTCCATAACAACACAATCACAACCGGCATCTACCATTTTGCGCATATATCTCTGAAGATCGTAGGACTCAGGTGTGGTGTTTTCAGCATGAATATGCTCATCACCAATTATTACCTCAATCGTTCCGATAAGTCCGCACTTATGTCCTGCATTTTCCAACATATTCTTAATAAGATAAGTTGTAGTGGTTTTTCCTTTTGTTCCGGTAATACCTATTGTCTTAAGACTTTCTGCAGGATTGCCAAACCACTGGGCTGATACGAATGCCATGGCATATCTAGTGCTGTCTACCTTAACAACAACTGTATCTGTTCCTTCTTCAATCTCTACATCCTTCTGAACAAGAATAGCTGCAGCTCCTTTCTTAGCTGCCTCATTAGCGACACTGTGTCCGTCAAAGTTCATGCCTTCAATGCAGATAAAAAGGCATCCGGGAGTGATCTTTCTATTATCATTAACCACTTCTGTTATCTCTACTGCAGATACATCAGCAGCTTTGTCAGTTCCCCCTACATAAGCTTCAAATTCCAGCTTTTCAAGCAATTTTTCAAGTTTCATAACTCTCTCTCCTATTCTTAATAAATTCATAAATAAATCTACTGTTTTTCTTAAGTTTTTGAACACAAACAGTTCACATTTTAAATGTATATTATTATCAAGATAGTTGATGAACTAACTATCTCCCCCTCATAAGAAACCGCAGACACACGCTTTTTAAGCGTGTGTTTTGTGGTTTATGAAGAAATTTTTGAAGATTATAAAGGACTTATCTGTGAACCATATAGATTCAGCAGATAAAGTCCTTTTTATTTTTGAAAGATTTTCAGCAAAAGTCCTTGAGTATAATCTGTACACTTTCTTCACCTCTAAATTCATTAATCTTTGGCTGATATGCAATCTTAATTGACATATTATCATTACATCCACCATTATATAGCTTTTCTCTTCTCTCTGCACCAAAGTTAATGTCAAGAAATTCATTCCATCTGTCGAAAATGCTTCCAAACACCATCATTTCAAAGCATTGGCCCTCTTCATCTCTTACCGTCATCTTTGCAACATTGGCATTCTTACCAATAATGCGTCCTTTTATGAGCCTGACATTTCTGGCTGCAAAAAGAGGCTCGGGATTTCCTTGTCCAAAAGGTGCGAGACTCTCAATTTCTCTTAAAAGATTCAAAGAAAGATATCTTATGGGAAGCTCCATATCAAGGTGAAGAATCTCCACAAAATCCTCGGCTTTCAAAGTACTGTTCTTATTAAGCGCTTCCCTGAACATCTCAAGATTTTCTTTCTTTAATGAAAATCCTGCAGCAAGCTTATGTCCGCCGTATTTTGTAAGAAGTTCTCTGCACTGGCTTAAGCCGTCAAACATGTGATACGCCTCTATTGATCTTCCAGAGCCCTTTACAAGATCATCCTTCGCATCAGTTACTATCATTACCGGATGGTTTACTTCTTCCCTAACCTTACCTGCAATTATTCCAGCCAATGATTCATGAAGCTCTGGCATGTACAAAACAAGAACATCCGGCAAATTATCACCATATTCAGAAAGAAGCTCCATAGCTTCATCTTTTCCCTGCTGAGTCATATCCTTTCTGCTGTCATTTAGTTCCTTAAGCTCCAGGGCAATCTCAGCCGCTTTACTCACATTCTGCTCCGTCAAAAGCTCAATGCCTCTCATTGCAGTATCAAGCCTTCCTGTGGCATTCAAACAAGGGCCGATTACAAACCCGTAGATATAGCAGCTTACATTGTAGGGATCTATATCATTAACCCTGAGAAGTGCCTTTAAACCTTCATTACCGGTTCGTGTTATGGCATCAAAGGATCTTTTGACAATTATTCTGTTCTCATCCTTAAGCGGCATGACATCACATACCGTAGCCCATCCTGCAAATATGGTCATTTCATCAAAAAATGGTCTAAGATCCTTCTCTTTTGTAAGTCCCATTTTTTCAGTCAGAACCTGGATGAACTTATATGCAACCATAGCTCCGCATATCTCATGAAAAGGATAAATCTCATCCCTTCTTTTGGGATCAACGACAGCATCAGCCGGTGGTAAAACCATCTGATCCTTGTCCTCCTCTGAATAGCTCACTTCATGATGGTCTGTTACAATAACTGTCATTCCCAGTTCCTTAGCATGTGCTATCTGAGGAATAGCGGCGATACCATTATCACAGGTAATGATCATCTGCTTTCCATCTTCATAGGCCTTGTCTACAAGTGAAACGCTAAGTCCATATCCATCATGAATACGATGTGGCAATACAACATCTACATTTCCACCGCAGAGCTTAATTCCTGCAAGCAATATGTAGGATGAGCATATTCCGTCTACATCATAATCACCTATTATTCTTATGGAATCACCTGCCTCTATCCTATTCTTCATGATATCAGCTGCAAGATCTATATCCTTCAGAAGATGAGGATCATGCAGATACTTTTCATCCCTGCTAAGGTACATATCTATATCTGCATCTTCAAAAACATCTCTGTTTCGTAATATGCGTGCAGTTATTGGTGAAATTCCATGATCCTTAGCTATTTTCTGAAAATCCGCACCTTTTCTGATTTCTAACCATTTTGCCATATTAAACCTCTGTCTTGTCATTTGGGGCTTTACAGTTCAAAGTCCATTCAAAAGTAATGCCCCTTAAAGATAAAAAGGCTGCCGCGTATGCGGCAGCCCCTCTGAAAATTATTTAAAATAATTATTTTGAAAACTTCTTTTTAAGATCAAGCCATATCGGTGATGCGATAAAGATTGATGAATATGTACCTGCAACTACACCTGTCATAAGCGGAAGTGCAAAGTTACGAATATCCGGCACACCGAAAATGAACAGTGAAAGAACCATGATAAAGGTTGTAATTGAAGTAAACAGGCTTCGTGTAATAGTCTGACTTACACTCTTATTAACAAGTTCTTCAAGCTGATCCTTACGATTCATGAATACCTGATTCTCACGGATACGGTCAAAGGTAACGATTGTATCGTTGATTGAGTAACCAATGATAGTAAGGATTGCTGCGATAAATGTACCGCCAACCTGAATTCTTGTAAGTGCATAGCAGGTAATAACAATAAGTGCATCATGCGCAAGTGCAATAATTGCAGCTGCACCAAATTTGATATCTCTGAATCTGATCCAGATATATGCAAGCATAAGTATGAGTGCAATAATCATAGCTGATGTAGCATCTGCACGCATCTCATTACTGATTGTTGAACTGATACTCTCAGCTGAAATGTTCTCAGCAGGAACAGAATAATCTGTTCTGAACATGTTATCTATAGCTTCACGCTGTGCAACAGTAAGTGTTACTGTCTTGAAGATAACCTGGTTTGAACCGGCAACTGTCTGAACCTGAACTGAATCAACGCCTGTAAGATCTCTGATCTTAGGAACTACTTCACTATCAAGCTTCTCTGTTGTCCATGCCTCATTAAATGTTACACTTGTTGATGTACCGCCAACGAAATCAAGACTATAGTTAAATGCGCCTTCGCCACGTCCGCCGTTAATACCCATAACTACGAAACCGATAACGATTATTGCAACAGATATTCCGTAGAACATCTTTCTCTTTGTGGTGAAATCGCGAAGCTTAAGTTCTTTAGCTTTTCCATACCACTTCTTATCCTCAAAACCAAGGCCATAGAAGATATTTGTGATTGCTCTTGTAACAAACAGAGCTGTAAACATTGATACAACAATACCAAGTGCAAGTGTTGAAGCAAATCCCTTAACGGTACCTGTTCCACGAAGACCAAGGATTGCTGCAGCAATAAGTGTTGTGATATTTCCATCAAGAATAGCTGAAAGAGCTTTACCGTAGCCGGTCTTGATAGCAGCCTTAACATCTTTACCGCCTGTAATCTCTTCTCTGATACGGGCAAATACAAGCACGTTAGCATCTACCGCCATACCTACTGAAAGGATGATACCTGCGATACCGGGAAGTGTAAGTGTAATCTCAAATGCTGAAAGGAGAAGTATCTCAAGTCCGCAATAGAATGCAAGAGCTACACTCGCAGCTACACCCAGAAGCTTATAGAACACGATCATGAACAGGACGATTGCTACAAAACCTGCAATAGCAGCGATCATACTTGTATGAATAGCATCTGAACCAAGCTGGGCACCTACAACGTTTGAACGAAGTTCATTAAGCTGAAGCTTAAGTCCACCGATACGGATCATTGAAGCAAGGTTTGAAGCTGACTCAAATGATTCCTCACCTGTGATTACTGCTCTTCCGTCTGTAATCTCAGCCTGAACATTAGGAACGGAAATAAACTCTCCATCATAGTAGATACCGATTGACTCGCCATTTGCAAATGCCTTCTTTGTAGCATCAGCGAATTTCTGTTTTCCTTCATCAGTGAACTCAAGAGAAACAACTACTTCCTGTGTATTTGCTGTACCTGAATTCTGATAGCCGGCCTGAGCATCAGCAACATCCTCACCCTTAAGTACGATTGAACCGTTTGCTTCAAGCTCTTCGATAGACTTGTTAAGAGCATAGCCTATCTGACCATCTTCACTAAGAACATAATTGCCGTCATCATCAACTGTGAATCCGGAATTATATGTATAGTTTTCATTACCCTCACTGTCAGTCTGCGCAATGAAGTACAAATTACCGGGCTGTCCAAGTTCTTCGAGAATCTTGTTAGCATCTGTAACACCGGGAATTTCGATGTTAATACGGTTTGAACCTTCCTGATAAACCTGTGACTCTGTGCTGTACTGATCTACACGCTGCTGCAGCTTGTAAATAGTATCTGACATGTCTTCAGCACTGGGAGTTCCATCCCCAAGTACTTCATAAGTGATGCTGACACCACCCGCAAGATCAAGTCCGAGATCAATACTCTTAAGTGATCCTGACTTATCGCTTCCCAGGCCATACACAGATGTAAACCCAAGACCTGCAAGCAGCAAAAGTGCCACAAGCAAAGCGACTACTGATTTTACTCTTTTCATTTCTTTCACCCTCCATTAAGCTCATTCGGCTTGAGCTGCTTTGATCATTATAGCGCATTCTACACGCTTTCTCTGCAGTTCACATCCCGTATGATAGGTTGTATTTATGTCGCCGTTAAAATTGTAGGCGTTTGCAGCACAACCTCCGCTGCAATAATATCTCGCAAAGCACTTCTGACACTCAGGTCTGGAGTACACATTGCTCTCTTTAAACTGTTTCTGAAGATCAGGTCTTGTGATTCCTTCAAAAACATTACCCATAATAAAGTCTTCATTACCAACAAACTGATGACAGGGATAAAGATCTCCCCAGGGTGTTACACCCAGATATTCACACCCTGAACCGCATCCTGAAAGTCTCTTGGCAACACATGGACCACCTTCAAGGTCTATATTGAAGTGGAAGAAATTAAACCCTTTTCCTTCCTTCTGTCTCTGAAGATAGAATTTTGCAAGTTCATCGTACTGCTCGCAAAGATAAGGAATATCCTCTTCCTTGATAGCATACCAGTCCTCAGGCTTAGCCACAACCGGTTCAACAGATATCTGCTTAAATCCAAGATCTGCAAGATGCTTAACATCCTCACAGAAATCCAGATTGTTGTGAGTAAAGGTTCCTCTCACAAAATATCTGAGCTGATGACGGCTCTCTGCCACCTTCTTAAACTTGGGAACTATATTATCGTAAGTACCCTGTCCGCCACGCATAGGACGCATCTTATCATTGACTTCCTTACGTCCGTCTATGGAAAGGACTATATTACCCATTTCCTTATTGGCGAACTCTAAAATTTCGTCATTAAGAAGTGTACCATTTGTTGTAAGTGTAAAGCGGAAGTTCTTATCATGTTCCTTCTCAAGGCTTCTTCCGTACTCTACAATCTTTTTAACTACTTCCCAGTTAAGCAGAGGCTCACCACCAAAGAAATCAACCTCAAGGTTTTTCCTGTTTCCTGAATGCTTAATCAGGAAATCAAGAGCTGCCTTACCGACTTCCTCGGTCATAAGGGCTTTCCTTCCGTGATATTCACCCTCGTCAGCAAAACAGTATTTACATCTGAGGTTACAATCATGAGCGATATTAAGGCAAAGAGCCTTGATTACGGTATCTCTCTCCTTGAATTCCTCAACATAATTCTCATATACATCATCCGTATACAAAACCTCGCCTCTGCGAAGCTCAAGTATATCAGATATCGCATCACTTATATCCTCTGTGCTGTACTGTGAAAAGTTATCAGCCACTTCAGAAAGAAGCTCTCCCAAAAGCACCTCATCACTTACAGCCTCTGCGCCCTTTGCAGTAATATCTGCAGAGCCAAAGCGCTTAATCAAATTCTCTTCCACAGGGTGGATGAGATCAAAAACAATGTCATCCACTACGTGAACAGAACCACTGTTTACATCCAGAACAATATCGTATCCGTTGTTCTTGTATGCATGTACCATATAAAATTCTCACTACCTTTTCTAATTAAAATATGACTAATTGATCGACATACAGGCTACAGCCCTCTCTGCCAATTCATTAGTTTCCTTAAATCCTGCCGGATTCTTGCCGGATATAGTTTTCATAAATCAAGCAGCGGCATGGCCGCTGCCTGGTTTTAAAAAACTATTTAGTTTAAACAACTATTACTTAGCAACCTGCTCGCAGCTCTGGTTACCAACTGTGCAGGAAGTCTTGCAGGCAGACTGGCAAGATGTCTGGCATTCGCCGCAGCCACCCTTCTTCATGGACTCCTTAAGATTTCTTGTTGCAAGTGTTTTTACATGCTTCATAATACGTCTCCTTTTCATTCAGGAATAATACTGAAAAACAACAGTTTTCCACAATTCAGTAGTATATCATAATTTGAGCACTGCGAAAAGCAACTTTTTGGATTTATATAAATTTAAGAATATGACTATTTCACAATCTCTTCAGTGGGCTGTTCAGCCTCTGCCATGCTTTCCTTCTCTTCAAATGCCCCTTCCGGAATATAGACAAGAACATCCGTAATTCTGTTTCTCTTTATGGCACTTGCTGTAAGTTCAACGCCATTTGGAAGCTTTGTGGTCTCGCCACCTCTGGGAAGTCTGTCTAAGTTTTCAATCATAAGACCACCAATCGAGTCATAATCATCAGATTCAAAAGCAGTTCCAAGAGCATCATTCACATCATCAAGCTTCATATTGCCTTCTACAAGGAATCTGCCATCACCAAGCTCTCTTATCTGCTCTTCCTCATCAGAATCATATTCATCTCTGATCTCACCGACAATCTCCTCAAGAAGATCCTCAAGGGTTATCATTCCGACGGTAGCTCCGTACTCACTCAGAACAAACGCAACATTCTGAGCATTTTTTCTCATCTCCATAAGAAGATCGGCTGTCTTTTTATATTCGTAGGTGTAATATGCTTCACGCAGATAGTCACTGATTTTGAAATTATCTTTGTCTGAAACAAGAACCATATCCTTAATGTTTATCAGACCTATGATATTATCCTGATTTCCTTCGTACACCGGAATTCTTGTGTACATCTCCTGCTTGAAAACTCTTAATACCTCATGGTATTCGGCGTCAGAGCTGACACAGCTCATGTCTATTCTGGGGATCATTACATCCTTGGCAACTGCATCCGAAAATTCGAACACATTGTAGATTATTTCCTTTTCGCCGCTCTCTATAACACCGTCTTCATGGCTTACATCAACATATGTCTTTAATTCATTTTCAGTCATCAATTTATGATTATTTCTGTCCACTCTGAAAATCTTAAGGACCATGTCAGCCACCGCATTCACTATCCAGATCAGCGGAGTAAGGATTTTCATTATAAAGAGGATTATTCCGGCATAAAAAAGAGCCATATTTTCAGCATAGGTCGTAGCTATAGTCTTGGGAATAATTTCACCAAGTATAAGTACAACTATCGTTAGTACACCGGTTCCTATACTTATCGCCCAGTCGCCCCATATTCTCTGGACAAAGATCGTAGCCAGAGCTGAAGCAGAAAGATTGACTATATTGTTACCTATAAGTACTGCAGATAACATATCCTGATAATCATCCAATATCTTTTGGACTCTCAGAGCCTGCCTGTTATTCTCATCCACAAGAGTCTTTATCCTTACTCTGCTGACACAGCTCATGGCTGTTTCTGCAGATGAAAAAAATGCAGATAAGAATACCAGAAGAATCAAAATGATCATCTGTATTATGTTCTGTTGCAAGCTAGTAACCTCCTTAGGTCTTATATTCTTTGATAGAATTTCAAAAATTATCTGTTACCTTCTACTATACCAAAAATATCGTCAGGTTTCTCAGCAAAAATTGTTCCACCTGCATCTATCTGCTCCTGCCTGGTTCTGAATCCCCATGCCACGCTTATACAGGGCATTTGGGAATTCTTCGCTGTATTTATATCCACGTCGGAATCTCCAACATATATACATTCATCCGAAGTTACTCCAAGAATTTTCATTGCCTCAATTACTGTATCCGGAGCCGGTTTTTTTCGAATATCCTTAGTCTCTCCTATGGCAACGTCAATAGTATCCTTAAAATACAGATCAGCAAGCTCTTTTGTGGCATCCATAAACTTATTCGATACTATAGCCAGCTTATATCCGTTTTTCTTAAGCTTTTTTAGAACTTCAGGAATCCCTTCATAAGGGCCGCTGTTATCATTACAATGTATTTTATAATGATCTTTAAAGTCCTGAAAAGTATCTTCAAATTCCGGATTTGAAAGTCCATCAGGGACACATCTTTCCATAAGCTTTTGAACACCGTTTCCTACTCTGTACTGTATTTCTCCAAGCGTACAGGTTTCCATCCCATGCCTGGCCAGGGCATAGTTTACACTGTTTTTCAAATCTTCCAGAGTATATAAAAGTGTACCATCCAGATCAAATATTACTGCTTTAAATTTTGACATTTATGACAATACTGCCTTTCCGTTTCCAATTGGAAACTATTTTTGTTTCATATCGTGCAAATTGCCAGATGAGGAACCTCATCCGGCAATTAATTTACATACATTAGTGTTTAAGTTCTGTCTTATAGAAATCCTTAAAGTCATTATAGCCCTGGCTGGTAAGCTGTTCCTTCTGGAACTTCTTGTTTTTATTCATTCTGACCACCAGAACCTGTTTACCATTGGCTCTTTCTTTCTGAGCCTCAGAAATAATCTCTGAAAGCTGTTCTCCTCCGATGCCTTTCTCAACAAGAAATGCCACCTTGTCCTTCTCATCAGGAATCTTGAAGCCCTCATCCATCATGATCATGATGATTCGTTCAAATCCGATTGAGAAACCGCAGGCCGGTGTATCCTGACCTGTAAATTTACCTACCATCTTGTCATAACGTCCGCCGCCTCCACAGCTTCCGCCATACTGAGGCATAGCAACCTCAAAAATTGTTCCTGTATAATATGACATTCCGCGAACAAGCGTAGGATCAAAAACAAGCTCAAATTCAGCACTCTTAGTGGAATCTACACTTGAGATAATCTCTTCGAGATTGTTCTTTACGTCACTATCAAGGAAGTCACCAAGTTCATCTGCAAGGAATCTTATGCCGTCAATTGCGCCCTTTCCTTCCACGTTCTTAAAAAGATTAAGGTACTTATCAATACTCTCCTTGGAAAAGCCGTCCTTCTCCAGTTCCTCTGCAACACCCTCAAGTCCAATCTTATCCATCTTATCAAGAGTTATGAAAACAGAATCATAGCTCTCCTCGGGGAATCCACTGTAAGCCGCCATGGCCTTGAGCATACGTCTCTCATTTATTCTTATCTGGAAGCCCTTAAATCCAAGTCTTCCAAGAGTAGTTGTGGTTGCAAGGATAAGCTCAATTTCAGCGAGGTTTGTAGGTTCGCCAAGGATATCAATATCACACTGCATAAACTGACGATATCTACCCTTCTGAGGTCTGTCTGCTCTCCACACGTAGCCCATCTGAAGTGCCTTAAAAGGTGAAGGCAGCTCATTCTGATGATTTGAATAATATCTTACAAGCGGAACTGTCAGATCATAGCGAAGTCCTGAATCAGTAAGATCATTTTCCTCTTTAGCCGATTCAAGCTTAAGCTTCTCACCTCTCTTCATAATCTTGAAGATCAGTTTTTCATTCTCTCCGCCCTGCTTACTATTCAGGTTAGCAAGTGATTCAACACAGGGTGTATCAATAGATGTAAATCCAAACCCGGCATAGGTCTCCTTGATAACTCCAATAACATAGTCCCTGAGCTTCATCTCCTCAGGAAGAATGTCTTTCATGCCTGTCACCGGTTTCTTAATTAATGCCATATAGGTTACCTCTTCTTTATTTTATAATTTGACTCGAAAATACCTCGTCAGGTGAAAAGCCAAGGAAGTCATGCTCTCGCTTTGCTCGCCATGACACGTTCGCACCAGACTCGAAAATACCTCGTCAGGTGCTCACAGCCATTTAAGTGGATTGCTGAGCTCTCTGGCCCTTTTCACTATTTCCTCACGGTTATGCTTGATATAGAATTCGAGCGCAGCGATTTCATCCTCTTTAAAGCCGTCGGACTTAAGAATCTTATAACCTGGAATAATCCCTTCTGCTGTATCATTCTCTCTAAGGTTCCTGGGTCTTGTAAAATAAATCCGGATAAAGGTCTTTCCTGATTTTGATGTAAGGAACCCTGTCTGTGTCATCTTAAACGACTGCCCGAAATTCTTCATCTTTTTACCCTCATAATAAGAAATATATTCATCCAAAAATAATAAACGTAAACGTCAAAAATTACAAGTCAGTCGACAATATGATTTCTGCACCATACCAAAGCATAAAAGACAGGCGAACCTGACAAGGCTCATATTATCCTTGTCAAATCCGCCATTTATCTATCATCATCCTGCTAAAAAAATATATTAATCCAATATTTACCAAGGACTATCCTAAGAGTAATCCATTAATGTTTTAGTAATTCTTCCATAAAATCTATATAAACTGCAACAAAAGGCGCAACCTCCTATAGCTGCGCCTTTTCGTAATTACAATTCTATTGTTCCTTCATCAGATTCCGGAGTTATCACTTTCTCTCCAATCTGAAGTTTGTATGGTTTCTTTTCTCCCTCTGCTTTATAGCTATAGCTTATACTGTCTTTCTTAAATCTCACGGTCAGTGAGCAGCCTGAAGTCTGATCCTGCTTTACGAGAGTGCAGGTCACTTCTTTTTCTTCATCAGTAGGGAATATTCTGAAGGTTACTCCATCTTCAAAGTCATAGTCAGGCCTGGTCTCATCCGCACCAAACGGAATTATTGAACCCTGCCTTGCAAAAAGCGGAAGACTGAAGTAATCATACTTCTCTGTATACCACTTACCACCCTCTCTCTTTTCTCCGGAAATAAGATGGGTCCAGGTACCATCAGGAAGGTAGTACTCTCCAATTCCCTGATCATTGAAAATAGGTGCCACAAGGATGTTTTCACCCAGCATATACTGTCTGTCCAGCACTTTACAGTTTCTGTCCTCGGGGAATTCCAGGAACATCGCTCTCATCATAGGATAACCATGCTCACTTGCATCCTTTGCTGTCAGATAAAGGTAAGGCATGAGCCTCATCTTCAGATTTACAAAGGTTCTAAGAACATCACAGGCCTCATCACTATAGTTCCACGGTACTCTGTAGGAGCCGCTTCCATGGAGACGGCTGTGTGAGGATAAAAGTCCGAACTGAATCCAGCGCTTATAAACATCCTCAGTACTTGTGGCTTCGAAGCCTCCTATGTCATGACTCCAATAACCAAATCCACCAAGTCCGAGGGACAGTCCGCCACGGAGGGTTTCAGCCATTGCCTGATAATTTGAAAAACAGTCTCCTCCCCAGTGAACCGGGAACTGCTGGCAGCCTGTTGTGGCACTTCTGGCAAAAAGTACAGCTTCTTTTTCGCCCTTTTCCTCCTGTATAACTTCATAAACTGCTTTGTTATACAAATATGTATAGTAGTTATGCATACGCTCTGGATCAGAGTGATCAAAATACTCTACATCTGTGGGTATTCTCTCACCAAAGTCAGTCTTGAATGCATCAACGCCCATTTTGAGAAGCTCACGAAGCTTTTCCTTGTACCACTTAACTGCATCAGGGTTAGTGAAATCCACTATGGCTTTTCCTGCTTGCCAGTCATCATTTTGCCAGACCGTTCCGTCAGGACGTTTTAACAGATACCCGTTCTCTTTTCCTTCTTTGAAAAGATAGGATTTCTGACCTATGTAGGAATTTATCCATACACAGATGTTGACTCCCCTGCTCTTTAGTCTCTTTAACATCTCAGGAGGATTAGGGAAAAATCTCTCATCCCACTTGAAATTACACCACTCGTTTTCTCTCATCCAAAAACAGTCAAAGTGGAATACTCTCAAAGGAATCTTTCTATCTGCCATTCCCTGAATAAAGCTGGTAACAGTCTCTTCGTCATATTCTGTCGTAAATGATGTTGAAAGCCACAATCCCATTGTCCATGCGGGAACCATGGGCGGTCTTCCGGTGAGAGCTGTATACTTTTCAATAACCCCCTTTGGAGTTCCTCCATATATTATGAAATACTCCAGTTCCTCTCCGGGAACAGACAGCGCTACTTTAAAGTTTCTCTGTGACTCTATCTCAAGGGATACTCTGCCGGGAGTGTTTATAAATACGCCATAACCCGAACTTGTGATATAAAAAGGAATATTCTTATAGGCCTGCCATGTACCTGACCCGCCATCCTCATTCCAAATATCAACACTCTGACCATTCTTAACAAAATTCGTGAAATGCTCTCCAAGTCCATAAACCATATCACCTACATTAAGTCTTAGTTCATCTGTCATGTAGGTCTTACCATTTTTTACATCCTCCATATGTGCCATGGATCTCGTTCCTGAGGAAGTCAAAAGCTTCCCGTCCCCATAAAAGAGGATATCAAATGGTTCCGTGCGGGCAGCCTTCATTTCAAGGCCGCCTGTCTTAAAGGAAAACTCATTATTTTCATAGCTGACTTTCGGCTTCACCGGCTGCTCATTGATGTTAAATGCAGGCACTTTTCCAGCCTGTCCGGCAAAGTGGACAAGATTTACTTTTATAACTCCTTCCATGGGTGAAGTGATCGTCTCAGTATCATATGGTAAGGATACCGCCGTATGCCTGTCCATACCCGGTCTTTCAGCCAGATAGAATGTAAGTGAGTCCTCTGTCATATCATAATCAAATATATTAAAACCATATCCCGGCTTTATACCGTCGGCCATGAGCCAGTTTCCATCTATAAATTTCATTTTGTCATTCCCTTCCCTAAGAATAATCCTTCATATCAGCCCTTTACTGCACCTATTGTGATACCTGTAACAAAGTATTTCTGCAGGAAAGGATAAACTATAAGCATAGGCACCATAGATATGAATACCTTTGCAGCCTCCAATGATTTGTTTGAATTCTGAGACAACTGCTGATACTGCTCTGCTGTAAGAGTTACTCCAACAGGTATCTGAACGGATATCTGTCTTATGTATGTCTGCAGCGGATAATTCGTTTCCTTATTCATCAAAACCAATCCCTGGAAATACTCGTTCCAGTATCCTACTGAAACAAAGAGCACTACAGTTGCGATTATAGGCTTTGAACAAGGCACGATGATCTGCCAGAGTATACGCCAGGGACCTGCGCCATCAATTGCTGCTGCCTCCTCAAGATCTGAAGGAAGATTTCTGAAGAAATTCATCAGAAGGAGCACATTGAAAACCGGCACTGAACCTGCAAATACCAGTGCAGCCATAGTATCAATAAGACCATAATTTTTCACTGTAATAAACCACGGAATTGTACCACCGTTAAAAAGCATGCAGAACACCAGAATCCACATAAGGATTCCTCTAGGTTTCCACACCTTGTTTGACTTTGAAAGCGGGTACGCCATCATGATCATGGCAACCATCGACCATATCGTACCAAGAACAACTCTTATAATGGAAATTCTGAAGGAATTCCAGAAGGCACCGTCATTCATGATAAGCTTATAGGTCGCTGCAGTCAGTCCTATAGGATAAAAAGTAACAAGACCTCCCTCTGCTGCCAGTTTGTTCGACAAAGATACACATAATGTGTACCACAAAGGATACAGGCAACTAAAGGCAAGTATTGTAAGCAATGTGTAATTAAAAATTTTGAAAATCTTACTTCCCAGAGATTTACTTTCGATCATATTCATATTCAGCAACCCCCTTAGAAGATATTGTAATCGGCATACTTATTTGCCAGAACATAAGATGTCACAACCAAAATAAAGCTTACAACAGATTTAAACAGACCTGCTGCAGTTGCAAGTGAGAACTGCATGTTGGTGATACCTATTCTGTAAACATAAGTATCGAGAATATCACCGGTTTCCATAACCAGTGAGTTGTACATATTAAATACCTGATCAAAACCTGCATTTAAAACATTACCCATTGCAAGAGTAGTAAGAAGTACTATTGTCGGGATCAGACCGGGAATAGTGATGTGCCATACAGACTGCCATTTACTGGATCCGTCTATTGCTGCAGCTTCATATAATGTAGGATCTATTCCTGTGAGAGCTGCAAGGTAAATAACAGCGTTATATCCGAATTCCTTCCATACATCGGTTCCGATAAGAAGCTGCCTGAAGGTCTTAGGCATTGTCATCAAAAGTATGGGTTCACCTCCGAAGGTCTTTATTATCAGATTCAAAATACCGCTGGAACCAAGCATATTTGTGACAATATTTGCCAGAATAACCCATGAGATGAAATGAGGCAGGTAAACTATCGTCTGCACGGTTTTCTTGAATTTCATATTCCTTATCTCATTTAAGAGAAGTGCAAATATAAGGGGTATCACGATATTGAGTACCACCTTAGATATAGCGATGATAAGAGTGTTCGCCAGCGCCCTCTTTGCATCAGGTATAACCAGCAGGTATTCGAACCATTTAAATCCTACCCATTTTGATCCAAACCAGCCCTTGCTGGGGTTATAGTCCTGAAACGCCATTATGATACCCACCATAGGTACTATGGAAAACATAAACAACCATATATATCCCGGAATTACCATTATCCAGTATGCTATACCGTTGCTGCGCGTCCTTCCTTTTGCTGAAGATTTCTTTTCTGCCAAATCAATTACCCCCTTTATGTAATTACAATCTCGTCAAGTGCTATGCGCTCTAATGCGCATCCCCATAGCGGAGCGCTTTTTATTCAATAGGAAATCCGAAGGAATTTCCTCGTATTAAAAAGGCATCCCGGCAATTCTTTGCCGGAATGCCTCGGACTAACTTTAGTAATGGTTAATTAAGCATTCTGGATTATTTCAAAAACTCATCAACCAACTCAAGAATCTGATCACCACCCTGAACATGCCAGTCTGAGCAGAACTGATCCCACTCATCAAGACTTCTTGCACCTGTGATGAACTTAAGGATTTCTGCATCCTCAAGATCAGATACTGTTGTCCAGTATGTATCCATACCATCGATTGTGTAATAAAGTTCTGAATAGATCTTCTTGTCAGGTGTAACGGTAGCATATGGACGGTCGCCTATGAAAATAGCATAGAAACGATTGAACTGGCCGTTGTTTGTCATAACATCCATATCTGTTACATGAAGCTCATTGTTGGGATCGTAATCAGGGGATATAACCTCTGAAAGTGTAGCAGCATCATTTGCAAGATTCTTGTAAAGTCCATTGAACTTTGAGCCGCCCTGCTGATAATCTTCAACAGAAGTCTCACCTTTAAGAATACTCATCAAAGCTTCATATTCATATTCGCACTCATCTGCTGCTGCCATGGTATTTCTAAGCGGATACCAGTCAATAGCCACGGATGTATCAAATATTGACTCATCTCTTACAAGTACGTTGTTAGCAATGATAACAGCCTGCTTAACATCATCAGAAGCATTCTTATTTACCATTGTGTATGTGGTTCCGATATCCTTCATGTGAATGTTCCACTCACCCTTATTGTTGTAAAGAGGATAAGCCTGCCAGTCAGCATTAGGATCATTTCTGAAGGAATCGCCATTGCCGTATCCAAGTGACCACCAGGGTCCCATGAAGATACCGCAGGTACCGTTCTTAACACCGTTTGCATTATCGCCGTTTGTAGTGATACCAACCTCAGGATTGATAAGGCCCTGCTCATACCAGTCATGAAGTGTTGTAAGAGCTTCCTTCATCTCATCAGTTGTTGTTCCCCAATAAAGCTCACCTGCATCATTTCTTAGGAAATATCCGGGTGTTGCATCAAATGCCTGATAAAGGGCATCAAAGCCATATCCGTTATTTGAAGAATTAAGGAAGTTTGAATATGTACGTCCGCCTGCATCTATGCCTGCGATTGAATAATCAGGAGAAAGTCCTTCTTCCTTAAATTTCTTAGCTGCTTCGCCAAGCTCTTCTACTGTCTTAGGTGCCTCAAGACCAAGCTTATCAAGCCAGTCCTGACGGATAAAGTAAATATAAACACCATCTGTATCAACAGTGATATTTGGAAGTGCACAGAATGTTCCGTCAACCGTAGCATTTTCAAATGCTCTCGTGCCTGTTGTCTCTACAATCTGCTTAACCTGTTTGGAAGCATAATCATTAAATACTGAACCCAAATCAGCAAGCTCGTCTGCTCTTGCAGCCTGAACAAGATAATTACGGTTAGGAGCTATAACTGCATCCGGAAGTGAATCAGATGCGATAGCAAGAGAAACCTTCTGCTGGAAATCTGCATTATTACCTGCTGTCCAGTCACAAACCATCTTAATGTTGTAGTTATCAAGAAGATATCTTGTGTACTGGTTATTATCAACCGCATCACCCTCAGGAAGTGTGGTATCTACAGGATTAACCTGATAGCCGTAATGAACTTCTACTACATGATCAAACTTCTTGAATGCTCTGTCATCATTCTCTCCGGGAACCGCATCATCTGCCTCGGAATCTGCTGACTTCCAGATAGCCTGAATTCCTTCACCTGATGCTGCAGGCTCGCTGCTCTCTTCTATAGTATCTGCTGCTGTTTCTTCTGATGCAGTATCTTTGGAAGAATCCTCTGTGGTCGTCTCAGTTTTGCCGGAATCTGTACTCTCCGGAGCAGTTCCGCCTGAAGAGCTTCCTGACCCTCCACATGCTGTCATGCTGACTGTCATAACCGTAGCCAGCAAGGTTGCTAAAACCTTCTTTTTCATATTCACCCTCCTTAGAAAAATATTGTCGATAAATTCTCTGTCCATATAGGATCAGCCTTCGTCTTATCAAAAGCATCTTCCTGCTTTTCGTCAAAAAGCAATATTCTCAGATATAATCATAAAAACATGATCTGATTGAATATTTATTCAGTGTTAACGTTAACCCATTAGCATTGAGTTTTTCCTTGATCTAAATTTAAATGTATTCAACTTGTATTGCTTTTTGTGAAATTTGTATATGAATTTATCGAAATTAGTTGTTCTGTAATACATTATGGATATATATTGTGGTTAAGTCAATACAATTTAGTCATATTTACTAAGATGTCAAAAAAGTAGGGTGTTTTTTTAGATACTATGCTTATAAATCACCAACCATCTATCAAAAAAGTTCCATCAATTCTTTAATTTACTCATTCTGAATTCATTTGGAGTCATTCCCATCATTTTCTTAAACACCATGCCAAAATAGCTGGGGCTCTGAAAGCCGCACAATTCTCCGATTTCTGAGGCCTTTTTCTCAGGATTATCAATAAGCAGATGTTGTGCGTGCATCATTCGGATTTTTGTAAGTTCAGCAATGATAGTAGAATTCATATGGTGCTTAAAAATTGTACAGATATATTCAGGTGTTTTCCCAAGTTTTCCACTGATATCAGTGATAGAAATATTCTCCTGATAGTGGTTTTCCAACTCCAGCATTATTTCTTTAACAAGAGGGGAATCAACAACTTTGGTAAAATCATTTATCATGGAAATATTTAAGGATAGCTGAACCAGAATACTGTAAAGAATCTCTGAAAACATATACTTTTTGTCAGGTATATCACGTTTTGTCATCCGATAAAGACTTTCCAGTTTTTTGCAAAATTCCTCAGGGGAACGCAGATGATAGGTTCCCGATTTTACAAGTCCAAGTGTCTGTAACAGGACGCTGCAGATCGGCCCTTCAAATCCAATAAAATGAAGAGTGAAATTATCAGAGAGTCCTTTATAGCTGTGACCTTCATTTGCATTTATAAAAAATCCGGTATCCTCCTCTATTATCCTTTTTTCATCATTTATTATTAGTTCTCCGATTCCCTCTGAGCAGTAAAACCACTGATAAACAGGAAGTCCTCTTGGCCTGTTTATAGGCTCCTGGTGGTGATTTATACCTATCATTCTTAGTATAAGCGGAAGCATTTTTCTCTCACCCGGGATAATTTCAAATGACTCAATCATAATTACCTCTATAGATTACATTAAAATATTTATATTCATAACACTATTTTAATATTGAGACAGACAACCGGTCAATAATAGAATATCCATAAAGCAAAGCGTCGATAAAGCTGTGACAGCAGAATTATTTTTATACAAGGAAGGGAAACAGAATGAGTACACCAGTTGTAAAGAAGGATGAAAAAGGAATATATACACTTTTTGTAAACGATAAACCGTTCTTTTGCAGGAGCGGTGAAATTCACAACTCCAGCGCATCCAACATGGATTTCATGGAAAAAGAAGTGTGGGAAAGGCTAAGCGGACTCAACATGAACTCAGTAATAGTGCCGCTTTACTGGGAACAAATCGAGGAAGAGGAAGGCAAATATGATTTCACACTTATTGACAGTATAATTGATAAAGCTCGCAAGGAAGATATGAAGCTGATTTTTCTGTGGTTTGGACTTTGGAAAAACAGTGAATCCATGTATGTTCCGGGCTGGATGAAAAAGGATCAGGAAAAGTATTTTCATGTAGAAAAGGTAAACGGAGAAAAGCTAAATATCATATCCCCCCTTTGCCGGGAGGCCGTTGAAAAGGATAAGAGCGCTTTTTCAAATATCATGAAGCATATCAGAGAATATGATGAAAAAGAGTCTACTGTCATCGTTATGCAGGTTGAAAATGAAATAGGAGTACTCGGCAGTGAAAGGGATTATTGCAAGATTGCAAACGATGCATTTGACAGTAAAATACCTGAGGTTGTTGAAAAAATCTACGATGCCAAAGGAAGCTGGAAGGAAGCTTTTGGTGATGATGCAGAAGAATATTTCATGGCTTATTACTATGCAAAAGCTGTGGAGGAAATCGCAAGTACAGGTAAAAAGGAATATGATCTTCCATGCTATGTAAATGCCTGGCTTAAGCAATACCCCTGGTATAGAGGCTCCTACCCCACCGGCGGCCCTGTAAGAGGCGTTCATAAGATATGGAAGGAAATTGCAAAAAGCCTTTTTGCTCTGGCGCCTGATATTTATGTGCCATATTGTGCTGATGTAATTGATGAATATACATATGATGAGAATCCCCTGTTTATTCCGGAAATCCGCAAGGATGCTGTGGCTTCATCATATTGCCTGTATTCCTTCTTTGGTAAAAATGCAATATGCTTTTCACCCTTTGGAATTGAGGAGCTTTCGCTTGATCCGTCTGTAGTGGACAAGCCGCCGATGGAAGTGATGATTGCACTCAATATCGATCCGTCAGCCTTTGATATCACGGGAAGTAAGGAAAAACTCAGTGCTGCTTACGGACTTATCAAAAACATGGAGCCAATATATCTTAAATACAGAGGAACAGAGCATCTTAAATCCTTTGTAAGGCATGGTGAAAATGACTTTGGAGTATTTGCCGGTTTTGAAAGCTATGATGTAGCAATCTCATATTCTCCGAGAATGGCAACTCATCCTCTTGGAAATGTATCCATATTCGAGCTCTCTCCCAATAAGTTCATAATTGTCGGGGCAGAGTGCTCCCTTAAGTTCAGAGCAAAGCCAGGTGAGGATAAAAAGGCAGATTATTTAAAACTTGAAGAAGGTGAATTCATTAACGGAGAATGGAAACCCGGACGCATTCTAAATGGCGATGAAAAGATGACTTTGAAATTCGGTGATATACCTAAGGCATACATTGCCGAACTGTATAAATATTGATAATTTCTTCCTGCGGGCACTTCTACTTTGCCCGCAGGAAGTCATTTATTTACTCAACTCCGGTAACGATAACATTTTCAAGTCTTGTGAGAGCCGGAATATTGAAATTATCGTACTGTCTTTTCTCTTTTGACATATACATTTCATTAATAAAGTTTTCCATGCATCCTGAGATGGAGCCACCACTTACAGGTGTCACCTTATCTCCGTCATGGTAATAGCCAAGTCTGATTTCACCTGCAATATCACCAGAAATAGAGT
Organism: Butyrivibrio sp. WCE2006; assembly: GCF_000701985.1. Classification (NCBI taxonomy): domain Bacteria; kingdom Bacillati; phylum Bacillota; class Clostridia; order Lachnospirales; family Lachnospiraceae; genus Butyrivibrio; species Butyrivibrio sp. WCE2006. Next base: position 15,355 of record NZ_JNKH01000003.1, on the reverse strand, counting down.
CCACCTCAAAATCAGAAAACTCCACTATTTCGAGATACTTACCGCTTCTGATTTCCTCTGCTGTCTTGCTTCCGCCTGTAACATCAAAATTGTATGCAAGATAAGAATCCTTAATATTCAGATAATATCTGAATCTCCTGCCACCAAAGAAAGTCTGAGGCACATTGTTTTCAAGAACTGTCATGTCGTAAATAGCTGCACCTTCTTCGTCCACATCAAAGTTCCTGGATGAGTTTGGAAGATTTCTCACTGATTTAAGTGTAACCTTGTCACCTTTCGCTTTAGGAGCAACATCCTTGCCAATTTCCCAATCGGAATACTTGCTGTAGATAAATCCTGCATTACACTTTTCTACAAACCAGCTGTAAATCTGAACTGCATCACTTGTAGGAAATACAACTGCTGCTTTGGAAAGCTTCGGTGTAGGCTTTGCTATAAGCTTATCCTTTCCGTACTTAAGAACCTCTGAGATATCCTTCTTTAAGTTTTCCTTGTCACAGGTTCCTGCCTTGTACATTCTGTAGAGCTCTATCTCATGGTCATTGTCTTTCGCATTGACAACGACTTCAACCATTGATGAGGGATATTCAAAAGTGATATCTATTCCCTCAGAGTTGACAAATCTTCTCTTGTTTTTTTCAGCAAAAATCTCATAGGAGTTTATGTATTCTGTGTCAGTCTCCGGAAGCTCTTTCATTGCAGCAACAAAGTTCTCTGCTATCTTTGAAACATCAACATTGCTTTCCTTTGAAGCCTCAAAATCACCGGGTTTATTTAACTCATAAAAGGGATTCTTTACGTTCTCCGCACGTCCTATGAGTTTATCTATCTCATCTTTTATCTCTTCCTCTGAAAGTGTAGGATATATCTCGCCAGACGCACTTCCAAGCATTTTCCCGTCATCAAGCTTCTTATAAACTTTAACATTTATATGTTCAACGTCTCTTACTCTGTTCTGATCAAGCTTATGCTTTATAAAGTAAAATTCGTAACCAAGAGTTACTGTATCTGTAATCTCAAAGCCATCTGCAGAAGATGCCTTGAGTATTTCTATAATTTTATCGGTCATCTTGTTTCCTTTCGTATATGCCTTATAATCAGTGAAATCATCCAAGTCTTGCTACTGCCTTAAGGTACGGGCCGCCATCAGATACTTTGACCCATTCCTTATGTCCCTTACCGCAGCCACCATTACCAAAGGATTCACGGTCGGTGCTGACCATGGAAACTGATCCTAAAAGATCCGGCACATAACCGGTCATTACAACAGGTGCCACTACTTTTCCTGTAAATTTACCATCTATGATTTCGCGGCCTCTTGCCACAATACACTGGATTCCCCAGTGCTTGGGATCCTCCATGCCGGAGAACATACCCTCGAGATAATATCCCTTTTTAACAGACGCAATCATGTCATCCTTGGAATCACTTCCGCTATCAAACATGGTATTGGTCATTCTTGTATAAACCTTGTGTTCGAAGTTTTCTCTCTTTCCATTACCGGTGGGCTTGGTTCCAAGTCTAAGAGCCGCAAGAGCATCACAGACTCCTGTCTTAAGAATTCCGTGATCTATTTCTGTCACATCACCGGCAAGAGTACCCTCATCATCAAAGGCATAGCTTGCAACATCAACAACACAGTTTGCACCTTCATGCATAGATACAAGATCTGAACCTACGCGCTTGTCGATATACTCTGCTCCAAGTGCTCTTTTCTTTACAAACATATCCATCTCAACGCCGTGGCCAAAGGCTTCATGGGCAATAAGTCCTGTAACTTCGGGGCTTGTAATAATCTCATATTCCCCGGGAACAACAGGAGAAGCACTGAGCATATCTCCCACTGCATTTACTGCAATCTCAACCTTTTCTTCAAGGCCGTCAAGTATGCCTGCGCCTGTTCTTCCAGATACGCCCTCAACTGTCATGGTATTTCTTCCGTTCTTCATACCAATTGCAAGAACAGATCCTTCAGTATACACATAACTCTGACGCATATCTCTGTTCTTTGTAAGGAAAAGCTTACAAACATGAGTAGACTTTGCAGAAACCGGAGCGTCGATCATAAACTCCTTAAGAGAAACCGCCTTATCACTGTAGCTTTGAAGCTTTTTCATAAGAGCGCCAAGATCAACATCCTCTGGCATCACATCTGTCTCCATCTCTGTGAAGACTTCAATCGGCTCATCCTCAAGCTTTGCAGTATCAAAAATTTCTGTACCTGTCCTCTTCAGGATTTCTATCTGATCATCGAGAATTGTCTTAAGCTTAGCTGCCATGGCCTGCACATCCACATCAGGCTTATTAAAAGAATACTCACTGTAAAGTCCATCCTTATAAACTCTGACAACACAACCTCTTTCTGTTGTCATGTTTTCACCTGTTATCGCCTTGCTCTTTTGTGATGCCTGGATAGAGAAGCCCTTGGAATCACTTGCAAGAACGCTTACATAATCATAATCTGAAGAAAGTGCATCAATCAGCTGTTTGAGGCTTGGTGCAAGCTTTTCCAGATATGATGAAAATTTTGCTTTCATTAACTTCATTACCTCCAAATATATTAATTCCCCTCGTTATTTGTACTAAAAAACTCTGAGCTATAAGCAAGCCCAGAGTTTTATTTTACATTATTTAAAATGTCATAAGCAATAATCCATGTAAAAATTGCAAACTTTGTCTATATATGACCTTTTGCCACCATCATCACAATATTATTTCAAACATTGTTGAATAATCTGATTCATTTTCATCCATAAGTCTTATTGTTCCGCCGTGGGCTTCAATGATCTGCTTTGCTATGGCAAGGCCAAGGCCTGTTCCTTTCCCGCTGGTTCTGGCGTCATCTCCGACTATAAAGGGTTTAAAAACATCATCCCTGATAGCAGCCGGGACTCCTACCCCATTATCTCCAAGATAAATAACTACCTTGGGACTTCTGTCATCATAGTTTTGGGCCATTCTATCATTTTTACTACCTCTTTCACTGCCAGCTGTTTTGCTGACATTATCATTTCTATAGACTTTATTATCTATATCAGTCTTACCCTCAAGCACTTCCATTCCTGCATAGATCACGGTGCCTTTTGGGTTGGACTTTACAGAATTAGAGATGATATTTTCAAATACCCGTTTAAGCTGTGCTTCATCAATGCTCTTTTTAATCACCTTTTCAGGTATGTTGATCTCCATCTCATATCCTGATAAGTCCAGCTCACTATATTTAATAGCGAGATATTCTCTGAAATACTCGCAGATATCACATTCTTTTTTGTAGATCCTAAACTGAGGATGCTCAAGTTTTGAATATTCATAAAAAGAATTTATAAGTTCAGCAAGGTTATCTGATTTTCGGCTGATGGTCTCAAGATACTTATTTACTTCAGATTCCGGAACAAGCCCGTCTGCTACTGCTCTGGCATATCCCTGAATTACTGTTACAGGAGTCTTTAAATCATGGGAAATATCAGCAAGAATCTTCTGCCTTTCTTCCTCAAGCTTTTCTTTCTCCCTCTCCGCTGTGGCAAGTTTCCCTGCCATTTCATTAAAGGAATCCATTATCTGTACAAATTCCTTGGGTCCTGAGTAGGTTATCGCAACATCCTTATTTCCACTGCCAAAATCATCCATGGCATTCTGCAGCATTTTTATGGGCTTTCTCACTGCAAATGCAGTATTTAGAACAAAGAACACCACAAAAATAGAAAGGATAAACAGGAAGGATAGAATTGCGGTCATATAGATTTTCCTGTACGCATTGTTTGCAGAAGAACTGCTGAAATCCTGATGGATCAGCATAGTTCTCACATCACCGCTACCTGTAGTAAACTCAAATTTCTGAAGATATGTATCTTCATCATTCTCGAACAATATCTTATATTCAGAGTCTGAAATATGCTTAATGTTTATTCCCTCATTCTGAAAAATAACATTCCTGTCTTCATCAAAAACAGCTATTCCTCCAAGCCCAAACTGTTCATCCTCATCTGAAGTCACAGTCATATATTTGTTTAGGATATATCCCCTGTTTTTCCCATCATCTCCAATAACAGAGTCAAGATAATAGTAAGTATTTCCTGATACATCCGGAATAAACTGAAGCACCTCAGGACTATATTCATTACTCTTTGATTTATCGCTTGAGTAAATGACCTTTGCAGCTTCATCAAGTACTTCAAAATAGCTGCCTTTACCAGGCATTCCTCCGGTGCTTAGTCTGTCATACTTTTCGCTCTTTAGCGCTTCTTTGTTGTTTATTATCTTGTCTACATCAATGGTAATGTTTGCCATTTCCAATGATTCATCAGTCAGTCTTACCACAATGAAAGCGAGCAGCAGAACTGCTGCTGCAAAGAAAATATAATACCTGGTAACAAGTGAATAAAGCGTACCTTTTTCACGCCTCATCGAAGAAAAAAATAATTTCATTTTCAGCCCCGCTCCATTTTATAACCAAGCCCACGCACCGTTTTAATATATTTGGGATTTTTGCTGTCATCCTCTATTTTGTCTCTGAGATTACTCATATGTACCATAAGAGCATTGTCATCATTTTCATAGTACTCGCCGTTGATGTACTCGTAGATCTGCACCTTGGTAAAAACTCTTCCGGGATTATTCATAAGAAGAGTCATGATTCTAAACTCTGTGGGAGTAAGAAGAATCTCAACTCCGTTCTTTGTGAATTTCGCCCTTGGCACATCCAGGGAAAGCTCGCCCACAACCGTGATGTCATTGTTCTTTGGAAGGCTGCTTCCGAATTTATAGAAACGTCTAAGCATAGCCTTTGTCTTGGCAACGATTTCAAGCGGATTAAAAGGCTTTACCATATAGTCATCAGCGCCAATGTCGAGGCCAAGAATCTTGTCACTGTCCTGATTTTTGGCAGAAAGAACAAGAACCGGAATGCTGTTCTGCCTCTCTCTGATAGTTCTTATTACTTCATAACCATTTAACTTAGGCATCATAATATCGCAGATAAAAAGGTCGGGACTCTCAGCCTCAACAGCTTTAAGTGCCGCCTCTCCATCCTCTGCAGATATCACTTCATAATTTGCATTTTCAAGATAAAGCCTTAGAAGATCTATGATATCAACATCATCCTCGGCTATAAGTATTTTGTACTTTTTATCATTCATATCTGAGTGCCTCGATAGGATTCAGCTTTGCAGCCTTGTTGGCAGGATAGTATCCGAAAAATACTCCAAATGCCATAGAAAACAGTACACAGAATATTATACCGCCAATTGAAGCACTACCGCTATACCCCATCATTTTGGAGGCCATTATTCCAAAAATCTGACCAACGATTACGCCCAAAATTCCTCCGATAAAACACACCACAACTGCCTCTGTAATAAACTGCAGTCTGATATATCCGTTGGTTGCTCCAAGGGCTTTTCTGGTGCCGATTTCTCTGGTTCTCTCCGTGATAGACACTATCATTATATTCATCACACCAATTCCTCCTACCAAAAGAGATATGGCACCAATTGCCGCAAAAGCATAAGTCTGTGTATTCAGCATGGATTCCATCGATTTTATTTCTTCCTTCATGCTGTAGGCATATGCCTCATAGGTATCATTGTCCTTGTAATACTTATTGTTCAGATATTGTTGGATATCCAGTGCAAGTGCTCCCTGATCTGCGCCTGTTTTTGCAACAACTTCCATCTCATCATAGAGCTGCTTTTCTCTCATTTGTATAAGTGCGGTCTGAAGCGGAAGATATGCAAAAGTCCTTATATCCTTTTGATTTTTACCTGCACTCATACCTCCGACGCTGCTCTCCGAATATTCATAGACTCCGACTATCGTATAGTCATAATATTTGTTGTCTATAACCACCTCTACAGCCTTCCCCAGGGCTGCTTTGGCATCGCCTTGAAGCATGTTATTAACATATCTGTCTGATACTATTATTACTTTCCTTGCTTCCTGCTGCTCATTTTGTGAAAAGCTTCTTCCGGCTATAAGCTTTATCTTTGATTGTTTAATGGCTGCTGCGTTAACTCCTTCCAAAGTAATGTTTGCGTATTTTTTACCGTCCTCAGCTTTGATTTCCCCTGCACTTTTCTTAAGTGCTATTCCCTCTATTCTGTCTGAAAAATGTTCCGAAAGATCATTAATCATATCCTCCGAAAAGTAGTCCTTATCCTTCATCTCGCGGATATAAGCATCCTCTGAGTAATCGAAATCCTCAGTCATCTTCTGCATTACATAAGCGCTGATATTATTTACGCCCATATCTCCCATCTGCCCCATGACAGATTTATTCATTGCGTCCCCGACTGTCATAATGGCGATTACAGAAGCAATTCCTATTATAATTCCAAGCATAGTAAGGAATGTCCTCATTTTGTTTGCCAGAAGTCCCGTAAGCGCAAGCTTTACATTTTCAAGAAGCATATCTTATTCCCATCCTCTCATCTACTATCCTGCCATCCTTAAGCGTAAGTATTCTCTCAGTCTCCTGCGCAAGCTCCGGTGAATGGGTTATGAAAACAATGGTGATTCCCTGCTCCTCATGAAGCTTATGAAAAATGTCCATGATTTTCCTTCCGGTTGCAGAATCAAGAGCTCCTGTGGGCTCATCTGCCAGAATTATTGAAGGTCTGTTTACGAGAGCTCTTGCAATTGCAACTCTCTGCTTTTGTCCACCGGATAATTCATCAGGAGTGTGATTCATTCTCTCCTTCATCTCGACAAGTTCCAAAAGTTCCATTGCCCTCTCTTTTCTCTCCCTTGCCCTCACACCTCCGTAGAGCATCGGAAGTTCAACATTTTTAAGTGCACTGGTTCTGGCAATAAGATTGTAGGTCTGAAAAACAAACCCTATCTTTCTATTTCGGATATGGGAAAGCTCAGTATCCCCTGCTTTACATACATCCACACCGTCAAGAAGATATGAACCGCCCGTTGGCTTATCCAAAAGCCCTATGATATTCATCAGCGTGGATTTACCTGAGCCGGAAGTACCTACTATCGAAACAAATTCGCCCTTCTTTACGCATATATCTATGCCATGAAGTATCTCTAATTCATTTTCGCTTCCGATATTAAAGCTTTTTACAATCCCCTTCGCATCAATCATGATATTTGAAGTCACTATATCTGTCATCCTTCCACCCCGCCGGTTATATCAGTACTCATAAATTCATCGTAGGATGGAACAACAAGGTTCATTCCTTCCTCTAATCCATCACCCTTTACTTCCACATAATAATCGGTTTTTATGCCATAACTTACTGTGATATGTTCACCTGTTGCAACTGCATTTCCATTTCCATCAAGATCTGCTCTTTCAACATACAGGCTTCCATCCTCTGCTGTCTGAACGCAGCTATCGGGAACAGTAAGAACATTATCAGCTTCCTGCTGAAGTATGGTTATTTTGGCAGTCATTCCTATTCTGAGTCTGTCTTCCATTCCGCCATCTATGGAAACCTCGATAGGATAATCACTGGAGGTGCTGGAAGAGCTCTGTTCCTGACTATTCTGGGATGCTGCCCCCTGCGGTATCGGAGAAACAAATGAAAGTGTTCCATTCATCTCATTATCAACAGAATCTGTCTTTATCGTAACTTTCATACCCTCTTTGATATCACAGATATCATACTGATCAACTGTTGCAGTAACTTTATAGCCACTGTCATTCTGGATCAGCGCAATTTCATTTCCGTTATCATAGATACCGCCCTCTTTTACACCTACGGATGTAACCAGTCCGTCACAGGGAGCGACAATCGTAGCTTTTTCCAGCTCCTGCTCGTACTTGTCAACCTCCTGCTGAGCCTGTATCGTACTGCTGCCCTGACTGAGCTGTGTCTCTGAAAAGCTGTCTTTTGAGTCCGCAACAGTTTTTCCGTTTTCTCTCTTCTGATCTTCCTCTTCTTCCTTTGCTTTCTCTGCATTGTCTTTGGCACTCTGAATTGACTCTTTTGCTGACTTGGCATCCGCTTCCTTTTCTGCCTGTTTTGTCTTAGCCTCCGCAAGATTTGTCTGGGCATCCTCCAGAGCACTCTGCTTTTCCTCAAGGTCTTTTTTCGCCCTCTCATTTTCCCCCTGAGCTTTGGTCATTTTCTTTTCTTTTTTATCCCTTGCTTTTACAGCAGCTTCGTACTGCCCCTCTGCTGTGCTGATTGCACTCTGAATACCTTCAAGCTTAGTCTTTGCATTCTCATAATTCTGTTTTGCTTCATCATAAACACCCTGGGCAGTTGCTGCATCTGTCCTTGCCTTATCAAGAACTCCCTGGGCATTTTCCACATCCTGAGGGTTTGCATCAGGATTTGAATCAAGCTCGGTCTTTTTACTCTCAGCATCCTTAAGTGCATTATTGGCTGCTGTAAGATCATCGCCCGCTTTACTGAATCTGTCTGAAGCCGTTGTGAAATCGCCTTTGGTAAAAGCTTCATAATCTGTCTTTAAGGTGCTTATGGAATCAGCAAGTGCACCAACGTCTTTATTGGCAGTCTCGTAGGCTTCCTGGGCCTTTGAATACTTGTCATCACTTCTTGTCACTTCAGCTGCGGCATTTCCTGCTGCATCCTTTGCTCCGCTTGCAGCGGCTGTCATATCGTTAACAGAGCTTTCCGCACTACTGTTTTCAGCATTTGCAGCATCTGAAGCAGCAATAGCATCGTTATAAGCTTTGTCAGCTTTTTGTGCATCCCTTTCAGCACGCTCGATCTGAATTCTGGCTGTCTCAACAGCAGCATCATAATTTCTCTGTGCAGTTGCAAGCTCAAGTGAGTCCTTTTTCTTTGCTATTTCAAGTGCCTCCTTTGCCTGTGCAAGGGACTTTTCTATACTTGTAGTATCAAGCACCGCTATGACATCGCCCTTTTTAACCCTGTCACCTACTCTTACTTTTAATGAATTAATCTTCACTCCTGTAAGTTCACTTGCAACGCTCTGACTGTCGAGAGCTGTTATCGTTCCGTTAAGGCTTATTGTTTTCTTTAAATCCTGCCGTGTAACCTCTGCTGTCTCGATCATACTTACAGATTCATCTGCAGCTGCACTGGCATGAGTAATCCTTGTGTAATTAATTGTTCCGACTGTCACTGAAACAATAAGAACAATTGAAGTTATCACTAATACTTTGGTTCTTTTTCCACTTAAAAATTCTTTGATCTTCATAAGTTTGTCACCTTTCAAGAGTCTGTTGAATGAAGTATAAAACCCGCACATAAAAAAAACCTTTGCGTAATCTTAAGATTTCTTAAGATTAGCAAAGGCTCAAAATTTTGTTTTAATTGTAAGGATTTGGCTTGTCCTTATACCTGAATATCACAAGGATACCACCGAGCAGTAATCCTTCCATATTTCATTTATATACTCTTTGTTAAGGTTTTCTCCAATGATTATCAGTACATTTCTGCTACTTGTGACAGGCTTTACCTCCGTCTTTTTCTCAGTGGCATTTAGCTGTACCTGAGCATCCTTGCCGGTCTTGACAAAGCCCTTAATTCTTATGATATGACCGGCTTTTTCATCAGTAAATAGTGCTTCTGCCTTTTTAATGAGTTCTTCTTCAGATATCTCAACGTCAAAGTAAAATAATGGCGTAAACTGCCTGTCCTCAAGAGGAAGTTTCACATAGGAAGCATGCCTGTAACCGCAGCCCATGATTCCCTCAAAGTCCCCGGCATCAAGCTCATTAAAAGGCCTGGCAATCACATCTCCCTGACTGAAACTGATTCCGGTTGTAAACTCAGCCATTATGTCATTTATTCTCTTAACGATACCTTCTATGTCAGACTCTCTGACATCATCATGCAGCTTACTCAGTACCAGTTTTCCTGCACATGCAGCTTCAGTCATAAAAATATAACGGGATATATCCGTCAGATCTGTCACGGTATTGGCATCGACGATCGAGATTACATTCCCTATCTCATACCATCTGTCCAAAGGCTCATCATAGAGCACATCAAAAAACTCATCCACGTCATAGATTCCGGAGGGTTCAATTATAACTCTGTCATATCCGTGCATTCCCATGGAAATAAGCTTCGTCCTGAAGCGCCTTCTATGGGCTTCCTGCCCGTCTCCTCCAACAATCATTTCCAGATTACAGTTATCCCCATATAGGTCCTGTAAAAGAACCATATCCACGTTTACCGCACCATAATCATTTTCAATAATGCAGATTTTCTCACCCTTTTCCAAAAGGAATTTTGCATATTCTTTTATAAAAGTTGTTTTTCCGGATCCTAAAAAGCCGGTTATCAGGTCTATCTTAACCATTGCACCCACCAGTCTAAGAGAGGTAAAAGATCAGGGCTGCAGAACTTTTCTGACAGCAGCTTTCCAGCCATTATAATGGCCTTCGTACTCTTTTTCACTCATCTTTACATTATATTCAGTGCGCTTTATTCCGGAAAACAGCTTGTTTTTGTCATAGATTCCAAGGGCAATTCCCGCAGCATAAGCCGCGCCCATTGCAGATAGTTCTTCAGCCGGAGGAACAAGTACCGGTACCCTTACCATATCTGTCTGGAACTGCATAAGATATGCATTTTTTGTAGGACCGCCATCGACGCGAAGCTCCTTAATGGAAAAACTGACATCATCGTTCATAGCACCTACAATATCAGCAATCTGATAGGCGATGCAGTCAAGTGCGTCCCTGACAATTTCTGCCTTTTTTGTAGTTCTTGTCATTCCGCAGATAACAGCTTCTGCTTTCCCATCCCAGTATGGTGCCCCTAAACCTGAAAACGCAGGTACTATATATGAATGATCCTCAGGGTCAGCCTCCCTTGCAAGGGCCTCTGTCTCTGCCGCTGAATTTATCAGTTGCAAATCATCCTTAAGCCAGGTAATCACAGCTCCTGTATAGTTAATATTTCCTTCAAGAACGTAATCAACCTTTCCGCCGATTTTCCAGGCAAGTGAGGTTACAAGTCCGTGAGAACTAAGCACCTGCTTATCACCGATATTCATCATTACTGACGAACCTGTGCCATAAGTTGCCTTTACCATTCCTTCTGACAAGCACCCCTGCCCAAAAAGTGCACCGTGAGAATCTCCAAGAACACCTCGTATCGGAACAGGATGTGGCAAAAAGCCTTCAAAATCTGTCTCGCCAAAATATCCATCTGAATCTGTGACTTCCGGAAGAGCTTCAATGGGAACTTCAAATACTTTGCATATCTGCTCGTCCCATTTGAGATTACCGATATTGAAGAGCTGGGTTCTGGAGGCATTGGAATAATCTGTCCTGAACTCTCTTCCGCCTGTCAGCCTGTAAACAAGAAATGCATCCACCGTACCACAGCAAAGCTTTTTATCCTTTGCCGCTTTTTTTGCTGCGTCAACATTCTTCATTATCCAGGAAAGCTTTCCGGCAGGAAAATATGGAGAAAGATTGATTCCTGTTCTCTCCTTTATCATCTGCCCATAGCCCTTGCTCATAATATCGTCACATATATCTTCTGCTCTTTTGCACTGCCACACGATAGCATTATATAACGGTTTTCCGTCTCTTGTCCAAGCTATTGAGGTCTCTCGCTGATTGCTTATGCCGACGCCCTCAATCTGATTTTTATCAATCCCGGATGCTTCTACCAGATTTTTCACAACCTGTATGACATTTCTGTAAATCTCCTCAGGGTCATGTTCAACATATCCTCTGGAGTCGACTATCTGTCTGTGAGGCAGGTCCTCTCTTTTTAAAAGTGAACCTTTCTCATCAAACAAAACTGCCTTTGTTCCCTGAGTGCTTTGATCTATTCCAATGATATATTTACTCATGAGAGTGCTTCCTTTGCTTTCTTTGCAATTCCCTCTGCATTCATTCCATAGTAATCAAACACTTCCCTGGAAGTTCCTGTTATAACAGGTGCGTCAGGAAGAGCAATTTCCAATACCTTTTTAGGGCAGTTTGCTGATACAACCTGAGCCACCATAGAGCCAAGTCCTCCAAAAGGTGCATGCTCCTCTACCGTGATCACTGCCTTTGTCTTTTTCGCAGACCTTATAATAGCCTCAGTATCCAGTGGTTTTACACAGTACATATCAATAACCTCTGCACTTATCCCTTCCTTTTCAAGGAGCTTTGCAGCATCCAGGGAAGGCTTAACCATCTCTCCGCAGGCAATTATTGTTACATCACTGCCTTCATTTACTATAGTTGCCTTATCCATCTCAAAAGGACAGTTATCTTCTGCGTAAGTATCCTCCACAGGATTTCTTCCTGTTCTGATGTAAGCAGGCTTTTCATCCTTAAGAAGAGCCTCTATAAGATATTTTGTCTGATGTCTGTCAGATGGAAGGTAAACTCTCATATTGGGAATTGCTGCCATAGCCGCAATGTCCTGAGCACTGTGATGGCTCATTCCAAGAGCTCCATAGCTAACGCCGCCGCTTATTCCGATAAGCTTCACATTCATATTTGAATATGCGCAGTCAACCTTAGCCTGCTCATAGCTTCTTGTGGATAAAAAGCTTGCAGGAGATGCTGCAAATGGTTTCTTTCCGACCTTTGCAAGACCTGCCGCTATGCTCACAAGATCCTGCTCTGCAATTCCAACCTCCACAGCCTGCTCAGGGAAGTTCTCAAAAAATGGTGTAAGTGACGCGGATCCTCTGGAATCGCTGCAAAGAACAACTATGTCATGATCATCCTTTGCATGCTCCATCAAAACATCACATATTACTTTTCTGTTTGGTATATTATTCATGAAAAATCAGCCTCCGTTATCAAAATCAATTAGCCTTGCATGCTCCTGCATTCTTCAAGGTCCTTTACTATCTGCTCATATTCTTCCAATGAAGGAACATGATGATGCCAGGATGCCTTATTTTCCATAACCTTAGAGCCCTTGCCCTTTGTGGTATTAGCGATTATGCAGGTTGGTTTTCCTTTAGTCTGTTTTGCTTCTTCAAAGGCTTTATCAAGCTCATCAAGGTCATTTCCATCAACGCTTATGACATGCCAGCCAAAGCTCTGAACTCTCTTAAACAGATCCTCATGAGCCATTACATCCTCCGTGCTTCCTGATATCTGAAGACGGTTTCTGTCAATGACGGCGCAGAGGTTATCAAGATGATACATATTTCCTGCCATAAAACCTTCCCACACTGAACCTTCCGCCAGCTCTCCATCTCCCATAACCACATAGGTACGACTTGTTTTGCCATTCATCCTGTTACCCAGCGCAATTCCTACACTCACTGGAAGCCCGTGTCCAAGGGAGCCTGAATTCATCTCCATTCCGGGAAGCTTGTTATTGGGATGTCCGATATACTGTGAACCGAATTTAGAAAACTTACTCTTAACCTCTTCATAGTCAAGGAATCCCTTTTCACAAAGAACCGCATAATAGGCTTCTACTGAATGTCCCTTACTCAATATAAAAAAGTCTCGATCGGGGCTGTCCTGATTATCCGGTGATATATTCATCTGTTTGAAATAAAGATCAACCAGAATCTCCATAACGCTCATATCTCCGCCGATATGACCGCCGCCACCCTCCATAATTATGTCTATGGTATCTTTCCTTAATTTGTATGCTAATGCTTTTAAATTACTCAATTTTGCCTCCTGTTTATCCCTCATCCGCTGCTGAAGTAAGCTCATAACTCCAGAGGAAAAGTGTTTCTTTTAAAACTCAACATCTTCGCCGTGAAGATATGCCTTGACCTTGTCCTCGATAGGATCATAGAGATCCGGCGTAACACCAATGTACTTGCATGCCTCGTAGATGATCGGAACTACATCTTCATGAATTCCTACACAGTGATGGATGTAAGGTCCTTCTACAACCTTTGCCTCAAGGCGCTTCAAATTCTCAACCTCTACCCAAAGGTATGTCCCCTTTGTATAAGGACCGTCAACGCCTTTTGCATGTCCAAGCAAAATGGAGTACTCTCCGTTATCTCCATCGAATCTTGCAAGTGTGAGTTTACCGTGCTTAGCCTCAGCTGAAACTGCACCGTTGTGATCAAATGCTACAGGAACACAGATTGTAGGCTTTTCATTTGCAACAGATATCGGCCATGGACCGCAATGCTGAAGAAGCTCACCATTTTCATTGTCAGGATGACGAACTGTCCAGTCTGCAAATAGTCCGCGCTTTTCATTCATGCCTGCAGCTTCGACGATTATCTGTGTGATTGCACCGTGAATATCTGTCTCGCAGACTACAGGAAGTCCCTCTTCATTTAAAAGTGCATTTGCTGCACAGGGCATGATTCCAATCTCTCCCTGAAGGGCATTCCAGCACTGGATTGCAATCGCACTGCATCCATATTTATCTGCCAGATTTCTCATAGCTATTTTGAGTGCTGCCACATTTGTAAGAAGATCCTCTGAAATATCACAGGTCATATTCTCGTGACAGTATTTAACGACCTCAGAAACCTTATCCGGTGTCTTTTCTTTTACCTTTTTGATCTCTGCTGTAAGCTCAGGAATCGGAATCGGTGCAAGCTGAATATTGAACTTTTCCAGAAGCTCTCCCTCGTTACACATGGTGCTCCAGAAATCGAAAGGACGAGGTCCGATCTGCAGAATTCTGATACTTCTGAATTTCTTTACCACATTACATACAGCAAGGAAGTCCTTAACACCTCTCTCAAATTCCGGATCATCAAGTCTGCAGTTTGTCATGTAAGTGAACGGAACTCTGAATCTTCTAAGAACCTTACCTGTCGCAAAGAGTCCGCACTGTGAGTCGCGAAGTCTCATTCCGTCAGGTTCAGGTCTCTCATCTCTTGGTCCCCAGAGAAGAACCGGAACTCCCAGCTCTTTTGCAAGTCTTGCGCACTCGTACTCTGTACCGAAATTACCATGAGGAATGAAAAGTCCATCAACCTTCTCTTTCTTGAATTTCTCCGCAATCTTTATGCGGTCGTCATCATCATAGAGAAGTCCCTCTTCGTTTATATCTTTAATGTCAACATATTCAACACCAAGCTCATCAAGCTTATCTCTTGTAAGATTTGCAAATTTGATAGCATCCGGTGCACTGAAAATGCTTCTTCTTGTGGGTGCCAGTCCGATTCTGATCTTTGCTTTTTCCACTCATCCTTATACCTCCTCGTATAATATTTTTAGATACATTAAATGTACCTTGATAACTTAATAAATATTTGTTCAATAGGCTTAGTTAAGCCCATGATATAATTGTCCCCGTGTCAATCAGGTAATAGTTCTATTATCTCCTGTTGAACCAGAAATGGTTGCTTCAATTAAAAGTCTGTTCCCCTGACATGGAAGTTAGCTTCAAACCGGCTGGCTGTTTGCTTAAGTGCATGGACGACCATCTAGCAGTGTGGTTTCGCATCTGTCCATCTTAAGCTGGATTCTTATATGCGAGGGTGTCGATGCTCCATGATCATGGGT
>NZ_JNKH01000002.1:0-293877 GCF_000701985.1 Butyrivibrio sp. WCE2006 | reverse complement strand
TCTCAAGCCTTTTTAAACTTCCTCTTATTTGGTTATCTCTATCCTCCAATGTTTGCCTGAGAAAATCTCTTTCCAGTCGACCGAATTCGGCATGTACACCTCGTTCAAACTCTGCCATTCGGGTAGGCTCTTTTGCAAAATCCTCACGTAGCTTTATAAGATTTTCTTCCACCTTTTCCCAAACTTGTTTTATACTGTCCATAAGGACACCTCCCGTGCTTTTTGTTTTGGCCAACAAATACCTTAACACAGAAGGTTGTCCTTTTTATTTATGTTGTGCACAATTCTTGTGCTACATTCTATCAATCCTACAAAAACTTTACCCTAGCTTGTATAGTCTTAAAGATATTTATGATATTTTCATTAAGTTTAATGAAAGGCTATGGTTTTATATACATCCAAAATATATGATATAGATAGGATACTTTGTTTGCAGATGTTTGGAATTACAAGTATATTACGACTATGTTAAAGCGATTATATTTATTCGTATTCACAATTATATTATTTTCTTTTCTCTCCTCCGGATGTGCGCAGAAAACACCAAGTGCTAAATCATCCGGTTCAGAGGAAAATATGCCTGCAATTGTGGACACTCATTCAGATGACGGTCGCACAGTTGTTGGTATTTCTATGCCCGATGCCCTACTTGAGCGTTGGAATCATGACGGTGTTTTTCTCCAGGACCAGTTCACCAAAAGAGGTTGTGAGGTAATAATTAAATTTGCAAACAATCTTATTGATACTCAGGTAAGTGACCTCAGAAGTATGATATCCGAAGGTGCTGATATACTTGTCATCACTCCGGTTGACGGCACTGCTCTTTCGACTGTTCTTGACGAAGCAAAGTCAGCCAACGTCAGAGTAATCGCCTATGACAGACTTATCATGGACTCTGATGCCGTAGATTATTATGTTTCATTCGATAATTACATGGTGGGAGTGCTTCAGGCAAATTATATTATCAAAGCCCTTCGACTTGATACTACAAGAAGATCAAAAAATATAGAATTTGTTTCAGGTGATCCTGTTGATAATAATGCCAGGTATTTCTACCGCGGAGCAATAGATACTTTAAAGCCCTATCTTGATTCAGGCAAATTAACAGTTTTATCTGCCCAGCGCGACTTCTATGAAACATCAACAGCCCAGTGGTCAACAGATATTGCCAAACAGCGTCTTCAGATCATTCTTAATTCATATTATCCCGATGGGATTGTTTTAGATGCAGTTCTTTGCGCAAATGATTCAACCGCCCTTGGCGCAGCAAGAGCCATTGAGGCAGATTATCATGAGTCAAACCGTGTTGTTCTCACCGGACAGGACGGCGATATTGCCAATATTTACAATATTATAAATGGCACACAGAGCATGACAGTTTATAAGGCATTAAGAAATGAATCCGTTGTAGCTGTAACTCTCGGTATGTCATTGTTATCAGGAAAAAAGCCGACAGAAAATCTTATAAAGGAATCCGAATGGGATTTTGATTGCACGTACAATACCTCAGATTATAACAATGGCATAAAGGTTATTCCTTCATACCTTTTGCAGCCAATTTCCATAACAGCAGACAATCTGGAGCAGGAACTTTTCGATACAGGATACTATAGTCGCAATCATGCAGGACTTATATATGCAGCCGAATAATAAGCATTTTCATAATATAGCTGCAGTTTAAGGCTTTGTCTATTATGGCTGGATTTAGGCATTTTCTCCATAAATCATTTCATCGATGCATATTTATGACACTCGCTATTACACCTAATATTGGCATTTCCTCCAAATATCATTTCATCGATGCAGATTTAAGTCACTGTCTACTATACCAAGTAGTGATTTTTTCATATATTAAACCATCAGGTCTTATTCATGCTGCTATATAGAGTGTATCCGTTTCTTCCATTCTCTTTAGTTACGTACAGCGCGCTGTCTGCACATTCCATGAGCTTGTTCGGATCAGTAGTATCAAGGGGATATATAGCGCAGCCTATACTGACTGTCAGAGTAATTTCCCCTTCTGATGTTTTAAAAGGTGCCTTGGTGCTTTTCAAAATATCAGTACATATCTTTTTGGCCATTTCCTTTGAAGGTGATGTAAATATTCCGCAGAACTCATCCCCTCCGAGCCTTGCAAACACTACTCTTTTGTCGGACAGTTTCTTTAGTCTCTCTGCAACTCCAACAATTATCTCATCGCCCACTTTATGACCATAGGTATCATTGATATCCTTAAAATAATCCACATCCAGCATGATCAGTCCAAATTCCTGATTAGCCAGAATTGCCTGATTTATATTCTCCATCATGCTCTTTCTGTTGGGCATTTGGGTAAGGAAATCGGTTCGTATCGTCTTTCTGCTTTGGGAATTAACCCTGTTAAGAAGCAATATGATTATTATCATCAGCACTATTATTACTATCACAAGGTTACTGAGCAGAGTATTTTCACGGTAAAATTTTGCAAAATTATCATGTTCATTAATCACTACAGACTCCTTGGGAAGCTCCTTATAGCCTATTCCAAATCTGTCCATTCTACTCTGTTCAAAAAACGGCGTAGTAACTCTTGATGAAACAAGCGGAATACTGTTAGCAGGAACTCCGCTAAGAATTCTTTTGGCAACATCTCCAGCTATTCTTCCTGCTTCATAGTATGAGTATGAGATGCCACCGAAAACCCCATGCTCAATATTGGCAGATGTCAGCCTGAATATCGGCACATTGGGCGCATAATTGGATATAAAATCAGAGGCATGCTGCAAAGAGTATGCCCTTTTTTGACCATCTATTGAAAAATCGAGAAAAAGAATAATATCATCCTTTCCCAGATTCCCAAGAACTTCCTTTATACCGTTTGCCGTATAATAGGATGTATTTATGACTCTGCTGCTGATTTCCGGGTGATTATCCCTGAACTTCATGAATTCCACATAATCGCCCTGTCCGGCAACAGATGAATCCACGATAACATTTATACGATTTCTTGTAGGGAAAAGTTTCTTCATAAGAGCATAATTTCCCTCAAAATCCAGGCTCTCGGAAATGCCTGTTGCATTTCTCATAGCTGCAGCAGTAACCGCTTCAGTCATATTGTTAACCCCAAGGAAAACCAGCGGGGTATCAGGAAACAGTTCACTTCTGTTATTGATGGCATACCTGAGAGCAGGATCATCTGCCACCACAATAAGATCATAGTTTCTGATTGAAAAAATTTTATACCTTATGAATTTGTCAAAATTCTGTATATCAAGCCCACCGTAGTACTTATCAGCATCCATAAACTCGTAGCTGATATCCACGTTGACTCCCTCTATACCTTTTTCAAAACCTTCAAGCTGCTGCGGAACAGCATCATTGGAAAAACCATAAGATGATATGAAAAGAATGCGAAATTGCCGTTCTAAGTCATCCTCTGCGCTGACTGTTAGCGCAGAAGCGACAAAAAGTAAAAAGACAATGTATGAAATTAGAAAACACTGCCTAAAGTATCTCATATATTAATCTTATACCAAATTGGCACTAAACAATATAAAAGTTACATTAATTCTGTTAAAAGATAACGATAAACTGATGAATTTTTCTTTTTCCAGTTCTCACAGACCTCCATGGCTGCTTCTTCTGACCAAAGCGGGAACGAAATATCGACAAGTGTTTTTCCTGCCTCAGTTGCTTTGAGGTAAACCGTGTACTCATTTTCACCGGTCCTGTCATAATAAGCTCCGATGGCAGTCTCATCCCTCATTCTCATGCCATTTACCTTGAAGAATTCATCTATTTCATCTTTTATTGAAGGATTTATCCTGTTTCCAAAAAATTCCAGAGTCTCATTACCTGCATCTGTAAGTCTTAAATAAGTTCTGTTACCTTCGCTTTTCTCCGAGATCAGATCAGATTCCGCCAGCTCACTGAATACTTCCTGTAGCGTCAGGAAATTTGTGTATTCTTTTTCCAGTATGTAATCATAAATCTGTGCCTTGCTAAGACGCCCCTCTGACTTGCTAAGCATATAAAGCACTATCATCTTGTATAAAGTCAGATATTGTGAACTCATATTTATCCTCTCTAAAATTTTATAAACCGGTTTAGCTGTTTTTATAGTCGAGTTAATATGAAACAGCTGCACTACATCACTTCATTAAAAATTCTTACCCACAATTTCTCTGGCAAAAGAAATGTACTGTTCCCTCTGTGGTGTGTCCATGTATTTGTAGACATCATAGGAAAACTTATGTCCTCCTCCGGATGTGCACAGTCCCATAGCCAGTCCGTCATGGGCAATTTCCTCAGCAGCATCGGTCTGTCTTGAAAACATGATCGCATCAAGATTAGGATTTGCCTCAACCTTGCTATATGCATAAGCCAGGGCAGCTGCCTGAAGTGTATCCCCTTTGGTGGAGGTATATCCCACTTCGCTAAGTATTATAGACCTAACTTTGCCATTGTAAAGCATCGAATCACCGTTCATATAATCCGTAAGTACATTAATATTTTTCATGGTGATAAACGATGTATCCGCGGAATCCGAAACCAGCTTGTGTCCGTTCCAAAATGCCACATCATAAAGAGGTACGGTGTATGGATGGTGTGCCAGGCCCCAGTTGATATCTCCATAATTTTTCAGTGAAGCTGCAAATGTATCAAGCATATCTCTGCCATCATAATCAGGATTTCCCTTGAGGTTCCTGTCCCATTGCTGGTCGATTGGAATATACACCTTGGCCCCTGCGTTTGTGCTTTTTATGGCATTGTAAAAAACTCTGAAGGCCCTGGCGTAAGCTGCCGTATAGGTTCCCACGTCTGTCTGCGCCATGTAATTCCACTCTTTTCTGGCATTGACTTCGTTTCCAATTATCCACATGGACACGCTGCCATGACCGGAACCGGAATACCTTCCCGCAAGGAAGGATGCAATGGCGGCAATGGCGTTTACACCGCTCTCATCAGTTGCATTAAACATATAATATGGTGCCGTTGAGCCTCCTCTTCCGGCAGGATGTGTCACTTCAGGAAAAACTGAAGGAGATACATCATTTAAAACTATTGCTGCAATATCTATGCCTTTTGCATTAAGATTTGTAAAAAGATAATCATATTCATTCAGAATTCTCTGATTAAAATGATATGTCACTCCGTTATAGCTGTAGGAAACTGAGCCTTCCGCTGTGGGTGAAAGCATTCTGTTAAGAGGAATATTGTAGGTCGCATAATTGACACCAAGATCCCCTACCTCATTAAGCCTTGAAGGGTCGATTAAAAGTCCCTTCTTGGAACTCTGCTGCATTCCACCGTAATTGTGAGCGGCAACAGCCTCCGGATTGGTAATATAACTTGCATGAGAGACCGTTTTATACTGATCGTCCTTTTTAATTGCGACAATAAACTTTTTGAAAAGTCTAGAGGATGCCTCTCCCTTATTAAGTGCGGCTTTCAATGTGATTTCTTTATCCTTGTAAGTCTTGGATATAGGCTCTGCCTGAACATCAAAATCATCCTCATAGGTTGCAGCATCAAACAGATAATAGTACTTATCATCCGAAGTAGGAATCGCTTCTGCAACACCCACAACCTCAACTTTTCCACTCTCGCCGATTGTGCAGCTATCCAGCTTCACATATTCTGAAAGGCTTTCATCAGGTACATCCACAGTTTCCGGTCTTTCATCCAAAGCTTTTTTTACTCTCTCTCCGGAAGCTGTTATAGCCTTTAAGGCTTCTTCACTAAGGTAGCTTTTCTCCTTAGGGCTCTCCTGAACCTGGATTTCTTTTGGTTCTTCAACTTCAACCTGCTCTGTTCCTTTTTCCGGAAAAATATAGGCAAATACTCCGGATACACAAGCCACTGAAACCACCAGTGCGAGCACAGCCACAATACTTAAAACAATGCTTATCCTCCTCATTTTTTTGGGAGATATATTCCTTACATATCTCAGAAATACTTTTATCTTATCAGAAAAGGGATTTCTCAATCTTGCTCCTTCTGCTTTTTAGCCTGTTCCTTTAAAAACTTCATGTGTTCCTTGATTTTGACTTCATACCCATTACCTGAAGGACTGTAGAACTCTTTCCCGTTGAGCTCATAGGGAAGATACTGTTGTTCCACATAATTATTGGGATAGTCATGGGCATACTTATACCCTATGCCATGCCCGAGTTTTGATGCAGATTTGTAATGAGCATCCTGAAGATGCGACGGAATAGGAAGATTTCCTGTATTTTTAACTGTATCCATAGCACTAAAAATTGCCTCCACAGCTGCGTTGCTCTTAGGCGCAGTCGCTATATAACTTGCTGCCTGAGATAAATTAATCTGACACTCCGGCATACCAATTCTCTCTGTTGCAAGAAAAGCGGCAACTGCCACCTGAAGTGCCTGAGGATCAGCATTTCCCACATCCTCAGAAGCGCAGATAACCATTCTTCTTGCTATAAATTTGGGGTCCTCCCCCGCGTTTAACATCCTTGCAAGGTAGTAAACTGCAGCATCCGGGTCAGAGCCACGCATACTTTTTATAAATGCAGATATTGTGTCATAGTGATTATCGCCATCCTTGTCATATCTGGCCACTCTCTTCTGTATGCACTCCTCTGCCACTTCTCTGGTTATGTGGATTTTTCCATCCTCACTTCTATTAGTGGTCATAACGCCAAGCTCAATGGCATTTAAGGCGTGCCTTGCGTCGCCGTCTGCAATTTCAGCAAGGAACTCCTCTGCCTCAGGCTCCAAAACTGCATCATAGGATCCCATACCGTTAACTGTATCGTTTATGGCCCTTCTCATCAAAGCCTTAATGTCCTCAGATGAAAGAGGCTGAAGCTCAAATATAACAGATCTGGAAATAAGCGCTCCGTTTACCTCGAAATAAGGATTCTCAGTGGTCGCTCCGATGAGAATCACCGTTCCATCCTCTACAAAAGGAAGCAGATAATCCTGCTGCCCCTTATTAAAACGATGTATCTCATCTATAAAAAGGATAGTTTTGCGACCGTAGCCCCCAAGGTTCTGCTTAGCCTTTGCAACTACTTCCTCCATATCCTTTTTTCCTGCCACAGTGGCATTTAACTGCATAAACTCGGCTTTCGTAGTATTGGCAATAACCTTAGCCAATGTGGTCTTACCTGTTCCGGGCGGTCCATATAAAATTATCGAACTGATCTTGTCAGCTTTAATGGCACGATAAAGAAGCTTGTCCTTACCAATAATATGCTGCTGTCCAACGACCTCATCAAGGGTCTTGGGGCGCATTCTTGCGGCAAGCGGTGACTCTTTATTCATGCTTTTTTCTCTTGCATATTCAAATAAATCCATAGTGCATTTATTCTACTATATTTGTTATAATTATTCCAATCATCAATTTTATTTTTTTGGGAGGTATTTTATGTTATACGGAGCACTCGAAGCGGGCGGAACCAAAATGGTTTGCGCTATCGGTAATGAAAACGGAGAAATCCTTGAGCAGGTTAAGTTCCCCACAGAAACACCGGAAACTACCATGCCTCAGATATTTGACTATTTTAAGGGGAAAGACATCAAAGCACTTGGTATAGCATGCTTTGGTCCTATCGATCTCAGAACCGATTCTCCTACCTACGGCAGCATCACTTCCACACCCAAGAAGGGATGGTCAGGTTACAACATTGTGAAGGCTGCAAAGGAGGCACTTGGTATCCCTGTTGGTTTTGATACTGATGTGAATGGTTCACTTTTAGGGGAAGTTACATGGGGATGCGCAAAGGGTCTTTCTGATGCCATCTATCTCACAATTGGCACAGGTATCGGCGGCGGTATCATGACAAATGGCAAGCTTCTTCATGGCATGCTTCATCCCGAGGCAGGACACCTTCGTCTTCCTCGTTTAAAAAATGATCCCGGAAAGAGCGTATGCCCTTATCACGACAATTGTTTCGAAGGCCTTGCTTCCGGTCCTTCAATCAAAGCACGTTGGGGAAAAACTGCCGACCTGCTTACAGATAATAATGAAGTTTGGGAGATTGAAGCTGAGTATATAGCAACCGCACTTATGGACTATGCTGTAATTCTAAGTCCCAAGAAGATCATTCTCGGCGGCGGTGTTATGCATCAGGAACAGCTTTTCCCTATGATAAGAGCAAAGTTCAAGGAACTTGTAAACGGATACATTGTGACAGATGAGATGAATCATCTCGATGACTACATCGTTCCTGCCAGCCTCAATGATAATCAGGGCATCATGGGTGCTGTAAAACTGGCTATGGATGCATGTGAATAATTACTGTAACATTACTTGCTGTAACTTTACTCATTAAGGTTTTTTTACTTTTGAGAGAGTTGCAAGTTAAGTGTCTAAGTTTTTTACTTTTATTAAAATCTGGAAATTTTTACATCTGTACATAAATAAAACTTCTCACTCGGTATATAGGACAATCCCTATATGATCCGAGTGGGAAGCTTTTCTATTATTAGTCATTTATAGATTATTGAATTTCCTCAGAAATTCAATAATCGTACTGGACCAGGCCCTCGCAAAGCGAGGGGCGTGTCCTGCGGAACGCAGGATTCTTGAACACTTTTACCTTTTTGCGTTCAAGAAGTCATACAAATATAAATATTGTATCGCTTGTAATTCTTACCAAACCGGTGCATCACATATTCCTGCTTGATATTCTACCGCATTTACTGTTTTTTCATTTGCGGTAGAAGTTTCAGGCATGTTTACTTGTACACTGGTTCATTTATTGTAAAACTATCTTTAGTCTGCCTTTACAGGGGCTGTTCTGATAATGAACTGTACTGAGCTGGGTTCATCTTCGTTTGCTCCTGAGAATGAGGTATAGCTCTGAGAAGCTTCATCAATAGCTTTAAGTCTGTCTGTCACTGAGAGAAGATCTTCATCTACAGTGCTTGTAAGCTTCTGGATACCGTCTTCATCGAACTCAACCATACCGTCTGCAAGTTTTCTTGCGCCGTCTTTAAGTTCTACTGCGCCATCCTTAAGCTCTGCTACGCCGTCTTTGAGTTTTCCAGCACCATCATCAAGCTGACCTGCGCCATCATCAAGTTTTACAGCGCCATCCTTAAGCTCTGCTACACCATCATCAAGCTTAACAGTTCCATCATAGAGTGTGCCGACTCCATCATTGAGCTTTCCTGCTCCATCATTGAGCTTTCCTGCTCCATCATCGAGCTGACCTATGCCATCCTTGAGTTCCTTCACACCATCATCAAGTTTTCCGGCGCCGTCATTAAGCTTTCCTGCTCCATCGTCGAGCTTTCCTGCTCCGTCTTTGAGTGAGCCAACACCGGTATCAAGCTTTCCTGCTCCGTCATCAAGCTGAGCTGCACCTGTCTTTAACTGTGTAGCGCCATCCTTTAACTGCTTAGCGCCTGCTGCCAGCTGTGTTCCGCCATCTTTTAATGCTTTGCTGTTATCATTAAGCTGCTTTGCACCATCAGCGAGCTGAGCTGCTCCAAGCTTCAGCTGTCCAAGACCTGTTGACAGGCTCTTTCCACCTTCATCAAGCTTTATCAGTCCGTTGTTATAAAGCTGGTTTGCACCTTGGGCAACCTGTGCTGCACCCTGATCGAGCTGAAGGATTGGCCCGGGATTTGTTTCTGAACCGTATAACTCATTTAATGTACTCTGTGTCTGTACAAGTGACTGATAAGTTGCATTTATTGTAGCAATAGCTGTTGTTCCTGACTGAGTGGGCTTCTGAACATTATTAACTATTTCTCCCAGAGCTGCCTGATACTTCTGAATTGCTTCATATCTCTTTGCTTCCCTTTGCTGGGGATCAGTGGTCTGGGCTGCTTGAGCTGCTGCCGTATCACCTTCACTCATGTATCCCTGGACTGCTCTTCCCCATGCCTTAGTATACTGCTCAAATGCAGCCTTCTGTCCATCTCCTGTTGTCGCATAGAGCGCCTGCTGAGCAGTTGCCTTTATTGCCTTCCATTCGTCTACTGATTTTCCTGTAATTGCTGCAATAACTGCCATCTCCTCATCATCAGAGTATTGCTCAACATCTCCAACCTCAGCATTTAAGGTTACAGCTTCAGCATTCTCTTCACTTGTCTGAGTTGCTACGACGCCATCATTTCCGGCTTCACCAGTCTCTTCTGCTACATTCTCCTGTGAATCCTGAACAGATTCTACAGGCTGACTGTTTTCACTGCTCTGAGCTGCATCATTATTGTCTGATGTATCCTGAGCGGTTGCAGCTTCAGTATTTCCTGCAGTTTGCACATTTGAAGCAGTTTCAGTATTGTCTACAGGAGCTGTGCTCTCACTATTTGCTGCAGAAGCTTCAGATGCAGCATTACTGTTTTCGCCTGATGCTGCAGGCTCTGCATTGTTCCCGGAAGGTGCTGCATTTTCATTAGCATCCTGATCAGATTCGTTTGCCGGTACAGAACCATCGTTATTATTCTGTGCTGATTCATCTGCAGGTGCTGCACCATCGTTATTACCCTGTGCTGATTCATCTGCAGGTGCTGCACCATCGTTATTACCCTGTGCTGAATCGTTTGCAGGTACTGTGCCATCGTTATTATTCTGCGCAGATCCATCTGTACTCTGTCCATTTACATCCCGGAGTGCTTTTGAATATTCATCAGCCTTCTTCTCAGCTGCATCAGCCTTTGCCTCGGCTTCATCTACTTTCTTTTCTGCTTCCTCTGCTCTCTTCTCTGCCTCATCTGCTCTCTTTACCTCAGCAGCGATGCTGTCAGCATATAAATCAAGAATCTTACCCGTTATCTCATCAACAAGAGCAGATGCATCAGCTGAACTTGTGTTAGAAGCATTAAGTGCTTCTACGTTAAGAGCTGCATTACTCTGAAGAGCAAATCCGAACTGATTGGCAAAAGCTGCAACCGCCGCATCAACGCTACTCTTCTTTATTCCAAGTTCCTCTGAAAGCTGTGAAAGTCCCTGGCTTACCTGCGCGGAGCCTTCCATAAGTGCCTTACCGCCGTCTTTTGCCTGGGTTATGCCACTTGATAAAGTCCCTGCACCATTCACCAGTTGTCCTGCTCCGGTATTTAAACTGTTTGCACCACCATAAAGCTGTTCTACGCCATTGGTATAAGTTCCTATGCCTGTGCTGAGAGTTGTAGCTCCGTCTGAAAGGGTAGCTGTTCCATCTGCCAGATCACTTGCACCTGTCTTAAGTTTTCCTGTACCATCCTTGAGCTCTCCGGTTCCTGTTTTAAGGTCTCCGGCTCCTTTCTTGAGGTCTCCTGTACCGCGCTTTAAGTCTGAAGTTCCCTTTGCAAGTTCCTTGGTTCCATTCTTAAGATCGCCTGCACCTGTCTTAAGTTTTCCTGTACCATCCTTAAGATCACCGGTTCCCTTTGCAAGTTCAGAAGTACCATCCTTTAACTGGGAAGCTCCATCCTTAAGCTGAGAAGTGCCATCCTTAAGCTCTCCTGTTCCTTTGACAAGATCTCCTGTGCCATCCTTAAGCTCTTTTGTTCCGTCCTTAAGATCTACTGTTCCATCATAGAGCTCGTTTGTTCCATCCACAAGTTTATCTGTTCCGTCTGCCAGCTCACCTGAACCGTCACGAAGCTTTGTTGATGCATCTGAAAGCTCGTCCATATCATCATTTAAGTCATCGATCTTATCTGAGTTGTAAATTTTATCAAGGCCAAGGTCAGCCACTACATTTGCACTTGCCATTGACACTGTCATCGGAAGCTCGAAATCCTGAACATCTGCGGTGATTTCAACATAATCAGGAATATCCACTTCATCTTCGTCAATATCGTTTTCCTTAAGCTTCTCATCATCTATCTTAAGAGAATCCTTAAGTCCGGGCATTGCGACGCCAACAACAACATAGTTGTTTGCATCTGATATTACTTT
The DNA here is from genome assembly GCF_000701985.1 of Butyrivibrio sp. WCE2006. Classification (NCBI taxonomy): domain Bacteria; kingdom Bacillati; phylum Bacillota; class Clostridia; order Lachnospirales; family Lachnospiraceae; genus Butyrivibrio; species Butyrivibrio sp. WCE2006. The sequence goes on along the minus strand of NZ_JNKH01000002.1, from coordinate 282,029 downwards.
ACCGTTTGATACCTTTACGTTAGCGAATTTTTCATTATCCAGCATGGTTCCGGAAATCATTGTGAACGGCACATCAATGTTTTCCTTTTCACCGTCTATCTCAACTTCCTTTGTAAGACTGTTTGTGTAATCAAAACGGATCTTAACGCTTCCGCTTTTTCCTGCAATATCTTCAGCCTTCATCTGCTTTCCATCGAGTTCATAGGTGACCTTCACACCAATAGGCACATCCTCTGTAGGAGTTCCCTGATAATAAATATCTGCACCCTCGGCATCCCAGGTTACTGTTCCATCGCCATTGTCTTTAAAAGATTCAGTTCCTTTTACATTGACAATATCTTTAAGATTTGTTTTATCTGTAAGCTGTTTATCTCCTGTAGCGTTTTTCAGCCAGTTGCTTACAACAACCTCATCAACCTTGCCGTCCGCATCAGTCATTACATAAACAGTTTCTTCTTTTCCGCTCTCAGCATTTTCCTTTTTTCCGGTAAAAGCTGTCTTGGTCATGGTATCGACAAGCTCTTCCTCCTCAGGAGTTTCCTCAGAAACATCCTGAACCTGAGCAGTTTCTTCTGAGTTGTCTTTATTTTTTCCAAGTCCGCAGCCTGTCATTGTAGAAAAGGCAAGTGCGAATGCAGTAAATACTGATGTAGCTTTAAGTAAATTCTTCTTATACATAACTAATCCTCTTTTCCTAAAAAACTTTTCCTAATCAGGCATGTTTAATTTCCGGAGTCTTACTTATTTTTCTCTCCTTATCCATTTTGATACAGTTAAGCATTCCCCATGTTGTCCTGATGATCAGTCCGTCGAAAATCATGTACATGGAAGGAAGTACAAAAATAACAACTACCATGCTGATAAGTGCACCTCTTGCCATCAGAAAGCAAAGAGATCCGATCATATCAACGCTGGAAACCAGTCCTACGCCGAAGGTTGCAGCAAAGAAGCTAAGTGCACTTACTATTATTGATTTCATGCTTGTCGAAAGTGCTATTCGTGTTGCCTGCTTTTTGCTCTGTCCGTCTTTTCTCTCCTTGCAATAACGTGTTGTCATAAGGATTGCATAGTCAACAGTTGCACCGAGCTGAATTGTTCCGATTACGACCGAAGATATAAATGGTATTACGGTTCCGGTAAATCCCGGGATTCCCATATTTATGAAAATCGCAAACTCAATTACTGCCACAAGTATAAACGGCAGGGAGATTGACTTCATTACCAGTGCTATTATAAGGAAAACACATCCGATTGAAACAACGCTTACGGTCTTAAAGTCCTTATCTGTTATCGTGATAAGATCCTTTGTACAGGGTGCTTCACCAACTACCATTGCTGAAGGGCTGTATTTTTTTACTATTGAATTAACTCTGTCTATCTGTGTATTTACTTCATCAGAAGCTGTCTTATATTCACTTGTGAGCATAAGCATCTGGTACTGATCGCTTGAAAGCTCATCTCTAAGCTCAGAAGGAATCATATCCCTTGGAAGACTGGGGCCTACCAAAGCATCAAGGCCAAGTACCGCATCAACTCCGTCTACGCTCTTTAGTTCCTTTACCATTCCCTGCATCGTTGCCGAATCAAGATTAGCATCAGCAAGAATCATGTAGGTTGTGTTTGTCTCAAAATTCTTTTCAAGTTCTATCATGGCCTGTCTGCTGGGAAGCTTATCCGGCAATGTCTCAGACAGATCATAATAAACAACTGCATGTTTATATCCCCAAAGAGCCGGAGGTAGCAGACACAGGAAAATGACTCCGAACACTATAGCGTGTCTGGAAATCCATCTCGGGATCTTTGTAAACTCCTGTACAACAGGCTTATGCTTTGTTTTTACAATAATCTTATCTGCTATAAGAATCATGGAAGGAAGAACTGTTACACAGGCTATAACGCCGAAAATAACGCCCTTTGCCATGACAATTCCAAGATCAAGACCGATTGTGAAGCTCATAAAACAAAGAGCTACGAAACCGGCTATTGTGGTGATTGAAGATCCGATGACTGACTGGAAAGTAGCACATATGGCATTTGCCATTGCTTCCTTCTTATCGTCAGTGCCTTTTTCAATTTCTTCCTGATAACTGTGCCACAGGAATATTGAATAATCCAAAGTTACACCCAGCTGAAGAACTGCGCTGAGAGATTTCGTAAGGAAAGATATCTCACCAAGGAAAATATTCGTTCCCATATTAAACATTATAGCAATTCCTATGCTCGCCAGAAAGAAGAAAGGTATTAAATATGAATCCATTGTAAGTGACAGAACAATTACTGCCAAAAGGACTGCCATACCAACATATATCGGTGTCTCCTTCTCAGTCAGGTTCTTGGTATCAAGAACGATGGCTGCCATACCTGAAAGGAAGCATTTCTCATTTGCTATCTTCCTTATATTAGTGATTGCATCCATGGTTCCGTCACCGGATGTGGTGTCATCAAAAATGATGAACATCATCTGCGCATCACCGGTTCCAAGAGCCTCCGTAAGTTTATCAGGAAGCATCTCCTTCGGAATCGTGTAATCCATGAAGGAGTCATACCACAGAACCTTCTTAACATGTTCCACTTTTTCTATATCTGATTTCAGGGCGGCTATATCCTTGTCAGCCATCCCCTCTACTACGAAAAGCGAATACGCTCCGGTTCCGAACTGATCCATGAGGATGTCCTGCCCTTTCATGGTCTCAATTTCGCCGGGCAGATATGAAAGAATATCATAATTGACTCTCGTAGCTGCCATTCCCGCAAGGCACGGAATCATCAGTGCGATGCTGGCAATCAGTATTATGAATCTTGATTTTACTATTGCCTTTGACAAAAACTTCATAACATTTCCCTCGCAAAAAATATTTTTTCATGACCTTTGCAAAATCGTTTATGACCGCTGGTCATTTTTTATATTTTATGTTATACTCCAAAAATGACCGATGGTCAATATTTAAATTTGTTTTTTATAGGTGAATTACTTCTCTTTATGGTAGGATGTAGATATGGGAAAATGGGACGAAAATAAAAAATTGAAATTTGATTCTTTACTAAACACCTCCTTTGAGTTATTTACTTCTAAAGGAATTAATCAGACTTCTATTTCTGATATTGTAAAGAAAGCAGGCGTTGCAAAGGGAACCTTCTATCTGTATTTCAAAGATAAATATGATATAAGGAATCGTTTGATTGCCCGAAAATCCAATCAGCTTTTTGGAATAGCCTACGAGCAGCTGCTAAACGAAAACCTGACAACTGTTGAAGATAAGATAATCTTTATGATGAAACATATACTTCTTGAGTTATCAAACAACCACATGCTTCTTTCTCTTATTTATAAGGATCTTAGCTGGGCTCTGTTTAAGGAAGCCATGACCAATAATACTCCTGATGATTCTGAGCGGGATTTCCTTGGGATTATCACAGAGATGTTCAAGGAATCAGAAGTTAAATACAGGAATCCCGAACTCATGATGTTTATTATCGTCGAGATGGTCAGTTCCGCAGGTTATAGCTCCATAATCTACAAACAGCCTCAGCCTCTCGAAGATCTTTTACCCGAACTTGAATATGCCGTGCGCGGCATCATGCGTGAATATGAATTAAAATAGCATTAAATGAACCCCCGCGTTGGCAAGACGTGGGGGTTTTCAGGTAGGAGATTTCTTATGACTATTTATATGTCATATGTTAGCATTTGCTAACAAAGCTATCTTAATATATCTTTTAAAATAATGCAAGCACTTTTTATGAATTAAATATTTTAATGATAAGGCAAAAGGCTGTGCCCGTATAAAAATCATTACAGTACACAGCCTTTATAAAGCTCATTTAATTAGTTAAACGAATATCCTATTGTATTTCCGATTGTTCCATCACCAAGAACACCAAACTCAATACTCTGTCCATTAGATATATAAGCGTTCCAGTCAACAGGTGTTATAACGTAATAATCACCATCTTCTGTCACATTTATATTCCAGCTTGAACCGATTGTAATATCACTCTTACTAAGTTTAAGTGTCCAGGCATTAACATCAGCGCCTGTGTTATTGGATACCTTGAAGCTAACCTGATAGCCACTTCCCCAGCTGTTAATGCTGTAATCAAGAGCAAGTCCATCTGTTGAAGGTATCTGCGGCTGAGGATCTTCCGGAGCCGGTTCAGATTCAGGATCAGCAGGTTCGGGATTTACCGGCTCGGGAGCAGGATTCTCAGGCTCAGGATTCTGATTTTCTGAATTGCCCTGACCTGCGTTATTTCCCTGATTCTCATCATCGCCAGTCTTCTCAAACTGCCACTGCTGATTAGGATTGCCATAATATGTCCACTGACATACATTTGTTCCATCAGTAGTCTTGTGCTCATATACATCCAGATTCTTTGTTCCGTTTGAAGCCTTGGTAGCTATTGTGTAAATGCCATCATTATCTGTTTTCCTAACTATAAACTTCTGAGCATCTCCACCATAGCCCTGATAGATTCCGATGTTTGCGCCATCTTCGTCTTCACCGTTTGCCACATCAAGCATCACATTTCCGAGCTTACTTGTAAGTGTGATATAACCGTCATCAGTGTTGGTTACATACCACTTCTGCCCGTCAACTCCGGTTCCTGTACTTATAAGTACATTCACCCAACCATCAGCGGTATTGCCTTCAACAGTAAGATACTTTTGTGAAAGTGTATTCTTAAGATAATACCAGCCATTTTCAATGTATGTTCCATCATGTGTATCTGCAGGATTTTGAGGTTCATCATTCTGAGGATCTTCAGCTGCAGGATCATCATTCTGAGGATCACCTGAAGGCTGAGGTGTCGGCAAAGGAGCCGGTGTATATCCTGTTGTAGGTGTTCCGAATGTCTCGGTATATGCCTGAATTACTTTATCAAAAGCAGGCTTCCTGGTAGTAGGTGTGCTGAAAAGAAGCGGCTTTGCATTGTCAATCCAGGTAACCTGATCAGAAAGTCCCCACCAGGTAATACTTGTAATCTTTCCGCCATTCTTCTTGAGTGCATTTATGTTCTTATACAGATTGTAAGCATAGTTTGCAAGATCCTGATCGTTCTTGTTGGTGATATCCATCTCAGTGATCTGTACTTCGAATCCTGCATTTAAGAAGGACTTAAGAGCCTGTGTGTAATAATCAACAGAAGGATAGTTAGTTCCAAGGTGTGACTGCATTCCAACACCGGAGCACATTTTTCTGTCAGAGTTAATGTAGTTCACAAGCTTGATAATGTTGTTAACTTCCATGTAAGTGTTGTAATCATTATAGAAAAGACTTACGGAATCAGTTAACTTAAAGTAATCAAGTGTCTGATATGCATAAGTGAAAGCTTTTTTTACATAAGAAGCATTGGTTCTGTTGTTGCCGTAAACTGCTTCCCAGCCAGAGTTATTGGCATGCATAACTTCATTTGCAATATCCCATGCATATACTACGCTGCCGTACTCACTAAGATATACGTGGTTCATTACTGTCTTTACATACATCTCAAGACGGGCATCCATTGTATCACTGTTTACAAATCCGCCATTTCCTGCATAGCCGTTTCTGAAGAACCATGAAGGAGTCTGTGAATGCCATACAAGTGTATGGGCTCTCATTCTAAGGCCGTTGTTGTAGCAGATTTTCATAACTTCATCAACTGTATTGAAGTTGATCTGAGGAACATACTGTTCTTTGTAATTATCAGGAATATAGTATCCTCTGTTCTTAGCATCGCTTACTGAGATGAGTCTTGCTGAGCCTCCAAGAAGTGCATCGGGCTTCATCTCATTTTCAAGTGTGATACTGTTGTAATTCTTCTTGATAAGATCAAGAGTATTGGCATCTCTAAGCTGATACAAATTAATGCAGGTGCCTGAGTAACCATATTGCTGGCCATAGGTGTTAAGGAGTGTCAGGTCTGAAGGATTGAGTGCCTGTCCGCCACCCTGATTGCCCTGCTGGTTACCACCCTGAGACTGACCCTGGCCTTGTCCGCCTGCTGTCTCTCCCTGTGCAGCAGCTTTCCAGTAATCGAATTCAAAACTTCCATTTAATACAAAGCAAAGGTTCTTAACACCTGTGACATTTTTCATTGAACCTGTAAACTCAGTATTTTTATTATTTGTATTTGCGAGCTTGATTGTTCCAAGGAGATTGCCCTTAGGATTGCCTTCTCTTACTTCAATCGTGCCTGCGTCCCTGCTGTTGACACTGACTGTTATGGAACCAAGTCCTTTTGAGAAGTTCACTCCCTTAACCTTGGTATAATCACCGCTGTCCACATGGTCAACCCATGCCACACCGTCGCCATTACCTGATACACCTATTCCGCTCTGAGTAAATAATGTCTCAGCCTGCACAACAGAATAAGGATCAACATAAGAGGTCTGAGTGGGACCTGCCATCGTAGGTGTAAGTGGATTGATCCTACCATTTGATACGCTGAGCTTATCGATCTGGGTTGTTCTATAGCCAAGACTCTTACCTATAAGCTTTGACTCAACGGATCTTGTATGATAAGCCATGTAGTAATTGCCGCCAAACTCAAATATAGCGTGATGGTTATTACCTGTAGAGCCATTAAAGAACACTCCGGGATTTTTCATAACTTCGCCCTGATAGGAAAAAGGTCCCATGGGGCTGTTACTTGTCATATACTCAATAGCTGCATTGTTAAAGCCATTCTTGCAGTTCCAGTTTGAGCAGTATGAATAGTAATATTTATTCCCAATCTTGTTGATTCCTGAATCTTCAAATAGGTATGGTGCATCAATTGTGGAAGCAGAGCCTGACACACTGGTCATATCTGCGCCAAGCTTAATTACTCTTGCTGTCTTTGGATGCTCGAACTGATTGTTCGGTATTCCACCACCAAAATACAGATATCCTGTGCCGTCAGAATCCACAAGTACAGCAGGGTCGAACATCCATGTAACTCCGCTACAACCGGGTGTTGCTCCGGTAATCAATGCTTTTCCTATAGGGTCCTTCCAGGGACCTGTAGGACTGTCAGCTGTAAGTACACCGATTCCGCTTCCATTATTTGCAAAGTATAAGAAGAACTTGTCCTTACCATTTATCTTCTTAGTTGCAATACATGGTGCCCAGGAATTCTTTGCCCATTTTGCAGCTCCGCTTCCTCCGGCAATTTTGAAACTACCATAATCTGTCCAGTTAACCAGATCTTTGGAAGAATAACAGTTTAAGGTGTCAATCTTCCCATAGGTGTTCTCGTTATTGCCTGCCAGTTCCTGAGAATCGTTGGTAGCGTAGATGTACACTGTGTCATCATAGACCAACACCCCGGGATCTGCGCCGTAGTTCTGTGAAACTACAGGATTGTTCTCATTGTCCCCCTTAACATAAGAACCATTCACCACGTCGGCAGCCAGCGAACTTGTGCCGTTTCCTATGATCAGCCCTGCAGCCATCATAAGAGACATTAACATTGTTAAATTTTTCTTCATTCCTTCCCCTTTCTTTTTTCTTTTCTCCTCCACATGCCGTTGCAGGTAGCATGTTTACTAGTGTTAAACCATTCTAGCAACAAAAAGGGGTTAAGCACTTATCAAATATTGCATCAATTTAACTAATTATTGCGGACTTTATTTATTATTTTTATGCAGTTTTGTTATTTCTATTATTTCTCTTGGGATCAGTATGTGCAGATTTGCATTTATTATTGAAGATGCATGTATATTTATGGGCATTTTTACCATAATACAGGCATAGAGCTCGGTGGTATCTAACGCTTTTGCGGTTTTTGCTTTTTGCGGTAGTGTTTTGCGGGCGCCGGACTCTATGATATATATTAGAATGTCAAAACTTAGTAGTCAATGATACATTCCCATGCAAAAAAGAAGTTGTGAAAAATAAAATCATTCTTCACAACCCCTTTTCATGCATAATAACCCAATTTCATTTAAACAATGTAATTGAGAAAAACACTAATGATTTAAATTCCCAAAAAACGCATCCCCTGAACCGTCAGTCCCTCCGTTTCTGCCGCCATAGCCATCATCAAAATCCTCCCCGTCTTCGCCGAAGTCATCATCTTCATCATCTTCGTCTTCGTCAAAGTCGTCATCATCATCAAAGTCTTCGTCCGAATCATCATCATAATCCTCATCGTCGAAGTCTTCATCTTCGAACTCATCATCTTCTTCATCTTCGTCCGAATCATCATCTGAATCGTCTTCTTCATAATCATACTCGTCATCGTAGTCATCCAGATCATCATATTCATATTCCTGATTATAGTATCCTTCAGCCTCCAGACGATCCCTGACATCTTTATCAAAGTCGAGTTCAAAATCATTAGGATCTATGCCGGCATCTTCAAGCATTGCACGCCTCTCATCCTCATCTGCTCTCAAGAAGTCATCAAAATCAAGCCCTGCATTGCAGACAGTTTCAACAAGTTCAGCGTCCACATACACGGTAAAATCTGCACCATCACCATCAAAATCATCATCAACATAAGGAAGATCTTCCGGAAAAATGGAATACATTTTGCCGTTTTCATCAAAATCAAAGGGACCAAAGCCTCTTCCAAGATTAACGTTCATAATACCTCGCTAAGTTTCATAAGGTAGTTCTATTTCTCTTCGTTCAATAGTGCAAGCTCCACTAGGTTCGTTAATACCTCGCTAAGTGTTTTACCTTTCTACGATAGCAGCGGCACCCATTCCGCCACCTACACAGAGTGTTGCAAGTCCTTTCTTGGCATCTCGTCTCTGCATCTCATATAGAAGGGTAACAAGAATACGACATCCTGAGCATCCAACAGGGTGTCCAAGTGCAATTGCTCCACCGTTTACATTGAGCTTGCTAAGGTCGAATCCAAGGTCCTTGCCAACTGCTACAGACTGAGCTGCAAAAGCTTCATTTGCCTCAATAAGATCGAAGTCTGAAATCTGGTATCCAGCCTTAGCCATTGTCTTCTTGGTAGCTGCAACGGGACCGATACCCATGATTCTGGGCTCAACACCTGCAAGCTCACCGGCAATCCAGGTAGCCATAGGCTTAATGCCAAGTTCCTTAGCCTTCTCTTCACTCATGACTACGATAGCTGCAGCACCGTCATTGATTCCTGAAGAGTTTGCGGCTGTTACCATACCGTCCTTCTTAAATGCAGGACGAAGTTTTGAAATACTCTCCTTTGTTACGCCTGCTCTGGGGCCTTCATCCTTGTTAAAAATAACTGTTCCTTTTTTAGTAGTAATTTCAACAGGAACTATCTCCTCGTCAAACACGCCATTTGCCTGTGCTCTCTCGCACTTCTGCTGGCTGTTTGCAGCAAACTCATCAAGCTCATCCCTTGTGAGTCCCCACTGCTCACAGATATTCTCAGCTGTAATTCCCATATGGAATCCGCCAAAAGCATCTGTAAGAGCATCTTTTATCATAGTATCGATAAGTTCGCCGTTGTTCATTCTATAACCAAATCTTGCATTCTGAAGAGCATAGGGCGCACGGGACATATTCTCAGTACCGCCTGCAACTATGATATCAGCATCTCCCATTGAAATAAGCTTTGCTGCAAGGTTTACACAATGAAGACCTGATCCGCAAAGAACATTAATAGTGGTAGCCGGAACCTCAACCGGTATTCCGGCGTTAACTGCTGCCTGACGTGCTACATTCTGACCGGTACCTGCCTGAATTACGCACCCCATATATACTTCGTCAACCTGCTCGGGTTTTACACCAGAGCGCTTTAATGCTTCCTTAATAACTATTGTTCCAAGATCCGGAGCTGAGATGTCCTTAAGGGCACCTCCCATAACACCAATTGCTGTTCTGCAAGCTCCTGCTAAAACTACTTTACGTGCCATGCTTTTTTATTCCTCCTTAAAATTGTAAATTTTATTTAAGAATATTTTACCAAAGAGAAAGCTCACCCTCAATAAGCTTTATCCTTATGAAAAAATCATATGTCAAAAAGGCCGCCGCACTAATTAGTGCGACAGCCTCCAATAAAAGATTCATAATAATTTTAGTTGAGCTTCCAGATATCTCTGTTGTACTCTTCAATAGTTCTGTCAGATGAGAAGAAGCCGGCCTTAGCTATGTTAGTAAGCATCATCTTCTTCCACTTATCACGATTCTCGTAATCAGCGAAAATAAGATCCTTCTCTCTGATGTAGTCCTCAAGGTCAATAAGAGTCATGAACCAGTCCTTGTTAAGAAGCTCGTCCTGGAGACGCTTAAGATTTTCCTTGTGTCCTACTGCAAGGCACTGCTTGGAAGTGATGAAATCTACAGCTTCCTTGATAACCTTGCTCTTTTTGTAATAATCTTTTGAAACATAATCAGCCTTCTTGTAATGAGTAATAACCTCATCAGCGCTGATACCGAAAATGTAAATGTTGTCATCACCAACAAGGTCGTGAATCTCAACGTTTGCACCGTCGTCTGTACCAAGTGTAATTGCACCGTTTAGCATGAACTTCATGTTACTTGTACCTGAAGCTTCCTTGGATGCAAGTGAAATCTGCTCTGAAACATCACATGCAGGGATAAGCTTCTCAGCATAACTAACATTGTAGTTCTCTACCATGATAACCTTCATGTAAGGTGATACATCGGGATCATTATTAACGATCTCCTGCAGGCAAAGAAGTAAGTGTATGATATCCTGTGCAATAACGTATGCAGGTGCTGCCTTTGCTCCGAAGATAAATGTAATCGGACGAACAGGCTTTTTACCACCCTTGATCTCCAGGTACTTATGGATGATGTAAAGAGCGTTCATCTGCTGACGCTTATACTCGTGAAGTCTCTTAACCTGAATGTCAAAGATAGACTCTGTATCTACTTCTACACCCTCGTGCTTCTTAAGGTAATCTGCAAGCTCTACCTTCTTCTGATGCTTAATATCAGCGATCTTATCAAGCACTGCCTGATCATTCTCATGCTTTAAGAGATCCTCAAGTCTGTTGGCATCCTTCTTGAAGCCATCACCAATAGTTTCTGAAAGGAATTCAGTGAGTGGATGGTTACATGACATAAGCCATCTTCTGAAAGTTACGCCGTTTGTCTTGTTGTTGAACTTTTCAGGATAAAGCTTGTAAAAGTCATTAAGCTCTGAGTTCTTCAAAATATCTGTATGAATAGCTGCAACGCCGTTTACTGAGAAACCATAGTGAATATCAATAAACGCCATATGAACTTTCTTATCCTTATCGATTATCTGAACTGCAGGATCCTTAACCTTAGCACGGATTCTCTTGTCAAGCTCCTTGATATACGGAACAAGCTGAGGTACAACCTTTTCAAGGTACTTAAGTGGCCATGTCTCAAGCGCCTCTGCAAGGATTGTGTGGTTTGTGTAAGCGCAGGTCTTTGATACAACATCGATGGCATCATCCATAGAGAATGCCTTATCTTCTACAAGAATTCTGATAAGCTCAGGAATGATCATTGTAGGATGGGTATCATTGATCTGGATAACAACATGCTTATTGAGCTCTCTTAAGTCATACTGACGTTCCTTCTGCTCTCTCAGAATAAGTTGAGCTGCATTGCTTACAAGGAAATACTCCTGGTAAATTCTAAGAAGGTTACCTGCCTCATCTGAATCATCAGGATAGAGGAAAAGTGTAAGGTTCTTCTCAATCGCTTTCTTATCAAATGTAATTCCCTTTTTAACAAGGCTCTCATCAACTGTCTCAACATCGAAAAGTCTAAGCTTGTTAACTCCTGTGTCATAACCTACAACATTCATGTTGTAAAGTCTTGAAACAACCTTCTTCTTACCGAAGTTTACTTCGAAAGTAGTGTCTGTCTTCTCAAGCCATGACTCCTTCTCAATCCATGCATCCTTCTCAGCTGTCTGAAGGTTATCCTTAAATACCTGTCTGAAAAGACCGAAGTGGTAATTAAGACCGATACCCTCGCCTGCAAGTCCTAAGGTTGCGATAGAATCAAGGAAGCATGCTGCAAGTCTGCCAAGGCCACCGTTACCAAGTGAAGGCTCCGGCTCGCACTCCTCGATCTCTGCAAGATTCTTGCCATTCTTATTAAGAATCTCATTTACTTTGTCATAAACCCTGAGGTTTATAAGGTTGTTCGACAGAAGCTTTCCAATAAGGAACTCCATCGATATATAATATACTTTCTTCTCTCCCCCATCAATTTGAGCTGAATTCATCAGACGACTGGAATACTCAAGAAGAACAACATAGGTCTCCTGATTACTAAGGTCCTTAAGGTCTTTTCCAAACTTTTCTTTGGAAATGTCACTAAGAGCTTCCTCCATATTTGTTACCAGAACATCCTGCTCTAAATTAGTGTGCTGACTCATTAATTCCTTCCTTTCAAATTATTGACTATACCGTTTTTTTGCATTTCGCAGAAAACGTTTTCTCATGAACTGAAAATATCATATCACATGAAAACGTTTTCCGCAAGAGGAAATTTTATAGCTAAATATTTATAGATTCCTGTTTTTCCTCAGAAAAACGGGAATCGTATTGGACCAGGTCCTCGCAAAGCGAGGGGCGTGTCCTGCCGAAGGCAGGATTTTTGCGGGCGATTTCCGCTTTTGCCCACAAAAAGTCACTAATTCTTGCTTCTTTTTATATGAACAAAAAACGACATCAGGCAATTCCTAATGTCGTTTACAATTCATATTTGCACTGTATGTTTAGCAGATGATATCTTCATATTTCATTCTGACAAGTTTGTGGGGAAGGCGTACATTTCTGCCTGTAGATCCGCTTAAGAGTCTGTTCAGTTCACATACTGCCTCAGCAGAAACATTGGCAAAATCCTGCTTTACTGTGTTCATCTGTTTTCCTACATATCCCATCAGGATAATGCCATCGAAGCCACAGACAGGACGGAAAATATCCATATCCATGAGGGCTTTCATGGCTCCAATTGCCATCAGATCTGAACCGCAGACTACTATATCTTTATTTTTTGCATAGCGAAGTGCTATATTTCTGGCTTTTAATTCGGAAAAATCTCCGTTCCTTATAAAAAGCTTCAGCTTTTTCTTTTTGGATAAATCTTCCATGGCACGGATTTTTTCCTCGGTAACAAAGCTGTTTCTCATTCCGGCAATGTACAGGATCTTATTTCCGGTGTTTTCACTAATAGTCTTCCAGGCTACGTCATACTGTGCCTGGTAGTGGTCAATACCGATAGCTGATGTATTTTCATTTACATAGGGATTATCTACGACGACAATTTTGAAGGTCTGTGATTCTATGAGTTTTTGCAGGACTTTGTCATCATTGTCCATACCAAAGATAACAATTCCGCTTATGCTCTGGGAAGTAAAATATCTTGTCATTTCTTCAAGATTCATTTTTTCTATAACAGAGTAGAATACCGTGATGCAATCAAGCTGTTTCTCCCTTGCCATTCCAAGTGCACCTGAAATATACTGCATGTCTATCTCGTCGATCGCCTGGGTCTTCATGTTAAGCTTAAGAAGAAGCGCAATCCTTCCGGAGCGTTTTGATGAAAGTGCTGCTGCAACCTGATTAGGCACAAAATTGAGGCGTTCCACCGCCTCTGTCACTTTCTTTTTAGTTGACTCACTTACATATGGGTAATTATTTAAGACCTTGGATACTGTTGAAATGGCAACCCCTGCTTCCTTTGCCACATCCCTGATTGATACCATCGATATGCCTCACAATTAATTTGAATTTAGATTTTATCATGAAAGCCCATGAACTACGACTTTCACAAAATTAGTTTATCAGATAAATCAGTAAATTAAAAGAGACCTGATTCACTAATAACCTTAATTGACAGTTTTCATAGTTATAAAAAACACTGCATATCGGTAATAGTTTTCGGGTCTCTTTAATATTTTTATGGAACTTCCTGCATTTAAACAGGAGAAAATTCCTATTCTGTTTTAAATAGTATCAAATGTAGCAATCTTAGCAGATGCAACCTGATTCATGTAATATTTGTAGAGTGATTTGTAGGTGTCACTGTTATAGTGAAGTCCGTCACCTGTTGAAAATCCATTATTCTGAAGGTATGAATAACCATCAAGCCATCCGATTCTGTCATCAAGACCTGCCTTAAGTTCCTTATTAAAGCTCTCAATGTCATCATTAGTGATTGTAGGATAATCGCTTACAGGTGTTACAGCTGCGTAATAAACAGTTGCGCCGGAATCTATCCAGGAATCAACCTTGTCATTAACAAGATCGATGTATTTCTCTACATTATATAAATCATTAACACCATAGTTGATAATGATTACGCTTCCCTCGCCGACATTCTTATCTATCTGGGGAATAGCTTCGTTAGAAAAGAAATTGTAGCCCTCTCCAACCTTGGCAATCCATTCATTTTCATCCTTATCAACTGCCTGGCTCATCTGAACCGTGCGGGAATCTCCTGCAAAAATGTATTCAGTACCGGGTTCTGCTTCCTGAAGATAGTCGCAGTTCACATAACCGACCTCATCTCCTATCATGACCTGATACCATCCATTATCAGTTTTTCCGAGGCATTTGACTTTAGTATCTCTCTGTATCTGCCCCACCTTATCAAAATCTTTACCTGCTCCGCTTCTTATATTAACCTTCTCTGTGGTATACAGATTCTTTTCATCCTCAAAGACTGTGATCTTATATTCTGTTACGCTGGAATTCTCTTCAGTAAGATTGATAGCCTTTTTACTGTCAGAGTTATATGTGTTATTTATCACTTTTGTGGTATTAACAATTTCTCTGGCTCCTGCCATCTGCTTATCAGCTGTAACTTCCACCTTTTCTGCTTTTACGAGGGATGTCATATGTCTATCCATCTGAAAAGCTGCATATTCAGCTATGAGCACTGCTATCAAAAGAAGTGATACGGCGAGAATGATCCTCTTTACCGGAGCTATACTCTTAATTTTTGTGTTCCTGCTACCTGTCATTTTCATATTCAGAATACTCCTTGATTAAAAACGGAGAAACAAGTTTATAAGGTTACAGATTATCTTGAACATCATTTATCATGCAAATATTACTTATCATTAAGAATGCTTTCTATATGATAAATAAGGGAGCTTCTTGCTCCCCATAGTTCGAGATATTACTCCTTTTTTACAATCTCGTCAAGTTTTTGTAACATTTATTTTTTATTCTTCCTTATAATCTTGTGGAATATCAGGTAGAGTACCCATAGAATTCCCCAAATTATCCAGCCTATAGCTCCTCCCAGAGTATTTGTTACAATATCATCAACCTCTGCAAATCCCAGCTTTAAAAAAAATTGCGTATTTTCAATAAAGCATGATAAAAATGCACAGGTAATCACACAGATCAGAGGATTTCTGAAAATCCTGAAAGCTCCCGGAAGCAGCATTCCCATTGGAATAAACATGATTATGTTTTCAATAAAAAGTGCTTTCCTTAATGTAGTAGTCCCCCATGAGGACCACAGATGGAGATTTACTCCGTCAAACTGTCCCGGCTCTCTGCTCATGAAAACTATAAACAATAAAGCTGTAAGATATATCAGAAGGGCAAAAACTGCCGTGGCATGTCCAAGGCTCAGACTCCTCTTTTTATTTATTATTTTATGTATAATTGCATATAACAAATAGATTGCCCCATAAACAAGGGCAATTGCTAATCCTACATGCGTATATTTTGTCATTCGCTGTATATCGGAAAGAATTCTTCTTATGAGTGCTTCATTCTCCCCAATTATTTCCAAAAGTATCATTTTTTATTAACAACTTCCCTGGCATATATCACACACTGTACAATATTTGAACGCTGTTCCCTGGTAAGGATATAGCTTACGCCAAAGTTTTTCTTTGCTCCTTTGTAAAAATCGGTAATAGAGTCAGCCCCGGCCGCAATAGCATTGCCTCTGCGGTCAAGTGCAATTACCGTCACCGGTACATAATCCACGTTTTCATCTGACGAGTTGGTCACATCAGCAGAAAGTGTAAAATATCCGCTTGCATTGCTTCCATACATAATATTGGCAATATCAAAATCCTTACGTGGATCTCCGATGCATTTTTTCACATCAAGATCGGGCATTATAAAGTATTCATTAACTCTGTAAAGCGAAAGGCCGGGATACTCTGCCTTTTTTGTTGAAGTGCCTTCTGTTGCACTGTCTGATGCTCCTTCATCTGTGCCGTCAGCAGAATCCTCAGACTCTCCCTCTTCAGAAGAATTATCTGCATCTTCCTCTGTCTGGGAACTGCCTTCTGCACCACTTTCAGACTCTGTTTTTTCATCTGAAGAAGCTGCATCTGCTTTTTCACTGTCATCTGCATCAGTCTTCTCACTGTCCTTATCATCGGACTTTTCGGCTGCGGCATCATCAGTGCTGTCTGTTTTGGATGTATTCTCTTTATCATCTGAAGAGCTGTCTTTGTCAGCAGCGTCAGTTTTCTTATCATCCTCACCGCTTTTTCCTGCATCTGAATTACTGTTCTTTTCATCGGCTGATTTATCAGAACTGCTGTCAGAAGTAGATGCTTCCTTTACATCTTCCACGGGTACATTATCCTTGACATTAGCTTTACCCTTGGGAGATGATGTGCTCTCATCATCTGCAGGTAAAAGCTCTGTTCCACCGCTCTTATCACTATCATTAATAGAAGATGTTCCGGCACCCTCTGCAGCAGACATCCTTACCTCTGCGTCCTTGGTAATGGTGAGCGCTGAAGTGGTAAGTCCCTCCTCCATGAGCGCCTTTTCCAGCTCATCTATATCTATGGCATTTACATCCTCGCCATTTGATGAAGACTCTGCGCTGCTGGCTTCTCCGGGATTTGGAGTGTCACCTGTAAGCTCATCCGCTTCAATAGTTACGCTGTCTTCCCTTGTTTTAATATGTCCATAGGGCACATAGAAAAATCCTTTTTCACCGGGCGCAATAACATCCGGTACAGCTCTTACAAAATCATATGAATCCACAACTTCAAGATTTCTGTCCTCTATATTAAATACGGAATCTCTTCCCAGATAAAGATTGCTCTGACCAACATTTTCAATTGTCACAACCGCATGAAAACCTGAGTAAAGCCCGTCATCCTCGTATACAAAATTGGTGCCTGTTATACGATAGTCTATATTCTCGGCAGCATCCTCTCTTATTAAAACAGTACTTCCATCGCCGCCGTCCCAATTTTCATTCTCATTATATCTGAATATCCAATTGCCTTCACTATCAAAGTACTTGGAGCTGTCCATGGCCTCTTCCTGGGTAGGCGCTTCATTTACCTGCTCCACCGGCTTGTCAACCGGATTATTCTTTCGATACATATAATAAGCACCGAAAATAAAGCCTCCTAAAAGCGTTACTATCAGTGCAAAAGTTGTTAGTGCGTACTTCATAATGCTCCCCTCATTTATCGACCTATGGATACCGCTTACGGTGAATTCCTCAGATCAAACATTTTTATCATAATTGTTTTGCCCCTACCATTTATGATTTCAATATTATCGTAACAAACATCCACAACGTGTTCAATAATGGTTTTGCTTTTTCGAAATTTCACAGAATAAACACAAACCTGTCACTGTTTCTTACGAATTAAGCTCTATTATAAAGATGTAAATTGAAAGAAGATTATCTCATCCCCCTCATAAGAAAATTTGTCGTGACTAAAGCTGCCGGGTATCGTGGCAATACCCGGCAGTTTTATTTATGCAAATACACTTTCGAGGTCCTTTTGATCCCGGTGGAGCTTACTTACGCAGAGCACTCAGTGATTTTGGTCTCTATCAAGGTAATTCCTTATTACAGTCTGCGCCTGCGGGCTTTGATATTGTATTTTCACCTCCGTGTTTGCTCCATTTATTCCCTCAGTCTTCATACTGCCGGTTTTTATTCCATCGCCTTCGTTATTGCTGCTGCGATTACTGTTGTTCTGATTGTGTGAGCCCTTCTGATTTGGTGTTGTATTAGCAGCGCTTTGATTCTGATTTTGTTCATCATTATTTGGTATATTATGTGCTCTCCACTGCTCTACGCTCACATCTTCAGGAATTATCTTTACGTACCCTTCCGTGGTATATAAAACTTTTCCCTCTGAATGATCCTCCAGGAAGTCCATATGCATGGCCTTCTTTTTGTTATCATTTTTCTTTTTGGCAGACTTGTTCGAACTCTTCTGCTCAGTTTTTAATTTGTCTTCAACCTCTGCCTGTGTAAGGCTTCTAAAATCCAGACCGCTCTGCTGGAAAACTGTATTTGCAAGGGTCTTGTCCTTATAGAACTCTTCTAAAACAAATCCCTTAATGTCATTTTTCGTAATGTCCTCAGTTACTATTTTGCAGTCATTTTCTGTTTTTCCGTTCAGATAAAAATCTGCCGACTGTCCTGCCAGCAGGATTACGGTCTTACTTTCGCCCGACCTAAGACTTGTTATCTTGCAATGAAGACTTCCCTCAAGAAGACAGACCCGTGTATGCCTTGCATCCAATACCTCAACCTGGGCGCAGGTTCCCCTGATCGACATAGTCATATTAGATGTTCGAATATTAAAAATCTCATTTTCCTCAAGTGGATTAGTTACATTAAAAAACAGATTTCCGGAATTCAGGAGTACCTCATATTTACCGCTGCGCTTTCTGACCTCTGCCCTGGTGAGGGAATCAAGCTTTACATGCTTGGCACTGTCAAGATTCACATAGGCACTGCTATCTGAAGCCGTTGAGATGGTTGTCCCGTTTGCAAGTCTCATTTTGGAAGTAGCCTGTTTCTTTTTTCCGTTATAGTCGATGACATTTACCGTGCCTGTACCACCCACAAGCCTCATTGCATTTTCGGTTTCATTTTTGGTCTCGGCTACAACCTCGTCTCCTGAAAAGATGATAATAATGAAGAGCGCAACTAAAAGCGCAAGTATCCTTCTACCTGCGCGAGCTGCCTTATATATCGTATAATCGTATACTCCCCTCATAGCGCCACCTTTCCCAAACGCCTTTTCTCTATAATAAATGATACGATATTCTGATAATAAATGGTATTAAATAAATGTTATTTTTTTATAAAGCCGTTTATTCAAAAAAGCTCCAATAGTTGCTCCTTTAATGCAAAAGCATTATCAGTTCTGTATCTTCGTTCTACTATATGTAATAAAATCTAATTTTAACTAATTTACCAACAAGTTAATAATATCAATAAAACTAGAATTTTACTGCTTCCAAGACACTTCGCGGAAACAGAATCTTTCATTTCTTTTTATGTTTTATTTACAAATAAATTACGTAAAATCGGTTAGAATATCATTAATTAGCATGCTTAATCCAATCCGCAAAATACAAAGAAATTATAGTACCTGTAAATATATCCATACCATATGAAATACACTGTTTTACGTTCAGAATCCAGGAGGTATCAAGATGCGTAACAAACTTCTATCTCTTGTCATAGTGATGACTATGACACTCAGTCTCCTTACCGCTTGTAACAAACAAGCTACTGATTCCAGCGGTGAAGCACCTGCAGCAGAACCGAAAACAAATGAAGCTTCCGTAAGTTCAGGCAACGCTGCCTCTTCTTCCTGGCCATCTACATTGACCAATTCTGTTCACAATAGTGCCGCTCCGGACTGGACAGAATATAATCAGCTGATCTTCAATATCAAAAATACTACTGATTACAATGAGCGTGAGGTTATGATGCACCGGGCTGAGGATATCCTCATGTCTACAGGCGCCGTTGTGCCTCTCTATTACTATAATGATCCTTATCTTCAGAAATCTTCCATCACCGGAATCTATTCATCCATTTTTGGAACCAAATACTTTATGTATGCATCCGGATGTCCTAACAATGCATTAAGAGTCAGTCTTTCATCTGATCCAACATATCTTGACCCCGCCCTCAACTCTTCCGTTGATGGTGCATGTCTTGTTGCCAATACCTTTGCCGGACTCTACACCTACAACGCAGATG
Organism: Butyrivibrio sp. WCE2006; assembly: GCF_000701985.1. Lineage (NCBI taxonomy): Bacteria > Bacillati > Bacillota > Clostridia > Lachnospirales > Lachnospiraceae > Butyrivibrio > Butyrivibrio sp. WCE2006. The sequence goes on along the minus strand of NZ_JNKH01000002.1, from coordinate 262,146 downwards.
GCGAGTGCATCCCCGCCCTGGCAGACGAAGCTAATCCCTACGAGGTTTCAGAGGACGGCCTTAATTACACATTCCATCTGAAAAATGATCTCAAATGGTCTGACGGCTCACCGCTTACAGCCTCTGACTTTGTGTACTCCTGGAACAGAGCTGTATCCTCTTCTCTCAGCGCAGACTATGCATATATGTTCAGTAACTTCGCAGGCTACGATGATGGCAAGGTTAAAGCAAAAGCTGTAGATGACACAACACTTACCTTTAGCCTCACATCACCCTGCGCATATATACTGGACCTCATGGCCTTCCCCATCTTCTTCCCGGTAAATCAGGCCTGCGTTGAAGCTGCTGATCCTGATGGCGTCAACCCCGGTGCATGGGCAGAGTCCGTAGGATTTGTAGCCAGCGGCGCATTCACACTTGCATCCTGGGAACCTGGTGTAAGCATGGTTTATGTGAAAAATCCTTACTTCTATGACGCTGAAAACGTAACAATAGATCAGCTTGTATTCCTGTTATCTTCCGATGAGGAAGTAATTTACAACGCTTATAAAAATGGCGAGCTGGACTTTGCAGATTCTGTTCCCACAGAGGAAATTGCAGGCTTTATTTCATCCGGCAATCCGGAATTTATAATAGCTCCAAGCCTTGGAACCTACTACTTCGCATTTAATGTAAACAGTCACATGTTTGATGGCAAATCCTCAACACAGGCAGCTGCCATGAGACGTGCAATCGGACTACTTATAGACAGAAATTACATAGTTGAAAATATCGGTCAGACAGGTCAGGTTGTTGCCACATCCTTTATTCCCGCGGGAATGCTGGATGGTAATGGTGGTGTTTTCAAAACAAGCGATGACAAATACAAATTCCCTGACGCATCATCAACCGGATATTTTCCTGCTGAAAAAACCGAAAATTCCGTTCAACAGGCAAAATCCCTGTTCGAGGAAGCAGGCTTTAAGTTTGGCTCTGATGGCAAGCTTTCACCTGACACACCTCTTGCCTTTGAATTCCTTACAAATGACAGCCAGTCACATGTTCTTGTAGCAGAGTCCATCCAAAGAGACCTCGCTGAAGTAGGTATTGAAGTGACTATTGTTAAACAGGATTGGAATACCTTCCAGCAAAACCGCAAGGATGGTAATTATGATGTAGCCCGTGAAGGATGGCTTGCAGATTTTAATGATCCAATAAATATGCTTGAAATGTTCCTTACAGACTCCGGAAACAATGACCCTCAGTTCGGCAGAGAGCCGCTTGATGAAGAAGAATAAGGAGGGAGACACTAATGTTTAAGAAAACAAGTTTACTATCTAAGATGCTCCTTGGAATTATCCCTGCTGTAGCACTTGCACTTATTCTTGTAACAGCAGTCAGCGTAAGCAGATCCTCAGAAGCTATTGCGAATCTGACCTCACAAAAAGCAGAGGAATCCATTCTTGCCAGTGTAAGTGACATAAATGCGACCCTCATGACTCTAAGGTCTACCGCCACAACCCTTGCAAATACAGTAGGCGGAACCTACAGCTCTACAGACCTTGACGTTTATCAGGCTATTTTCAAGAAGGCTATCCTGTCAAATGAAGTTATATCAGGAGCCGGTATATGGTTTAAACAAGGCGTTTATGAGCACAAAACCTATTCAGGTCCATATTGGTACAGAAACGGAGATACAATTACTTATACCGATGAATATTCCAATGCCGACTACGACTATTTTAACCAGGAATACTATATGGTAGCTTCCTCATTAAAGGAAGGCGAGTCAAACATTACCAATCCATATTATGACCCTTCAAGTGACAAAGTAATGGCAACCTGCTCTGCTCCTATTTACGACGTTGCAGGCTACTATTCAGGCTGTATTACTGTTGATACCTATCTTGATTCAATTCAGAGCATGGTATCCGGTATATCACTTGGACAAAATTCAGTAGCTATACTTCTTGATTCAGCAGGAGTATATATCTACGACGAAGATGATTCCAAGATTTCCTCCAGTGTCAACATAGCCAATGACCCTAACTCCTCTCTGGCAGCGGCCAGCTCAGAGATTATGGGCAATAACAGCGGAGTGACCTCATATGTTCAAAATGGAGAAGATTATCTCCTGTTTTATGGAACCGTGCCTGAAGTAGACTGGAAGCTGTGTGTTACACTTCAGAAAAAAGAGATGAATTCCACTGTGGATTCTATAAGATCCTTCCTTATCCTCATTTGTATCATCGCACTCATTGTATGCGTAGCTATCATTACACTACTTGCTCTGTCTATTGTTAAAAATGTAAACAGCGTTAAGGTATTCGCAGGAAATCTTGCAAAAGGTGACTTTACGATATCACAGATCAAATCAAGAAGTACTGATGAACTTGGACAGATGTCCCAGTCCCTGAACAACATGTATGAAAGTAACAAATCTGTTATCACACAGGTTTCCGAGGAATCAGGCAGAATCGGACAGGCTTCATCTAATCTGGGAAATATGGCAGAACAGCTCACCAATGATTTCCAGATAATCCAGAATAACATGACGGGCGTAAATGATGCCATGATGAGCGCATCGGCTGCTACAGAGGAAGTTAATGCTTCTATAGAAGAAGTAAATGCTTCCGTACAGATGCTCTCAGGTCAGGCTGATGAAACAAGAATTCAGGCTGATGATATTCAGCGTAAAGCCGCTGATATAGAAGAGAATTCCAGAAGGGCCAGTGAAAACGCAGCTCTCATAGCTTCCGAAAGAGAACGTGATGTGGAAGAAGCAAATGCACAGGCTGAGGTTGTTAAGGAAATTGGATCTCTGGCAGACTCCATAGCAGAAATTGCTGACCAGATTAATCTTCTGTCCCTGAATGCCTCAATCGAAGCAGCAAGAGCCGGTGAACACGGTAAAGGCTTTGCCGTTGTGGCTTCTGAAATCAACAAGCTTGCGGGAGATACCGCAGAAGCAGTTAGTCAGATTCAGGGCACCGTGGACAATGTTCAGGCCGCTTTTGCCAACCTGCTGAATGCCACCAATGAACTTTTGAAATTCCTCAATGAGACAGTTAAGGTTGACTATGATAACTTCGTTAATATAGCTCAGGAATACGGAAAAGATGCTGAATCCTTCGGCCGTCAGTCAAGCTCCATAGCAGAGATGGTAGCCACCATTCGAGGAGCTATGAACGAAGTAAGCTCCGCTATTCAGAACATAACAGAGTCCACTCAGGATACCGCCACCAGAAGCTCTGAGATTACAGATACGGTTAACACGGTATCAGGAGTTGTTGACAACGTCTCCGACATGTCAGTTTGTCAGCAGGAGATTTCAAAGACCTTGTCAGATGTTGTAGGAAAATTCAAGCTTGAATAAGTTCAAAATTCCCCACTGCACAATCCGCAGTGGGGAATTATATTAGCCTAGAAGTTCCAGCAACTGTTCTTTTGTCATATTTGTGATTGATTCACTGTCACCGCTAAGGATTGCATCAGCCAGATCCTTTTTGGCGTTCTGCATTTCAATGATTTTCTCCTCAATAGTATCCTTGGCAATGAGCTTGAAAACAGATACATTTTTCGTCTGCCCTATTCTGTGTGCTCTGTCGGTGGCCTGATTCTGAGCAGCCAGATTCCACCATGGATCATAGTGTATTACAACATCAGCCCCTGTGAGGTTAAGCCCTGTTCCTCCGGCTTTTAGAGAAATCAAAAATAAAGGGATATCATTTTCATTGAAATTGCGGACAAGCTTTATTCTCTCTTCTTTGGAGGTCTGCCCTGTTATCTTGTAATATTCTATGTGCTCTGCTTTTAAATCCTTTTCAAGAAGTTCAAGCATCGATGTAAACTGTGAGAACAGAAGTATCTTGTGCCCACCGTCGATAGCGCTCTGAACAAGTTCTATGCATGAGAGCCTCTTGGCGGATTCTCCTTTGTAGCCTGCGGTGATAAGCTCAGGGTCGCAGCATATCTGCCTTATCCTTGTGAGCTCTGCCAGAACTTTCAGTCTGTCTTTTCCCGACCTGTACTCCTCACTCTCAAGCACTTTTTTCATATGTGTAACCTGCGCGTCGTAAAGCTTCCTCTGCTCACTGTCAAATTTTGAATAACGGATTTCTTCTATCTTATCAGGCAGATCCTTAAGCACATCTCCCTTTAATCTCCTTAAAATAAAAGGTCCTACCATATTCCTAAGCTGTTTGGTTACTGCCTCATCCTTAAATTTTGTTATGGAGGTCTCAAAGTCAGTCTTAAACCTGTCATAGGTGTAGAGAAATCCTGGCATCAGATAATCAAAAATGCTCCAAAGCTCGCTAAGTCTGTTCTCTATAGGCGTTCCTGTAAGTGCAAAGCGATGTCTGCCCTTTATGATTTTAACCGACTTGGAGGCTGCTGCCTGGGCATTTTTTATATACTGAGCTTCATCTATTATCTCATAGTCAAAGGTATGCTTTTCATAATGAGCAATGTCTCTTTTCAAGAGGTCATATGAAGTAACCAGGACCTCCGGAAGAACTTTTTTCGAAAGGAGTTTTTTCCTCTCTGCCTGAGTTCCTGTCACGGTCTGGACTTCAATTGACGGCGCAAACCTTTTAAATTCTTCCTCCCAGTTATACACAAGGGATGCGGGACACACTATGAGAGCCGAAAGCTTCGTGTCTGTCCTTCTTTCTAAATGCTCTTTCCTGTAAAGAAGCATGGCTATAACCTGCAGCGTTTTTCCAAGTCCCATGTCATCAGCCAGAATTCCGCCAAAGCCCAGTTCCGATATCATGGTAAGCCACTTAAATCCATACTTCTGATAGCCCCTTAAAACTCTTTCAAGGCTCTTGGGAACATCGATGTCGGCATCTTTTATGGTGTTAAAATTCCTTACTATGTTTTTGAAATTCTTATCACGGTCTGCAGCTATATCATCATGTTCTTCTAAGAGCTTGTTTATGTAAACTGCTCTATACAACGGAAGATGGAGTTTTCCCTTAGTGAATTCCTTCACCGATACCCCCATGGCCTCCATAGTCATCATCAGCTCCTCCAGGGTATCATCTCTGTCAAGCCTGATGAATTCTCCATTCCTTAATTTGAAAAACTTCTTGTTTTTCCTGTAGCTTTCAAGGAGGTCAAGAAGTTCCTCCTCTGACATTTCCTCAGTAGTTACTTCAAGATTGAGAATGCCGCTTTCTACGGAAACACCAAGTCGCACTGAAGGAGTCTTTCTTATCTTGAGCTTTTCAAAATCCTTACTGGCTTTTATTTCGCCATATGCCATAAGGTCTTTTAAGCCTTCACTAAGGAGATCAAAAACATTATCACCGCTTTTTTCACAGAGGAAGGTCTCCCCGTCATCACTGGTAGTCGGAAGGTAGTGCATCAGGGTCTGCACTCCGCTCTGCTCGAAAGTAGTGTCGCGGGATACCGGAAGCGGATAGTCTGAATCCCTTAGTTCATGAAGGAAAATCTCCTCCTCACCATAAGTCGCTGAAACTCTGCCAATAATGTAATCCTCATCGGCATCCATATAAAAACTCAGCTTGCACTCAGGCGGCAGGACGCTCTCCAGTTTTAAATCCTCAGGTTCGATAACTTCTATGTCAGAGGATTCCATCATCTGCGGAAGCAGTCTGTAATAAAACTCGGAGATATTCTTTTCTCCTATGGTGAACTCAGAAAGACCATTATTCGCATTCTCTATTAAAAGCTCCATCATTGGAGATATCTTTTCAAGCCTTGTAAGTGTGCCGGTTTCATTGTCTATGGAATAGTTGTAGTTTTTACCCCTTATAATCAGAGGAACATAAGCTTCTACATAGAGCCCGTTGAACTGCTCTTCAGTTGAAGAAATATACACCTTTGCCTTTACGTTTCCGGATCCTATTTTGATTCTCCTGACCTCACCACCGCCTTCTATCCTGAGCCCGGAGATTTCTAGCATCTCACCATAGGCTATATCATAGAAGGTATCAAGATGCTCAGCTGACAAGTCTATCTCATCAGTAATAACGGAATAATCATCAGAAAAATAGTTTCGTCCCATCCCGTACTTGTTTTGTATATAGTCAGTCTCTTCTTTAACAGCTTCAATTATTGAATAGTATTCCTTAGATTTTTCATCAAAATCATTATCCATAAATGAAAGGATATAGCTTTTTCCAAACTTCATGCTCTTATGCTGTTTATGAGCTTCGATAAGTCTTGGAATGCTTTTAAGGACATACAGCTTTTCAATTCCTATCTTGAAGGAAACGGAGAGTTCAGGGTATTTATTATTGTAATTGATACGTATTCTTGGCTGCAGACGAACTATAGGCGTTGCTGTTATTGTGTCCTCAATCTTCTGAATGCTTGTCAGCTTTTTATATCCCTTTAAAATCTTATTTCCAATATAATCCGTATCGTCTCCGGGATTATACTTGGCTATATATTTATCCGCCAAAAGAAGAAGCGCTGTCCTGTGCTCACAGATTTCATCATACATGGAATAGTAAAAGCCATAAGAGCTTTTGGCTCTATGATCATATGTACAAAAGGAGTTCACTATTACAGACTGGGTAAACTCAACTTTTACAAAAATAGTTCTGTTATTCTCATCCCGGGATTCCCCCTCAAATGAAATAGCAAGTTCACCGCCATCAACATCATACCTGGAAGTGTATCTGAGATTTGTCTTTGTTATCGATATCCTATCCTCTTCAACAATCCGATATGCTTTCTCAATTGTGTGTGGGTCAATCCCACTGTTTTGCATAACCTTCCTTACATTAAAATAAGTCTTGCCCTCACCGGACTCTAATTCATCTTCAGGAACAGATAGTTCGGAATTCTCTGCTCCCCACTGATACATCACCGCTGCTTCATGTTTACAGAGTCTGCCACTTACACCAATAGGGCAACTGCATGTAAACATCAGATGCCCTATCTTTAGTCCGGCAACGCGAACATTGTATATATGTGTTCCAAGTACCCTTGCCATACAGCCATCTGCCGTCTGAACAAAGCCTTTAACTTTTCCTTTTCTGTAATATTCAATTCCTTTTCTGAGCGTTAACGAGTCAAAATAACTTGTCCAATCCATAGTCTTTCCAATCGTAGTTTATCTTTGTAAATCATTTCGGTTCTTATTTATTGACTTCTTGTGGGCATAAGCGGAATTAGACTGCGAGGAGCTATGACTTTTTGCGTAAAAAAGTGGAAGTCATAGAATTCAACAATTACCGGTATACACATATTTAAGATTTTCTCCTGCTACATCAGCCAAATGATACACCTGGGATACATCTGTAGGTTCCCTGTCTGTAAGCCTGAACCTTGGAAAAAATCTTGAAATATGTAAAGGTATTTCGTGACCAATATTTATGCCATCTGCACTCTTTAGCGATGCAATCCATGAAGACAGATTCCGCATTTCCTCATCACTGTCATTTTCCCCCGGAATTATCAGCGTAGTGATTTCCACATGACAATGCTTTACAGCTTCTTCTATAAATTCCATCACCATCTGCCTGCTGCCCTTTATAAAATCACTGTAAAAGGAATCGCTAAAGCTCTTAAGATCGATATTCATGGCATCTATATAGGGAATTATCTCATCAAGCACCTGCCTGTCGGCCATCCCGTTTGACACAAGAACATTTACCATTCCCTTTTCATGAATGAGCCTTGCTGCATCCCTCACATACTCATATCCTACAAGAGGTTCATTATAAGTAAAAGCAACACCTATATTTCCTTTTGATTTATATTCAAAGGCAAGCTCTGACAGATTTTCCGGAGACAGATATTCCGCACTCTCACTAAAACTGTATGCCTGCTCTGACCATGAGATTTCATAATTCTGGCAAAACGGGCATCTTAAGTTACAGCCAAAGCTTCCAACTGAAATAATCTTGCTTCCTGGCATAAATCTTGCCAGTGGCTTTTTTTCAATAGGGTCAAGAGCTATACTTGTTATCTTCCCATAATTAACAGGGACAACCTCTCCGTTAACTGCAGTCCTCACCTTACAAAATCCAAGTGAACCTTCTTCAATTTCACATTGTCTGTAACAAACCTTACATTTTGCCATAGTGTTTTTATTTCACCTCTTGCGATAGCTACTGATTTGACACTAGCATTGCTGATTGAGGATGAAGCAGCATATGTGCAATCAGACAAGCGAATGTGCCAGATAATTATTATTCGGTGTACTAGTGTAATGACATGTTGATATTTAATCAAAATACATCTATTAATCCGTGCTATTTCTTGGTAAAATAAAAGAAAAAAGCGCGGAGGCATAGTAATGGCGGGCAGACCTAAAAAGTATCACATCAATCTCACTGACGAAGAGTTCAAAAGCATCAAGTCTATAATTCGTAAAAAGAGTACAAGCAAAACACTAAGGACAAGATGCCAGATCATCCTTGATCTTGATGAGAATCATGGAAAAATGTTGTCATATGAGCAATGCTACAAATCGAATGGCGTCTGTCATGCAACAGTATCAAATACTGTTAAGGGCTATGCCACAAAAGGTATGGATTACTTAAAAGGTCTCAACAGAAATGTGAATTCCAATAATGCTCGCCGTAAGGTTGATGGACGAATTGAAGCTCAACTTGTTCAAATAGCTTGTAGTCCAGCACCTGAAGGTCATAGCAGATGGACAATACGCTTATTGGAAGATGAACTCAAAGTTGTTTTGGATACGGGTGAAACCATTAGTCGTGAAGCTATCCGTAAGGCTTTAAAAAAAACAAACTTAGACCTCACAAAAACTCCTACTACTGCATCCCAAAGAAAAACGACCCGGAATTCGTAGCAGCAATGGAGGATATACTGGATGTCTATGAAAGACCATACAATCCCTATTGCCCTGTAGTCTGCATGGATGAAAAGCCATATCAGCTACTCGGTGATGTGCGCGATCCACTTCCTATGAGACCTGGAAATGATGCGATTATTGACTCAGAATATCAGCGTAATGGAACATGCAGTATATTTGCTTTTGTAGAGCCATTAGGTGGCAAACATCATGCCAGCGTGCGAGAACATCGAACTGCTGAAGACTGGGCTGAAGAAATCCAATACCTTGTTGATGTTATGTATCCTGATGTAGAAAAGATAGTCCTTGTCATGGATAATCTGAATACACATAAAACTGCATCACTATACAAAATCCTTTCTCCTGATGAGGCTCGCAGGATAATAAAAAAGTTAGAAATACACTATACTCCCAAGCATGGCAGCTGGCTCGATATTGCAGAAATTGAGCTTAATGTCATGACAAGGCAGTGTCTGTCTCGTCGCATTCCGAATATCGATTTGCTCAAGACGGAACTCAGCGCATGGGAGAATGAGCGTAATTCAAATAAAGCAACTGTAGATTGGCAATTTAGAACATCTGATGCGAGAATCAAACTCAAATCGCTATACCCCGTTCTTTAAAGTGAGGAGCAACTTTGATTAATTATGAACATGTCAGTACACTAGTATAGTTCCGAAAGAATATGGTTCCAAATAGCTGTAGTAGGCTTAGGATTGTAATGTATCCCATCCTGAGAGATTTCAATATTATTACTTACATAGGAGTACAGATCGATGACCTTAATTCCATGAGAGCCGGCCCATTCTGTGATCTTCTGATTAAAAGAAATAATATACTGATTAGGATAATTTGTCACATCCCAATCCCCACTTAAATATTCGTCAGCAGTTGGGCCTACAGTGCAGATAACTAGTTTCTTTCCTTTACTTAATATCTCCTCATAAATAATCTTATATGAATCTACATCCTTATTATCATTGCAGCCGAGCCATGAAACTACAGTGTCGAATTCATCCGCTCCATACTGGTTCATTACATCATACATGTAGGTACACACACAGCCATCTCTGGCAAAAACTCTGATGTCCCCTGCTTTGTAGTCAAAGATTTCCGTGGCATCCTTATCAAACATGTCCACGGTTCTGGAATCACCAATAAAAAATATCCTGCCGTAATCTGATTGTTGCTGAGGTGTTTCTTGTTCCTGCGGTTCTGTACTATTCTCAGACTTTTGCTTCAAGTCTACTACTTTATCGTTGCCATTTTCTTCATGAGGTTCTGTATTTTGATTTTGCCTGGTTGTTTCCTCTTGATCTATATCTTTTTTAGAATCATTTTCGTCATTAGATGTTGTTATCTCAGATGATTTTTGTGCTGATTCCTTGCCTACTGCCTCATTTTGAACATTCTCTACGATAATTGAATTGGTGGAACTATCTGCTTTTCCTCCACACCCGGATAGCATCAGACACGCCAGCATGATAAATAAAATATTTTTTCCTTTTTTCATAATTCCCCTTACTCTATAGTAAACGGCATTGGCTTTTTCCAATGTCTTTTATAAATATCTTTTACTAATAACTTTTACAATATCTTTTACTAATGTCCTTTACTAATGTCCTTTGCTATGCTGTGTTTTGTCACTAAAATCAGCATATTTCAGGTTACTTATTTGACCCTTTCATCTACAATTACAATTTCATCTGCCAACACTCTGCACAGATAAAAAATAATTTCCACCCCGGCTAGTACTGCATCATTAAATGCTTTTGCAAATTCAGGGTCTGTAACATCATTCGGCAGCACCTCATCAATGCCCTCTCCCTGAATTACGAAGGCCACTCTTGCATGATAACCTTCTTTAAGCGCACCCGTTAATTCTCTCAAATGCTTTGCTCCGCGCTCAGTCGGAGCATCAGGAAAATACCCTTTTCCATCGATGAAAAGTGTGCATCCTTTAACCTCCATCAGGTATTTCTCATTCCCTTTTTCCATGTAAAAATCGATTCTGGAATTGCCATATTTATACTCAGGCTTCACCAGATTATAGCTATTTTGAGATAAAAGATACTCCTTAACCACCGCATTTGGTGCCTGTGAATCAATGTTGATAATTCGGCCATCCTTCTCCGCAGCAATCAGATCGTATTTCGTTTTTCTATCGGGATTATCTGATTTTTCCAAATAAACATTGCATCCCGGGATAAGCAATTCTTTGCATCTTCCGGTATTTTTCACATGAACGGTTTCTTCTTTACCACCAATGCTTACTTTTGCTATGAAACGGTTTGGTCTCGATATAAAAATCGCTGAAGTTACGTTGTTATATTTCATATAATGCTATTCCCCTTGTTGAAATGAAATGCACAGATACTTCTATTACTAATAACTTTATAATCATCTTATACCAATTTAATTTGAACCGTCTTATACAATTACTATAATCAAATAGGTTTCACGAGCCACTTCGGTGATAATACAGTTGATACAAGCACCAACATATCTGTAATGCTACAATCACCTTTAGGATCTGCCAGCATATTAAAGACTAAACAAGCAATTACTTCGTCATTTTCTCTGCTCTGGCAGAATGAAGTCTCCATTTTCATTAACACAAAGCATCAAATCAGCTAAAAGACTTTTATTAAGGCTGAGCCGGACATTAGCCATATCACTGTAGTCCACAAAATGCTCAACCTTATCTTTTGTATTCCCACTCTTAATTTTCCTGTCAATGAGTCTTGATCTAAGCATATTTTCATCTGCACTTATGAAAATAGTATAGTCAGCTAAATCTTTAAGTTCACGCCATCCATCTTCATTAAGCAGAAGATAATTTCCTTCAATCAATACTATGTCTTTGGTAATAGTAATAGCATTATCTACCGGATTATGCAGATGCCTGTCATAAGACGGCCAACCCACGGTAGCTTCCTGCAATATTTTCTCTAAATTCTGCTTCAACAAGTCAAGATCAAAAGTAACAGGTGCACCTTTGATCTCAACCATTTTTACCAATTTTCCATCTCTCTCCACAGAATGTGAAAGCAGATACTCCTGCCTTCTGTGAAAGCCATCCATTCCTATCGCCTGAATATCTGTCAGCTTTTCATCATCCTCCGACAGCTTCTGAAGAAAAGAAGCAAGAGTACTCTTCCCCACACCGGGCGGTGCCGCAAGAAACACAAGAATCCTTCTATTCTTCTCCCTCTGCAGATCAGAAAGCCTCTCTAACAAAGGATGAAAAATATTATCTATTGCATTTTCCGAATAATGGGCATCTACATCAATGCCATTGATATTTACAAAATATTCCATGATAAAAACACTTTCTGCCAAAAAGAATTATTTTCAGCTAAGTTATTTTCCCCAGTTGTAAATTGGTCTTCCCAATGTTTTTTCAACAATTTCCAATAGAATCCTCTTTAAACCACTATCCTTATGTTCTTTCAAAATTCTTGAAACTTCAGAACCATACAACTCATTCATATTAACAATGTACTTATCATTTCTATTCTCAAATACATTTGATTTTTTAAGCGAGCTATCCTGACTTTCCATAATTTCAGGTGGCATAGGCATCTTATTGGGAACCCATACCACTTTTATATCATTCAGAATTTCCATATATTTTAGCCAAATATCGTCCGAATAAAAACATTTGTCTAAAATCACTTTTTTATTAAATACCTGCTCCAAACCATTAAATATGTTAGGCGGTATCAATGTCCCTGCTCCAGTCGTCGCCATATACATATGACTGGGAGTTGTAGAAAAATCATATTCCCCCAACCAGGATGAATATTTGCTGATCATATCATCTGCATCAAGCTTCATCTTATGTACTCTTCTTGCAGATATACAATCAGGATGCTTTCTATAGGATTTTAACAACGACTCTATCAGGTCATGAGGATATACCAAATCATCATCAAGTAAAATCACTATATCATCCTTATATTCCTGAAGAGCATAAAAATACTTTTTATGTGGTCCGAGATTATCTTTAGCTTTCTTAAATTCCACTCCATATTTTCTTAAAGACAGCAATTCATCCGGCAATGATTCCTCTTCATCATCACACCAAATAATAATTTTATCCGGAAGAACACTCTGCAATAATATACTCTTTACAACCAGTGGTATTCCACTAAATCTAGGTGCATACGTTGTAAGTGAAACGACAATTTTATTCATTCTGTCTGTTTTTACAAGAACAGATACTTTGTCTTCATTCTCAACTTCCTGATACAACCTATTCTTTTTTTTCCTATAAAGTGGGTAACGGATTTTCCTATATATTTTATAGATCTTGTCCTTTTGTTGCATAGCACTTGCTAACTTATTCACTATTCCACTCCCCCAACTTCCCCTATTATAATGTGTTATCGCTTAACAAATGTCCCCAATATAAAACAATAACATTCAAGAATTATCATTACTTGTGCAATTCATTGTATATGGCATCAACATCATATTCAGGATCAAACCTCTCTGCTACTATGCACAAGTCCATCCACAAATCGGTATTTTCATTAATCTGGATCTTATCGCACCTATTGTTCTGCCATGAATCCGCGATATCTCATCAATCCCCAGCCCGTTTGCCCATTCATCAAGGAGCCTTCCATCTTCATCATGGCTCCACTCAGAGTAGTCTCTTGCGTTAAGCTTTTTCATATGATAATTATCATCATAAAAATCACATACCACTTTTGTCGCGCGAAGAAGCTTTTCATACATCTTTATACTTATATCTGCTTCATTAGCTTCGCGAATCTTTTCAAGATTAACAAGATATTTGACATCTCTGTTTTCACACATAGGCTCCCTCAAAATGATGTTATCCAAATGCAACTCATCCCACAGAGAGGAATTAAATGGTAAAAAGTCCTCTCTTCGCTTTAGCCCCCATTCCGATACAAAAGCCGGCTTGTCCTCTCTGCTCACCTGTGATGGCAATTTGTAAAAATCCCCAACAAGAATTATCTGTTTTTTGCTATGATCCAAAATGCCTTCAGTTTTTTTATGCTTACTTATATTCTGAAGTGTCCGAAACACATACTCAAAAACATCAATCCTACACATGCTGATTTCATCAATAATAATGATGTCAGCATCCACTATTTTTCTATCCGGAGCAGCATTGTAACTGCCCACCTTCAATATTCCTGTGGGAATTGAAAACGCTTTACACAAAGCCTCTCCGCCAATACTTTCAGCCGCCATATCAGTAGTGGCACAAACAATAATGTTCTTATTCTTATTTTCTTTAACAAATCTATTTATGAGAAAAGACTTCCCGGTACCTGTAATTCCGGAAAGAAAGACATTGCTACCAGCGCACATCACCTTCCATGCGTTCTGCTGCTCAACAGATAAAGTGAAACCATTTTTGTTACTACTATCACGCTGCTCGTAAGACATATGTGTTAGCCTCCTTGTAACAAACTTATAGGATTAGGATTATCGCTTTATATAAAATCGCACATAGTATGTGCATATTCTTGGAAAAATATCTTTCCCTTGAACCAGCACCCTTTGCATTTATCTTTGTCCAGGTTTTTTAGAGCTTGTCCTTCTACTAATTTCATGAGTTATCTCTACTTTGCAATTCATCGTATATGGCATCAACATTGTATTCAGGAGCATACTTCTCTGCTGCAGAGCAGATAGGTGTAATGTCAGAAACACTTTCCTCTGACAATAGGTCTGATGTATGGCTGAGATATACTGACAATCCTGTTCTCAACTGTATGAGTCTTGTTGTCATCGCCATGTTTATTGTTCTTGATGATCATTTCATTGATCTCGGCAAGCTTTTCATCCATAAGGCGTTTGCGAAACTCAACTAGCAGTGATGGCGCAAATGGCTGTTCTAGATGGAATCCTGGTAGCCCGATGAAGTATTGATAATACGGATTCTCCTGGATTTGTTCTACAAGTTCTCAGTCAGAATAGTCATATTTCTTCTGAATGAGAAGTGCACCAAGTGCCATCCTTAGAGGCTTTGCAGGCATCCCACAACTTGAGGGGAATAGATCAGCATACTCTTTTTCGATGGCATCCCATGGTATCATGGCAGCTTTCTTTATCCATTTATTCTCAGGATTCAATTTCAATCCAAGTGGCTGATTAAAATCCTTGAGGGTAATTTGACGATTTTGATTCTTTTTATACATGGGATTTTCCGTGAAAGGTGCAAGGTTTTTGGAGCAAAAGTAATGATTTCCTTGCATCTATTATCTCACGGATTGCCCACAAAGTCAGTAAATATCAGTAGTTATCAATTATTGAGCACGCACTAAATAACAACTTGCCAAAATTTTTTAGTGTAATCTTCTCTTGTTCGTCACAGAGGTGAGTATTATAGCGCCTGTTCATTCATCGATATGTTGTGACAAAGATAGAATGTAACCACTTGGTGAAACCATAATATTTATCTTGGATGATCCGGTATCAATTGTATCATGTGCAGCTTCATGCCTTGCCTTATGAAAACCACGTGCCTCCAGGAATTCAACAGCTTCCTCCAGATTATCCACATTTACGCGAATCATAGTCCATTCGCCTGATCCTTGTGAAATATCCACTGCAAAGCCATTGGAATCTTTCATTCGTACATCAGTAACATTTTGTTTGCCTATGCCCTGTTTGGTATGGTGCATTTCAAATCCCAACTCTTCAAAGAGCTTAATTACAGGTTCTGAGTCTTTAGTAACGATTAACGGATTAAAAGATGTTATTTTCATGTTGGCCTCCTATCTGGCGTTCTACCATGAAACTACACTCCACAAAAAGAATTATATCACTTTTTAGTTTTAGAAAGACTCTTGTGTCAGTGTAAAAATAGGTGGCGCACATTGTCGAGATTTTGTGACTAAATGGAGGAATTCAGACACAAGCAAATTAGTCAAATCACAGAGTATACTCTCCATTCTCAGTAACTTGCAGCATCAGATCAGCTTCCATGCTCTTATTTAGGCACAGCCTGACATTAGACATATCACTATAGTCAACGAAATGCTCAGCCTTGTCCCTGGTATTGCCACTCTTTATCTTTCTGTCTATAAGCCTGTTTCTGAGAAGCTCCTCATCTGCACCTATGAAAATCGTATAGTCAGATATCTCTTTTAATTCGCTCCAGCCATCTTCATTCAGAAGAAGGTAATTGCCCTCAATCAAAACTATATCTCTGCTTACAGTAATCGCATTCTCCACCGGATTATGAATATGCCTGTCGTAGGAAGGCCATCCGATAGTTTCTGTATTAAGGAGCTTTTTGATCCTCTCATTAAGGAGTTCTAAGTCAAACGTAACCGGCGCTCCCTTGATATCTACCATCAGGATCTCTTTTCCATCCCTCAGGGTTGTGTGCGAGGTCAGATACTCCTGCCTTCTGTGGAAACCATCCATTCCAATTGCCTGAATGTCTGTAAGCTCATCGTCCTCCTCCGACAGCTTCTGAAGGAAAGAAGCCAGCGTACTTTTCCCTGCTCCGGGAGGCGCCGCAAGAAACACAAGTAACCTGCGGTTTTTCTCCTTCTGAAGGGTCGTGAGCCGTTTTAAAAGAGGATAGAAAATTTCATTTATGGATTTTTCAGAGTAATTGGCATCTACATCGATGCCGTTTATGTTTACGGAATAATTCATGGTTGTGCCTTTCTAGCATTATTCTTTTATTAATTTACTCTTATACACCAAGAATGTCTATGATATAATTCTCATTTTTATTTGACGCTCGTCAAATTTTTAATTATAATAATAATATAATATATTTGACGCTCGTCAAAACTTCTTTTACCAAATGAGGTGTGAAATAATGGCTAAGCTTATCTTAGAAAAACAAGATCTAACATATTTGCAGTGGTCGCACATACGCAGTTCAAGCGGAACAGCCGGAACATTTTTAAAAGCGACTTCATCTCTTCATGGTAAGAAGAAATACTATAAGCTTTCTAACTTTGATTCCGCCAAAGGCATTGTTGGACATGAATGTATTAACGAAATAATTGTCGACAGGCTTCTTGATGTCTTCGGGATAGACCACCTCGAATATGAACTCATCAATGCTGATATTGAAATAGAAGGGAATGTATATAGCACTTATCTCTGTGCTTCTGAAGATTTCAAAGAGCGCGGTGAAAGCAAAATTGCCCTTGATGACTACTACCGTGCCAACGCTGAAAAAGGCGAATCGCATTATGACTTTTGTAAAAGAAAAGGATGGCAGGAATACATAGATACTATGATTGTTCTGGATTACCTTATCCTGAACAGAGATAGACACGGAGCCAATATAGAAGTTCTCAGAAATGCCAGAAAACATACTCTCAGGATCGCTCCCCTATTTGATCATGGCGTATCCCTTCTATACTCCTGCGCCAATGATGACGCAGCCATGAACTTTGACATACTTGCTGATAAGCCCTGTAACAATTTCATCGGAAGCTTTTCCTGCTATGACAATCTGAGTCTTCTGCCAAGAAACAACCGACCACTCAAGAGAATCTTGAAGCCACATCACAAGGACATCATTTTTGAAAATCTTAATGGTATTATTTCAGAAACATTCATAAACAGAATTTGGGATATGATTTACGAAAGGTACTTGATATATGAGAATTTATGAGATACTTGACGAAGAGCCAAAAGCAATAGTTGGAACCCTGCTGTACTACGAAAAAGAAACATCATTTATCATAGAACTTACAGATTCCCTTGATGAATGGGACGCGCCTCTTCTTTTTACCAATCTGGTAGAGAGGGGAATCTATACTGTGCCAAGGGACTTGAGTTTTTTATGGGTAAAAGAACGAATAATTCCCAGCGGTCGTCAGAACATCGGTGATATTCTAAATAACCACAAATTGAAAGAATATGATGAAATGAAATTTCTAGAGCTCGCAAGCGGCCGCTGCAGTCAGGATTCTTTATACATAAAAAAAACTGAGAAGTTACCGGAATATGTAATAAAGAGGCAAAAGTATAATCTCAAGGACTGCACCGTTCTTACCGATTATCATTTGCTTTGTTTTTTTAACGACGATACCACAAGAAAAATATCTCTTAAAGCACTTGAAAATATAGAGGGCGTTGATAAAGTAGTTGCAAATGCTCCTCTTTTTGCTTCCGCAGAGCTTGGAACCGATGGATATTTCGTCTCTTTTGACAATTCTATCGATATTCCTGCCTGGGCTCTATATAAAGAAGGTCAAAAAGTTCCACTAACATATGAAGATTTTCTTGCTTTTGCCAAAAACAACCTCGAAGATACATCTTCCAGCTGTGAAATCCTTGAATGCTCCCGTCAGAACCTCGCATATATGGTCAAAGAAAACCAGCTTTCTCCATTTAAAGAAAATGTGAAAGGGAATCTGTATCTGAGAAAAGATGTGATAAAAAACAGGTGGTAAGGATTTGATTTGTTCCTCTTCTTCGGTCATGTCTGATTTATCAGACAAGATCGCTGCCACTATGCCAAAAGTTTTTCTGTTTATTGTGCAATTAACATTTAAGCTGGACTAAAACCAATTTAATTTGAGAAGATATTATAAAAAACGTCCCCACTTATTACTTTCTGAGCAACTTGCCTTACGCTCATTATTATTTACTCCGAAAGCAGAAATCAAAGTTATGAAGTACATTTATAATTATCTTAGCAATCTGTTATCAATAACTTCATCATCCAATTCTTCAAGATTATGTACAACTTTATCTGTATTAACAACATGTATAGCAAAAGGCTCCCGCCCAAAGTCCATAAGGTACCCAAGCCTCACTGTAATATCCTTGGTCTCAGCAATCTTCAAAAGCCATTTTGCACAGTTATTGCCGCAGGCAGAAGCATTAAAAATATGCTCATCATCATTATCAATAAGAATCAGTGTCTTAACGCCGCCTGACAAACGTTCGGGTGGAATCGGACCTAGTACAGGGCTCTGAATAAGATTTGGTCCTACCACTTCAGATTTATCTATATCCAATATCATCTCTTTTGAAAGTGGAGTAGTAAGCCAATCATCCAAGTACTGATTATTAAAAAAAGTATCTGGATCAAAAATATAATTATCTTTTTCAAGTTCTCCGTATATTACATATAGCATCTTCTACCTCAATCTGTTCCGGAATCTGATTCCGTATTTTTTTCATATTACCCTCTGTCATATAGGGTAGCCCCAGCTTTTTCTTACTATAACGATATTCAGTGCCTTGAGAAAGGTCTGTTAAATATGCTTCGTAAAATTGTTCCCAACTTACATATTGGCAACTATCTGCATAATCATATGTCTTAGCTAATTTATCTGAATCAACTCTATCACCTAATATTCCACTCTTAAGTAAGATATACTCAAAAGATTCCGGTGCATATAAAACACATTTTGCCCCGTAGTTTTCTGCTTTTCTCATAAAGAATTCCACCTCAGATCCAAAAGCAGCTCCATCTACGATGGCCAGGACATCTTTATGCTCTGATTTCAAAGAAGAAATCGCATTTACTACATTACTTCTTCCACCTGCAGATCTACAGTCCTTTGGAAATATCATAGTAAAACAGTCATGTCCGGAGTTCGAATCCTCAGTAATCACAACTTCCGGTTTTAGTCTCGTGCCTTCAAAATTGTAGAGTTTATACATCTCATTATAAACTCTGTGAGGATCTCTGTATTTCTGCGAATCCCTATCAACTCTTATCCCATATATCTCTTCTACACTATATGAAAGCTGTGGAAGACTATCCCTACAGATAATAACAAAATAGTTATCTGAATAATTTGCAATCTTTGCAAACTCATGTGTCTTAACAAAAGAGCTGTTTTCGTCAAGAAAAACTATATAGCCATGCATAGCTTTAAGAAGCTCTGTCTGCAACTCATCATTTAACCGCAACGTTACACATTTTCGATCACAAGAAACTGTGACACCGGAACTAATTCCGGATTGATTGTAATCTGATATTAAATTAAACAAGCTGGTCTTCCCGGTACCACTATCTCCTTGAATAATTGTTATATTTCTCTTAATTACAAAGTGATATGATACCCTGTTATTATAGACTCTGATATCATATTTACCGACCATATGATAGTTTTTGCCCTCCTGAAATTGTCTTACCTCAATATATCTACTATATTAAAATCCAAACACTCATCATTTATTTCAGTGTATTGCTTTACTTAACATTTTTCCAGAACAGATAACAATATCTCCTTCTTCAATAAAGAATCCGCTATCCACAAGCGACAAAATCAATATTTTTCGAATATCAAACCCCTTAAACAATTCCAATTTAGTCAAATATGCATATCTTTTAATCTGGCTTAAATCCTTTTTTTCATAATACGATTTAACCTTAAACTCAATAATATACACCATTCCATTTAATACAATTATACAGTCCGCTCGTCTCCCATTCTTAAAGTGATATTCAAATATTATTCTTCCTGATCGCTCTGAAATCTCCATATTATTTAGAAACTCTATGATAATCAAATATGAATCTTTCCATGCATTAATTTGCTCAAAAGAACAATTTTTCTTATAGTCTTTAATATAACTATCTTTTAAATAATTCAACCACTCACCAGGCTTCTCATTTATAAATCCTATCAGCGATTTACTATAAAAACACCGTTCTTGACAAACATCATCCCATTTTTCATATTTTATTTCACGTAATTGGGCTTTAGAAAACTCTTCATCACGCTTTTTTATATATTCATGTCGGTTCTTATTCTCAATCCATAAATCATCTTTTTCTATTGCTTTCATAATATAATTGTTATCTAAATAAAGCTTACGCTGCTTATTTGTCATCTGTAAACAGTATTAAGTATTAGTATTTATGTGGCATAAATTATTTTAAATGCTGTGAAGCGCAAATAAAAACTCGTGTTAAATCGTACGAAAACCTATTCAAATATCGTTAATATTGCAGGATATCAATGCTTTCTATAAAAAATCACGATTTTTCCAAACGGCAAATAACTTACCTTAAACTACTGAAAATAAATGGTAACATTATAATTCAAATACCAAACACTAATAATCCGAAATTCTCTTTCTTCAGAAATTTCTCTAATTACACTAATACTCATTCCATCTCTCATATATCAGCAGCGAGAACCACCTTATCCTGCTATTCAGTTATAAACATGATATTTTTTAATACAGCATTATAAATTAACTTCTCATCTCCCCAAACTCAAGAATATCTGCTATTCTCTCACTGGCATGTCCGTCTCCGTAAGGATTTACAGACATAGCCATTTTTTCATATGCATCTTGGTTATCTAAAAGATTCGAAAATTCCCTGTATATATTCTCTTCTGTGGTACCAACCAGTTTTAATGTACCTGCGTCAATACCTTCTGGTCTCTCTGTGGTATCACGCATAACCAAAACTGGTTTACCCAAGCTAGGTGCTTCTTCCTGTATCCCTCCAGAATCTGTCAAGATTAGATAACTATAATTCAAATAATTATGAAATTCTAAAACATCTAATGGTTCGATCAAACGAATTCTGTCATCATCTCCTAATATCTCATTTGCACATTTTCTCACTAATGGATTCAAATGGACAGGATAAATAGCCTTTACGTCACTATGTTCATTTAAAACACGTTTTATAGCTCTAAACATATTTCTCATAGGCTTACCTAGATTTTCACGTCTATGAGCAGTAATAGTAATTAGTTTTGAGCCTTTGGCCCATTCAAGATTATCATCAGAAAACTCTTCCCTAACTGTCGTACGTAGTGCATCAATGGCAGTATTTCCTGTAACCCATATGCTATCTTCTTTTTTTCCTTCTCTAATTAGGTTTTGTTTTGCTATTTCTGTAGGTGCGAAATTATATTTTGAAACTATACCTACAGCCTGACGATTGAATTCTTCAGGATACGGAGAAAAAACATTGTATGTCCTAAGCCCTGCTTCAACATGGCCTACCGGTATCTGCATATAGTAAGCTGACAGTGATGCTGCAAAAGTAGTTGTAGTATCTCCATGAACAAGAACAACATCCGGTTCAACCTCTTTCAAAAAACGTTGCATACCAGAAAGGACATCAAGGGTTATGTCAAACAGTGTCTGTTCCTTCTTCATAATTGAAAGATCATAATCTGGTTCCACTTTGAAAACACTAAGTACCTGATCCAACATTTGCCGATGTTGTCCAGTTACACAAACTAATACCTCTATGTTCTTTCTTTTTCTTAATTCACTTATTACTGGACACATCTTAATTGCTTCAGGACGCGTACCAAAAACAACTAATATTTTATTCATTGCCACACTTTCTATAAGATTTTCGATATTTTATTCTATTAGCAAACCGATTTTCTCATTTTTTTTTAACTCGTCCTGCTCTTTCAAAAATCATCTTTCCCAAAAGACTCGCTTCGCCTCTGAATATACAGAAATTTGTAACCATAACAATACTAGTTGACATGATTGTCGTTTTACATGCTAAAATAATCCATGAATAATAAGAATTTACATTATCATTCATAAGAAAATTCATTAAAAAAACAATACAAACCATCTCAACAAATGCGACAACTAATCTTTTTAATAAATTATAAATATCCACTTTTATGAAACACCCAGAAATAAAAAGAGAATAATTGATTGTCCTATAAATCATTCCACATAAAGTTCCAATGACTAGACCAACCATAGAATACTTCCATACTAATGTAATTGAAATCACCAGATTCAGAGCAACTTCAACCACAGCTCCCTTCATTGTTTCCTTGATTTTTCCAATTGCGACAATAACTGATTGATAAGGAATTCTAATACAATAAAAAAATTCCGCGAGTAGTAGCAAAACAGCAAACAAATATTTTTTATAATTTACATCTGTAATTCCTCTTGTGTAAATATTTATGAAAGGTATAATTGTAACCATTGCAACAGAAAAAAGTATTGTAGATAGTGTAAAAACAAAATACTCAGTCATATTAAATACATCAATTAGTTTATTCTGTTCATTTCTCGCATTTATTTTACCAAATAATCCTTCAATACCACCAATTGACGAATTTATTAAGCTAACCAATCCCATAACAATCGTACTATAAACAGAATAAACAGAAACAATTTTTGCCCCCTTAACGATTGTTAAAAGAATAATATCTATGTGGGTATGCAAAAAATATGCTATATGATTAGCCATACCAACCCATTTGTTTTTTATTTCTATTGTATTAGAATTATTACTATTAAATTCATAGGCATGTCTAACATACCTAGAAATCGCTATCGGCTTTATCATATATACAAAAGCCGTAGCAAGCTTAACTAAATGTATAGAAAAACCCAGTTTTATAAGTATAATACTAATAACCAAGTTTATTATGATTGATATTCCATGTATCGTACAATATATATATTTTTTTTGATCAGCATCTAACAATGTACTATAGGCAATTCCAAAATAATACTCGGAAAATGTTGATAATCCAACTATAAATATTAAAGTACATGTATATATCCAATTAAATTCAGAACTTAGTATAATTGGGAGAATAATTGATATTGACAAAAGATAAAACACAAAAAAAAATGCAATTTTTCTATAGAATCTTTGAGCGGAATTCGTTATTATTTGAACAGTGAAATACTCTTTAGTTGCTAATGGCTTATAAAGCATTGATCTCAAAACAGCACTAACACCCGCATCCATCAGTGCTATATAACTCAAAAATTGAGTTATCGAAGCCAATAAACCATTAACATTTGAACCATAGTAAATTAATAACCACCTTGGAATTATAATACTATATACAATTTGAGCTATCTGTAATAAATACATTCCTATTGCATTATATATAACAAGTCTTTTTCTCAATTTAACCCAATTTCCTTATAATAAATTTAACCCAATTTGTTTTTTGGCTAAATACTAATTTAGTGAATCCCATAATTTCTCATGCTTCAAACACTTTCCAAAATTTACTAGCTACATTACTTACCTCATATTTTTCTATACTCTTTTTAATTTTTTCTGGATCAGGTCTACCTATATTAAGAACTTCTAAAAACTCCTTAACATCATCAGCCACGAAAACATAATCAGAATCAATGTAATTTGATAGCATGCAATATCGATTTATAATACACGGTATTCCATACTTCATGTAATCAAAAATCTTATTTTTCATTCCTCCTCCATCCCTCATAAAACAAATTCCATAATCCATTTTTGAAACTAACTCTCCCAAATCATCCACAAAACCATATGTTTTTACTCTTTTATCATTCTTAAAAAATTTCTCACTCTCTTTGCCTATCAAATGCAAATGAAATTTATCATTCAGTTTTGAAAACACTTTATTATAAAAAAGCTTTATTCCATTTTCATTAGGTGTAAATGTCATATTTCCTATAAATACAAGATTAATCTTTTCATCTATTCTACACTTCTCAAAAATACAATCCACCTTTTTATATACAACCGGTATCCACACAAATCTATTTGTTTCATTCTTGTTATTTGCTTCTTCAGCCTCTTTTTCATTAACTAAAACTATTCTTCTATATAGCTTTGGCAATAGTTTTTCATAATAGGAACAATAAAGATATTCCTTTATATAAAATGCTTTCTTAAGAATATTATTTGTCTCCACTATATATTTCCGATATGCAATTGTAGGCAAGTCAGTAATAATAAGATATACATTTGCTCCGTTGCAATATTTTCTATATACATTACATGAACTTGTACATAATAAAATTGGATTATCTCCCCAATCATTTATAGCTGAAACAATATCTTTTTGAGAATTATGGGAACTGAAATTTACCGACATAAATATTTTTCTTAATATATTAATTCTATATGAATAATCTATTACAGTATTCTCAATATTATCCCCATAATAAATCGGCGTATCACTAATAACTGTTACCTGCATATCTGCGGGAACATACGAAAGGAAATTCTTTAATGTGTTCATTGGTCCGTTTGCATTATTAGAAAAGCTAACATCTGTTACTACAAGCAATTTCTTCATTACACAACTCCCTAATTTCAAAATAATAATTTTCTCTTGAATACACAAACCCAAACAATAAGTATATAAAATTCGATGATGTATATAACATTTTATTTCCCATACTCCCAAATATGTTCACTAGTACCAAACTAGATATAATAATCAATCTTATTTTTTTATTTGCAAAACTACTAGCTCCAAATAAAAATGCAAGCCATGATAAAAATCCGAACGCTCCTACAGATATTAAACTCATTATAAATGCACTATGCAAATGTGCTGTACCAAGTCCAATTCCTATCAGGAATCTATCACATAAAATTGGCAAAGATTCCATAATACTTATTATTCTGATCTGTGAGGAACCTATATATCTTAATGAATGCCAATTTCCATAAAGTATCCTACCTAAACTTTTCAATAAAATTGTTGTCCTCCATAAAAAGTAATTACCTTTCATGAACCTAAATGAAATAAGAATTCCAATCATAATTGTAAAAAAAATCCCCACCCACCTTATACGATATAAAATAGCTTTCTTTTGTTCCTTTATCCATTCCAACATATAATGAATAAACATAATAGTAACAATGATATACACCGAACTATATGCCCTACTTAATAACAACAATACAATTATAGTTGCAAACCAAATTCTTTTTTGACCATGAATTTTTTTTTCGCATAATAATATGAGATATGTAAAAAACAGTGCATTAACATAATGCGAAGGCTCTTTTGTTAACCCTTGAAGACAATTTAACCCATTTCTCAAATACACCTGACTTAATTCATAGCCGCTTGTCCCAGTAATCTTGCTAGTAATTCTACCAAACAAGCTTATCTTTAGAAAATTATTTACTATTGCCTCTATCACTCCATACAATATAAATCCTTTAAATATTTTGCTAATTAGTAAAATTAACTTTTCAACATTAAGGCTTTCTAAACAAATAAAAAAAATAAATGCATTTAATAAAAAAGTAAAAGCTTTCAAATATTCCATGAACTGCCCGATTCCAAATCTTGCATATGTTCTTACCGCATGCCCCAAAATAAATTCATCCCATGTTACTCCACCAATAATAGTCTTTTTATATGGATACATAATCAACAAAATCATATTAGTTAAGAAAATAAAAAATGTCATACAAAACAAGACTAATTTATGCTTTGTAATTTTTTTTCCATTACAATACATAATACCAACTAAAAGTAATATAAACTGAGATAAATATGTATAATCAATGTCAAATCTGCTTACCCTAACAAAGTACCCAACTTCTATTTGTGAAGATATAGCAATGTCAACAGCTAAAAAACGTCTATATAACACTTCAACACTTTTATGTGATGTGATGACAATAAAACACACTAAAAAAATATATATAAAACTTAGCACATTCATAACACATCCCCCTCCGCCGATGACTAAGCAATCACCCTGAAGTCCTTACAATAAACCATTAATAATTTCATCAATATAGTTGTCTATATAATAATCTTCAGCCCTTTTGATACTATTCTTTCGCATGATATATAACAAGTCTTTATCATTGCAAAGCCTTTCAATTTCTATTTTTAGCTCATCAGAACTTCTCTTATCCTTTAGTAATATTCCATCAATGTTATCATTCACTAATTCCTTATTATAATTATGATCTGACAATAAAGGAACAAGTCCAGCAATTCTGCCTTCTACCACTATTCCAGGAATTCCCTCTGCATCCCATCTAGTAGGTAACAATAATATATCGTATTGGGCCAATTCCTTATATTTTTCATCCATATCCCCAATAAAAATCCCTTTATACTCAATGTTTTCAAGTCCTGCAATCTCTGATGTAAATTCTTGTATATATTGCTCATCAATTTTGCCATAGAAAGCAAATGTCACATCACGAATCTCGTTTGCAGCCTGAATAATAATATCAACTCCTTTTTCTTTTTCTATTTTTGAAAAGAAAACGCATTTCCTTACTCCTGGATAATTTTTGTTTAGCTTCTTTTGGATACTATCTTTCTCAACATCAAAAGCTTTTGGCTTAACTCTGCAATTAGGATAAATAGAACAATTACAAATTCCTGCGTTCAGCATTTCTTCCTGCATCCCCCTCGTTTCAACAAATACCAACTTGAATGCAGCAATAAGACTTTTATACTTCTCATCACTCACTATTTCGTGAGCCGCTTTACCTCCCATTATGATAAGAATCGAATCTTGCATACCTTTTCTATTTATAAAATACAATAAATTACAAAACTTTCTTCTTGTTTGGCTGCCAGACACACCTATAATAAATCTATTTTTTCTATTAGTAACAACTAATAGAAATCTAATTATCTCTTTTATTTTCTTCTTCTTAATTAAGTTTAGGTCTACTTTTTCAATATCTATCCTCTCTTTTAATGTATTAAATAAATTTTCATTTTTAACAGTAACTCCACCATAGCTCGGTGGAAAAGCCCCAATATATACTAAAGCCACAAATCAAATACTCCTATTAAATATTATCGT
This sequence comes from Butyrivibrio sp. WCE2006, assembly GCF_000701985.1. NCBI lineage: Bacteria > Bacillati > Bacillota > Clostridia > Lachnospirales > Lachnospiraceae > Butyrivibrio > Butyrivibrio sp. WCE2006. The sequence goes on along the minus strand of NZ_JNKH01000002.1, from coordinate 234,839 downwards.
ACCCAGTAATTTATTGCCGCCTAATCACTTCATGCGTTTTTACTTTTTCCTAATAATCAATTTATATTTTCCTCTGTCAGATAAGTTGATTCTATCTACTACCTGAACTTCGCACATGATCGAATCTCCAAGTTTTTTTCTAACACTTTGTAATACTTTATTCACTTCATCTGAGTTCATTCTTTCTTTTGGGTTAATCAAAAGCAAACACTCCCCATCCTTTTCTTGTACAAATTGATATCCAGAAATTTTATCAAACGTTTTGTCATGAAAGTTTATTGCTGCCGCTGAAATCTCTTCTCCATTTCTACCATGCAGCAAATCACAATTGTGATGTCCTTCAATTGTATACTTTCCATGTATTTCTTTTGCCTTATCATCAACTTTATATCTTATTAGTGGCATCATTTTGTTTATGAAACCAGTAGCTATAATATCACCATCCTCTCCTAACTCAGTCACTCCATACATAGGATTAAAAACATATCCTTCTTCAATTTTCTCACCAAATACAGCTCTTTCAGAATGCCCATAAAACATACCAATTGGACAACATAATACTTTTGTTATAGTTTCTTCTTGAAATGTATATAGATTTTCAGAAATCAAAAATGCTGCCGAAAACAATTTTTCAACTCGTATTCCAGCATCCTGCGATAATTTACAAAAATTATAAATCGCTGATGGATATCCATATATAAATTCTGCGCCATATTCTTTTATAGCTTGAACATACTTTTCTATATTACTTCGTCTCATTGAAAATAGATTCATCCTTATCTCTCGATATATTGGATTAATCTCATATAGTTTTTTCCCCAGGTTTATCCCACGAAACGTAGCCAATTTACTAGTATCTGTACGATAACCAAATTCTTTCCAAAAATTATATACAAATGCCCATTCTATATAATATGCATTATTAGCCATCATCACTTTTGTAGGTTCACCGCTTGTTCCACCCGTAGTGACAAGATATCCATCCTTTATATCATCAGCAATAAGATCTTCAAATCGTTCATTCAAAATTTGCTTAGTTAAAACTGGAACAGAACTTATATCTTCAATAGAAGATATTTTATATGGATCAAAACAAACTGAATCAAATAATTCCTTGTAATACTTTGTATGCTCATATGCATGAATTACAACTTCTTTACATAATTTAAATTGTTCAATTTTAATCCTCTCTTGATTCCATCCTTTAACATTCATCAACCAATTATAAGTATCTACAAATTGGCGATTACCAATTAATGAATAACGTAACATTCTAGAAAATGGTTTTTTAACAATATATGGAATTTTTTCATATACCGTTTTCAAGCAAGATAAATTCATTCAAAATTCCCTCTGTAAATCTTTATCTTCTGCGATAGAAATCTTGCAAATAGCCTTTTCTCATTAATAAACTATTTCATAATCTATAACATTCCCCAACACAAATATTTCTAGTATCAAAAATAATCTTGTCACTAAGTAATTGTATATTGTTCTTTATTTCATCATGTCCAACCATTATCACGACCATATCCACTGCATTTATAAATTCATCTAAATCATGATATTGATTGTCTACAATATTCTCTTCAATATAAGGATCATAAACTTTTAACCCATTTGCCAAGTGTCTCTTTTGACTTTCAAGAAGTTGTAATGTTGGGCTCTCTCTAATGTCATCAACATTCTCTTTATATGTCAGTCCGTATAAACCGACCTTTGATATATCAGTCATTCCATTTTCTTGCATAATTTCATATATCCGGTTTAATACGAAGTCAGGCATACTATCATTTGTCTTCATTGATTCATCTATTACCTTTGCAAGAGAAGGATAGTCACCTACTAAAAACCATGGATCAACTGAAATACAATGACCTCCAACCCCTGGTCCTGGTTGTAAAATATTTACACGTGGATGCATATTACAAATTTTGATTATTTCGTATACATTCAAGCCATCATATCTGCATATCTTTGCCAGTTCATTTGCAAATGCAATATTTACAGCTCTATATGTATTTTCAACAACTTTCGTCATTTCAGCTGTCTTAATACTGGTTACTACTATTTCCCCTTTACAAAAAGTTGAATAAAGATGTTTTATCTTTTCGCCAATAGTCTTATCATCTGCACCTATCGTTCGATTATTATGAACCAATTCGTATATCATTTTCCCAGGAATAATACGCTCTGGAGCATGAACCAAATGAATATCCTTTCCTACAACATTTCCAGATGCTTCAACAATAGGTTTTACATATTTATCTATTGTTCCCGGAGATATAGTCGACTCTATAACGACAATCGCTCCTTTATCACAAACTTCAAGTACAGATTTTAATGCTTGAATCACATAACAAGGATCAATTTTTTTGCTAAATTTGTCATATGGCGTAGGAACTGAAATAATATATGTATCTGTAACTTGATACTCACTAGTAAATCTTATCCCCGCATTAACCGCTGCATTAAACAGTTCATCTATACCATCTTCTTTGAATGTCAATTCACCTGAATTTAGTTTTTCTACAACTCCATCGTTATAATCAGTTCCAATTACTTCTACCCCATGTGCTGCCATCATAAGCGCTGTTGGCAAGCCTATATATCCCAGCCCAATAACATTAACCATTTTTGTTCCTCTAAGCCTTCAATATTTTTACAGTTCTAGCATCAGTTGCAAATGATGGTAAGTTCTGAATTTCTCCCATCTCTTCTGAATACCAACTTTCATTAGTAATATTTTTAAATTTTCCATTCTCCGCAACCATTATTATTCTAGTTCCTCTGTCTGTTACTATTTCAATCTCATTATCATCAATTACACTAATATGGTTAGTGGGATATATATGCCAATAACTCGTATATTGTGATGATGCCGAATCATTTATTACTACTCCATTATCAATCAGTATTTTTCGCTCTAATCTGTTCCTTTTATAATCAAGCATTTTTATATAAATAGAATTATCAGCTATCTTTTTTTCTTGGATAATTGCTCTTCTTCCTGTCCTATGTTCCCCCCAAATCTCCGACTGATCTACTCCATCAACCTGTATAGTATTATGGGATTTTGTGCTCCTAAAAAAAACTCTATGACCAGATTGATACTGGTATGTCCCTGCATTTATCAAAATCGGTTCATCCATAAAAAACAATTCAAAACTCATCATATCGCAATGTCCATGCCCGGATATATATGAAGGTGCATAATCACCAGCATCAACAATTACATTAAATGAGCCATTTGCCAATTTGAAATATCCACCATAATCCAACCTGGTTTTATATTGTGGCACTATTCCGGCAATACTATTTGCAGCCCTCAATAATTGAACAGATGTCTTCGCCACATTAGAAGCCGCATCATTAAATGCAGGAATCCTATTTGAATTTTCAAAACTGAATATGCAGTCAGCCATAGCTTGCATTTTGTCTAGCAGTATATTTCTGAGTACATCCTTACTTACTTTATAAATCCTTATCAAATCCTCAAAAATCAGATTATGGTACATAAAGCTTCTTTCAAAATGCATTCCGTCTTCTAATAACTGTTCATTTATCTGCCCAATTAATTCTTTAAGTATGTACTCTTTATAGCTATCCTCTTGAAAAAAAGCACTACATATATAAAGAGTTACCAAATTCTCAAAATAGTGGTTCCCTAGGAGATTTTTTTCCTTGTTATGTTTAAGAAACTGGAACTGTTGATAAATATCATTTCCGACAATTTCAATCCATTCTTCCTTCTTATCATCTAAAGTATCTAAAATTATCAAAAGGTTCTTTAGTCTTAATGAAATAGTATATGGATGCCATGCATCCCCTGTTTTACTATCAAAGCAAGTCTTATGCCAGTCCCTATACATTTGAGTTAGTTTTAAGTAATAATCATAATTTCCTGTTTTTTTATAAATAGCAGCAAGGGCAATTCCGTACTCAAAATAATGTAGATTAAAATTCCATAAATGCGTTCTGCTCGGATATTTCCATCTTCCAGGCATCCACTCTTCCATATCATTTAATAACCAAATATGATTATTCAGTAATTCATCTACTTTAAATCTGTCTATATACGTGTCATCTTCATCAAGATAGCAGGATGAAATATAGAATCTCGGAGCAAGGTGATAATTCGTTTTGACCTCAACATTTTTATATCCCAAAAATCTATATCTCAATTGGTAAATAATTTGTATAGGTTTTAAATATCTTACTGTCCACAAATATCTGTTCAGATTCATTCTTTTGCTATTAATTGCTCCATCTCATCAACTAAAAAGACTGCTGACTTTTGCAATGAATACTCTTTATGAATCATATCCATTGCTTTACCTCTATTTTGCTTAATTTCATCTAACGAAGAATACAACTGCAAAAAGCGATCCCACATGATATCTTTATCATTGGGTGTGACATCCATTCCAAGTTTTACTTCCCTAAGAATGTCTGCCGAATCCCCTTCAGCAACTAAGAATACAGGGCATCCGACGCCCAAAGCTTCATATAACTTAGTTGGTACGCTATCCTTCAAATTAGAATTTACTAATGGTACAAAACTAATGTCAGATGCTTCTAAAACCGTTCTCATGTCTTTGTTAGGTAATCTACCTTCAAACGATATATTGACAAGGCCTTTGTCTATTACATCCTGTCGAAGCTTCTTTTCCTCGACACCAAAGCCATACACAGAAAAAAAAATGGGCAACTTCGATTCTCTACTTTTTTCAGCTAGATAAATAAGTTTATCAATCCCCTGCGCCAGACCTATATTGCCAACATATGAACAAATAACTTTCCCCTTAGACCTTATTCTTTTAAACAATTCTTGATTCATACTTATACTTAGAAAGTTATTATTGAATCCATTAGGTACACAAATCACTCTTTTTTTTGTATAAGTCTCTAGCTTCTTCACCTTCCCGGGGCTTACAGCAGTAACAATGTCTGCCTTTTCCAACATATAATCTCGCATCCATCTAAAAGTTTTTGAATATATACTATTTTCACTAAAACTTCCCATTTCCAGCGCAACATCAGGCCATATATCTCTTACATCATATATAAGTTTTGCATTAAGTTTTTTAGCTATCTTTGCACCAGCTAAATTATTAATTGGTGGAGGACATGTAGTAAACACAATATCAATATCCTTAAGTTTTATTCCATTCCTATAAGAACTCAGTGCCAGACATCCTTGATTCTTTATCCTTTCCCAAGTTGTCTTTTTCTTAAGTTCAGGCGTGCTACAATATATCACCCCTTCTTTCTTTTCTATTCCCGGTGTATCTGGCGCCAAAATTATAGGTTCATGCCCACGTTTTTTTAGTTCTTCATATAGTACATTTATTCTTTTTGAACATGGATTTTCCATAGTATATGGATCACCCATATGTAATATTATTCGCATAAGTCTGCCCTATACTATTTTCTATAAGAATGGTTCTTGTCACATTAGCATTATATTTTTTGTTCACAAGCAATTTCTATCACAATAATTTTTTCAAATACTCACAAATAAAACAACGGCAGCCACGTCATGAAGCATCACAACGCGCTGCCGCCCAATTAATCGTTATTTATGCTCCCCAATATAAACTCTTTTCATAAAGTTTATGCACTTATCCTTTCAAGTGCTTCTCATAAGAAAAATCCCCACAGAGCCCCTCAGCTCTATAGGGATATTATACGCTAAATATGGTAATTTGTCATTGAATAATGCCGCTGAAAAATATCTATATATAGCCATTTATAACAATACTTCTTCTTTTAAACCTATCACATTTTTATACATTTCTATTCCATCAAAAAGAATATTGATAATAATATGATCTGTTCTTTCCGGAATCTCTATAGGAATTTCAAAGCCACATGAGCAGCCATAGTCAGCAGTCCTTTTCTGCTCTTCATTGCTTAGGACTGCACCCGTTCTATCACACATTGTCAAATGTATATCTACAGCAACTTGAGCAACTTCGTATTTACGCTCTGCAGGTGTATCAAAATCAATATCGAGAACACTCCCATGAACATTAACATTATTTACAAACAGTCCATTATAATAAAAGCATTCGAAATCAGCTTTGACATAAATAATATTTTTATACTGGTTAAATACATTTTCGTTTCTTTCTCTTCTAAGAATCTTTCTGTAATCCATCTCTAACACACTACCTTAAGCAGCATTGAACATATAGGCATTTGGTTTGTCAGTATATCTCATGCCATCTTTAGATACATATAATTTATTTGCATAATTCAGCTTTTTCATCAATCCCATTAGTGGATATATTACGGCATTATCTTTCCTTACTGCATCTTCCTTAGAGATGATTTTGGCATTTCTAATATAATTCCATGCATGAATTAATACAGTTTCATCAACCGTCAATGAATCAAGCTGGAGCGAATTGTCTGCATCAAGTGACCAGGATTTATTATCATCAACCAGTACCGGACCATTTTCCTTAATATATGAAATGCACTTATGTACAAATATTTGATATCCTTCTAGCGAAAATATCTCCTTTAATATATTTAATCATGTCTATCAACCATCTTTCCAAATAAGCGTGCGTTTTGTTAATAAAACCTTATTCACCGCACAAACTTCTCCACTATACAACTCTTTTTGCAGAAGCATATTCCATAAGAAACTACCCCTAAATAGCCATCTGCCAGTATTCCTTCCTCATACTTCATATCGTGAATCTGTGCCAGTGCTTCCTTAATTCCGTCATCCATCTCGTCAAATTTTTTTCTGGTCTTAAGTTCAAATAAATAGGCAGGATCCTTTGGTCTGTCCGGAAATAATACTATGTCAGGTCTGCCTTGCCCTTCCTCGCGATTTGACCTTGGCTTATAGCCAGGCATTCCATACAAGAGTGACAAGAAGAATCCATGATAAAAACTCTCCTCATTATCAAAATAGCTTATGCTTTTTGATAATAGTTCTGACACAAAGTCTTCAATACGACGTGTATCCTGATCTAGTATTGCCTTATGAAATTCAGACAAATCCACAGTTTTTACTTTTGCATCAAACCAATCTTTTACCTGAGTTTTAAATAAAGATCTGATTTCTCTGTTTGGAATCTTCATTGTAAGAAATGTCAGATCATCATCAAGTCTTGTAGATACAGCTTTCATGTAGCCGGTAAAAAATAAGAAATTCCACAAACTGTCATCGTTTGTATCTATATCATCATATGTTATATCTTCATGGATTCTTTTTTCTATTGTTCCGCCTGAAATAAGAGTATCAAGCTCATCCTTTACAGAATCATCTGCTCTTTCTATCATTTCTTTTATTATTGAATTTGAAGAAGTATTGGACCAGTACGCTTCCGGCAGCCTATTCATATCCGAAATATGATCATCGACATATTTTATTACGCTCCAGGGATTATAAACCTCTGTATTTCCAAAAAGGTATCCATCATACCATTCCTTTACTGTTTCTGTACTTCCTGCAAGGCCATAATTATCTAGCATTTCATCCGTTTCCTGTTGCAAAAAGCCGAAGTACTCACCAAAATCAACATCTCTGATAGAATTGACCTTTAGATTGTTTAAGCCTGTAAATATACTTTCCTTACTTATCCTAAGGCATCCCGTTACCACTGCAAACTCCAGCGCATTATTTGTTTTTAGTACTGACTCAAACAGTGATCTGATAAATCCTGTCATATCATCATAAAAACCGCGCCTATATGCATTTTCAAGCGGCACATCATATTCATCAATTAAAACGATGGTCTTTTTTCCATGATGCTTTTCTAAAAGTTCTGATAATGTCTTAAGTGCAACCGCATATTTTCCACATTCTCTTCTAAAGGCACTCTGCCTGTCACTGTCGTTTTTAAAACTTTTCTCCAGTTCTCGCCATTCTATCTCACCATGCTCAAGACTGATAAATTCCTGTTTTTCAGAGTCAGAAAGCTTGTCCGAATCAGCCAGGTAAATGTGTCTTGTAAATTCACTAATAACAACCTTTCGCAATATCATGAAGGAATTATAAAAATCATCCTGCTTTCCGGATTTCAAAGAAAGATTGATGACTGGATATTGTCCCTGCTTGGAAAGCAACTCATCATCACATGTCATTACCTTCTTACCGGTAAAATATCTCCCTTTATCAACAGCATTTCCACCCTCATCTCTTTCTTCCTCAAAAAAAGTCTGTATCGTTGAAAGTGCAAGGGTTTTACCAAAACGCCTGGGACGGGTAAAAAGAGTCACTTTACCACCTTTTTTCACTATATCTCTAATGAGCAGAGTCTTATCTACATAGTATAGATCATTATCAATAAAATCTTTGTAATTTTCGTATCCCACTCCCAGCTTCTTCACAAAAGACCTCCACATCTTTTTGACTGTATCCACATTGCCAATTTATATTTAAAGTCTACCATATCATCAGCAAGATTCAATAATACTATTTTGCTCTTAGGGCTACCACAAACCTCTATCTTCTTTGTAAGTCTCCCATAGCTATACGATTGATTTCTCGTAGTAATTTACTGTCATCTTCTTCATTAATCACATAAGAAAATCCCCATAGAGCATGTAACTCTACAGGGATATTATGCGCTAATTCAGGCATTTGTCATTGAGATAATCTGTATTTGGAGTTTCGGTTAAATATTTCTAAATATCCTTCTAACCACTAATAATCAGCAAATCTTTTTCTGTATTTTCTCAACTTCTGATTCAAGATGATTTACTCTAAGCACAAGTGTTTCGTATTCAGATCTGTAAGTAACCACTTCTGCAAGATGTCTTTGCAGATCCTGATGCCCTTCAGCAACTCTCTGAATATTGGGAACAATTTCATTTTCAATCTGGAGTTTTATACTTGTAACATCATTTTTGACATCACTCATATCTTTCTCCAAATTAGATATCTTACCGTCCATTACATCGAGTCTGCCATCCATTACATCGAGTCTGCCATCCATTGCATCGAGTCTGCCATCCATTACATCGAGTCTGCCATCCATTACATCGAGTCTGCCATCCATTGCATCGAGTCTGCCATCTATTGCATCGAGTCTGCCATCTATTGTATCGAGTCTGCCATCTATTGTATCGAGTCTGCCATCTATTGTATCTAATTTATTTAGTATAATTTCGAATTTTTCATCAGTATTCATTCTGTATCCTCCAAGCTATTATTTTTAATTAGCTAGTACTAAAATATTATCACGTAAAATCATGTTAATCCATATGACATATTATCCAAAAAACAAGCACACATAATATAAACTCTCCTCCATCCTTTCGATGACACCTTTGAATTATTCTTTTTAGGTCGCGTAAATTTGATTGTCCCACCTGATATTTTTCCGCTTACAGACTGGCGGCACTCAGAACAAAGAATTACTATTCTGCCGGTTTTCTTAGTATGTTTGTAATAGTATTTTCCATTGTCATGTTTGCCGCTAAAGGATGCTGTTGTGCCTGATGCTTCCCTGGTGTTTCTACCACAAGTCTTGCATGAACGCTCCTGAACCACCTTAAGTTTCTTGCCTTTTACCTTAACAGACTTAACTGACCAGTCTCCATATTTATGTTTACCTGTGGGTGGGATAGACTCTGTCTTTGTGACATTGCACATTGTACAGGTCCCGGTTTTTATGCCACAATCTGCGCAGGTGGCTGCCCTTGTTACCTTCCATTTATATCTGTGTTCTATCCTGCCACCTGATTGCTCCGATGTAGAAAAGCCGCAAACACTGCATGTTCTTTCAGTTATCTTTGGTGATCTGCATGTTGCACTTTGAGTTTTAGCTCTTGCAAACCTATGCCCTTTTGCCGGTATCTCTTCTGTTTCTATTACCTCGCTACAGTTTTTGCATATGTAGGATTTCACCCCCGGCAAAGTGCATGTTGGTTCTTTGGTTCTTTCCCATTTGCATTTGTGATCAAGCTTGGGAATAATCTCTGTTTCAAGAATTTCCTCACAATCCTGGCATAGCCTTATGTCTTTACCGAATCTGCTGCAGGTTGGTTTAATCACACTAACCCATTCATATTCATCGTGCATGCAATTTTGAGCATGCACTGTGGTAGTCGTCATAACCAATATGTATAGAGATAAAACTCCCGCAAAAACAATAGTTACAGCCATACGTCCACTCTTCCTGGCTGCTTCAATATTCATATAAATAAAAACCTCCTGTACTAATTTTTTCTGTTATATAACAAATTAAAATATCCTGGGATATCTTCTGCCATTTGTCTAACGGCAGACCTCGTCAAGAATTGACGTGAGTATGAAAATATCACTTTTCAAAAGTAAAAACAAGTGCCTTAATATATTCTTAAGAATATCTTCAACAAATCTTAAACGTCTGACAAAACTGTTAGATGGCAATGGCATAAAGCATTAAAAATAATCTTTGTCAACGTGACCCTTTCCAACACAAACATGAAGGCTAATTCCTATATTATCCCGGAATTAGCCTTTAACTATCATAATATTCACACTGTCCTGTTCCCGGCCAGTACTTCCCTGTAATCCTCCAGATTTTTCACAAGTAGATCAGGTATTTGTAACTCATAAGGACATTTTGACAAACAAGCACCACATCTTACGCAGTCCTCAATCTTGTTCATCTCTGCCTGCCAATGATCGGATAACCAGCTCTCACTGGGAGCACGGCGTAGCATCAGTGACATTCTGTTGCACTGATTAATCTGAATTCCCACAGTGCATGGCATGCAATAGCCGCAGCCTCTGCAGAAATTACCCATGAGCTCTTTTCTTTCACTCTCGATAAATGCCTTGATTTCATCTGTCATCACAGGTGTTTTATCCATAAATGACAGCCACTCATCAAGCTCCTTTTCTCTTTGAATTCCCCAGATCGGTACAGCGCCGTCAAACTGACTTACAAATGCCATAGTAGCTTCAGAATGGGTTATAAGGCCGCCTGCCAGTCCTTTCATGCAGATAAAACCGACATTATTCTCATTACAGATTTTTACAAGCTCTTTTTCTTTATCATCAGCAAGATAGCTAAAGGGATACTGAAGTGTCTCGTATAGTCCTGATTCAGCAATCTCTTTTGCAACACCAACCTTGTGTGCTGTTCCGCCAATATGTCTTATCTTGCCCTGTTTTTTCGCCTCAAGCATGCACTCATACATGCCTGTTCCATCACCTGGTTTCCAGCACTGTCCCATAAGATGGAACTGATAAATATCAATATAATCCGTTTTTAGCTTCTCAAGTGAGGTTTCAAGATGCTGCCAGAATTCTTCAGGAGTTTTTGCCCCTGTCTTAGTAGCAATTATTATATCTTCTCTTTTTACATATCCATCTCCAAAGGCAGCTCCCACTTTCTCTTCACTGTCACTATACGCTCTTGCGGTATCAAAAAATCTCATGCCGCCGTCATACGCTTTTCTAAGAAGTTTTACCGCCTCTTCCAAAGATACTCTTTGAACAGGAAGTGCTCCAAACCCGTTTTGAGGGACGGTTATGCCTGTACGTCCCAATACTATATTTTTCATAATACATCCCTACCTTTTTAAGAATTATTAGTTCTAATCGAATTAATTATATGTTCTATATAAGTCGTGTTCAATTAAATTCTGAATAAAAAATTCAAACATTCTCATGTACAACTTTTCCAATATAAGAAAAACATATCATAATAAACAAAACCAGGGTTAATCAGTTGTTCAAACTGACTAATCCTGGTTTTTTCTATTTAAACTCAATAATATATACAGTCCCCCCAATAACCACTTTGCAATCCGTTCTTCTATTACCTATTCCAACTAATATTTCTTCGAATAATACATTGTCCTACAAATATCAGACTCAAGAACTTAATTTACCCAACCCGCCTGGCTTTCCTGTTCATCAATCTTACCATTTCTTTTTCAAACCCTTCAGTACTCTCTCCCTGGAACATAACCTTAACAGTCAACATAATGAGCCTCAGATCCAAGCTAAATGATTGATTTTCTATATATAGAAGATCCAAACGCAGCTTATCAAATGCTGAAGTGTTATATTTTCCAAATATCTGAGCATATCCTGTAAGTCCGGCTTTTACTTTCATTCGATACTTAAATTCCGGAAGTTCTTTGGTATATAGTTCTACATGTTCAACACGCTCAGGTCTTGGACCAACAAAACTCATATGTCCATACAAAATGTTAAATACCTGCGGCAGTTCATCAAGTCTGTATTTTCTTATAACTCTTCCAACTTTGGTAATTCTGGGATCGAAATTTATTGTAGGTTGAAGTCCTTTTTTCTCTGCATCTACTATCATGCTTCTAAACTTCAGAATGTTAAACACTTCTCCATCAAGAGTACACCTTTTTTGCTTAAAGAACACGGGACCTCCGTCCTCAAGCTTAATTGCGATTGCAATTGCAATCATAATTGGTGCAAAGCCTAATGCAAAAAACAATCCAAAGCACAGATCAAATATTCTCTTTGCATTGAGTTTCTTCTTGTCATTATAAACATAATCATATTTCATAAGTGGTGTATCCAGCAAATGCCTTGTAGAACACCCCTGGAGGATTATATCTTCAATTCTGGGTGTAAAATAAAATGTTTTGTGTTCATCAATGCAGTGCTGCATATAAATTCTTCTTTGTTCCACAGAAAGTCCATACATTATTACTGTGCAACAATCTGCTACCCTTTCCTCAAAAATTTTAGGACTAATATCCTCATATTCAATGTATTTAAAGTCAAACAGATGACTATATTTTTTTAATATTCTTTCCTGAAATTTATTTGCTTCCTCATTCGATACCCATTTTCCAAGAATAAGCATAGTTTTTGCCGGCTCTACACATGTCATAAAGTATCTTTTTGATAAAGTAATTATCAAGATGGTTCCAATTACTTGAAGCAGCAAAACAACTGCTCCCGGAATAATACTGGTATACCTGTTGCGAATAAGATTACATTCAATATACAGTATTAAATCAGCAAGCCCAAAGGAAATCCCCTGAGAAAGAACTATCTCAGAGATAGAAGATGAAGCAATTCTAAATGCGTTATATAGGTTACAAAGTCCATTATAAATAAACACATAAATAATCACAGACATTATTCCACCGAGAACATAGAATGTCTGAAATGCCCGCAGATTATAAAATCCGCACCATACAATAGCAAATAAGCCAATATTCCAAAGCATTGTCAGCACTTTGGCTGTATGTGTAACTCTCTTGCTCTTCAATTTTTATCCCCCTCAGTTGGCAGCTTTATGATTTAGTCTCCCAATATCACAAATATCTACCATTCACGCAAAACCATAACTAGATTTTCAGCATCAGTATTACCATTACACATAAACATTGCATTTTACTCATTTTCTGAACACATCAGAAATAATGAGCATCGTATGGCCTACATAATATTTATCGGTAAATATATTCAGATAATTAAGATAATGTTGTAATTTTTTTGCATTATTTCTGTCTGCTAATAGCAAAAAAGCAGCAACGTCGGGCATTCCAACGCGCTGCCAAAATACTGAAATATATGCCCCGACAAAACTAATCTATCTAGTTTAACTCATAAGAAAAATCCCCATAGAACAACCGCTCTATAGGGATATTATATGTTAATAACGTATAGCAAGCAACATCATTGTAAATTAAATTATTTTTGTATTTTTTACTTGATTTATGATTTCAGATATGTTACTTTACTCTAGCATCATTTCTGATGCCTCCGATTTGAATTCATTCATTCGGAATTCCCAATAAATATTATTTGTGCACAATAATGGACTATTACAAATTATGACAAAGGAGATTTTATGTTATATGAAGGAATGGCTTCTACCCTTGAAGTTCAGTATCAGTACATGAACGCAACGGGAGAAGTAAGATACAATATGACCAATGACTATATGTTCCGTATGGTTTTGCAGCGCGATAAAAACACTCTGATCAATCTCATTAGCAGTGTTCTCGATATTCCAATCCATACAATCCAGGATGTGAAGATTGAAAATGTAGTTGAACCCGGAGCAAGTATAAATAACAAGGAATATCAGCTGGATATATTGGTTATGCTAAATGGGAATACTTATATCAATCTTGAGATGCAGGTAATTAATTACGACAACTGGACAGAACGCTCTCTGTCATACTTATGCAGAAGATTCGACAATGTCGCTCGAGGCAAAGACTACTCATTAGTCAAACCCGTTTATCATATTGGATTTCTTGATTACACTCTATTTAAAGATCACCCGGAATTCTTTGCCAAGTATCAGATAAGGAATGCACAGGACGGCTACCTGTATACTGACAAATTCAATCTCTATGTGATAGAATTAGATAACATAGATTTATCATCCGAATACGATAAGCGTCTCGGAATTGACAATTGGGCAAGGTTATTTAAAGCAACCACATGGGAGGAAATACAGATGATCGCAGAAGACAATCCTTCAATGAAATCTACAGCTGAATCCATTTTTCTTTCTAACTCAGACTTTGCCATTCAGGAACAATGTCGCGCAAGAGAAGACGCTATAGCTCATGAGAAGCATCAAAAGGAACTCATTGATTCTTTGACAGACGAAAACAAATCACTTACAAATGAAAACAAATCTCTATCTGACGAAATAGCAAGACTTTCAAAACTTCTTGAAGAGAATAACATAGCTCATTAACAAATCTAACAGGATCAAAAATAATTTATCTTGTGCTCTACTTAACTATAAAAACCTCCCTTGCGTCTGCAAAGGAGGTTCTATACTTTTTATAAATCAACTTATCACCACACTGTCTCAATTCATCTTAATAAATGCAAATGTTCCAGCCTTAAATACTGTACATACTACATGACCATCTCGAACCTGATCTACCTGGATTTCCTTCCATGTTCCGTTTGGTCCAAGCTGATATACTCTGTAAATATCACCATTTAATGCACCATATACCTTAAAGTCTACCTGAGCTGTACTGAAACGAACTCCGGGAGCATAGGTCTCAACCACGTTCTTAACCTTACCGCCAATGCCTGCTGCCAAAACCTGAGCTGAAGATACTTTTCCGCTTGTTGACTCTCTCATTGTAAAGGTAGCTCTTGTGGGCTTCCCATTAAGGATAAGTCTGCCACCCTGACCTACAGGTGTTGTGCATCCAAGACCGGGAGCATTAAGAACTGTATGTACGAAAGGTGGCTCTGATACAGAATTTCCACTGTTTGAAGCAAGTACCTTTTTAACAGTTACCTTTGGCTTTTTATTGTTGCCATTTGCCTTTACTGTCACAGTGATATTGGTCTGCTTATTAGACATCTCAATCACTTTATCGTAAAGCTTATTAACCTGGCTCTGGAGTTCAGTCACTCTTCTGTCCATCTGAGGGATAACAGTATTTTCATATACATCTACCTTACCCTTAAGTTCGCCAAGTTCTTTACCGGTCTGATAACCTTTATTGTATCCGGCATCTTCACCTCGGTTATAACCTGAGATGTCGCCCATCTCCTTACCCTTGTCATATCCATCTTTGAAGCCGTCTTTATTACCGCGATTATAGCCTGTTGCTTCGCCTGCAGTCTGGCCTTTACCATAACCATCTTTAAAGCCTTCATTCCTGCCATCTATATAGCCCTGAGCATAAGGCGATTCAATCTTATTATCAGCTGCAATTGCCGCACTCGGAGTAGTTATAATAATTGCTCCCGCCAACATTAAAGCAAGTATTCTTTTCATAACAGTTCCCCTTTCTGTACCTAAGTACAAACTCATAAGAATAACCTTGATTTTATTTTATCAAAAATCCGACACATAATCTAATTAAATAATTATAAACTATGCATATATACTAGCTTTTCATTAACTTTATAACGATTAATAGGCGCACTTACTCTTGGAAGCTCTTTCCGTTATTTTATGCAGGTTCAAAGCTTACTCACCAATGATATTTAAGTTATTACACGACCAATTTGGCTCATTCTTCAATATTGTTATCTGTCATATCACGATTGATGGTTCCTGCCTCATCTCCCACAAGGCATCCCACAACAACCCACTGTTTATCAGGATTCTCTGGATCAACCGTCGTCAGGCTGACAAGAAAATTATCCGGGGTCGCACCCTTTTCCCAGCCATCTCGTATATTAGTTTCTGAATTCCAGTCCTTCTTCATATCATCCAGATATCTCTGGCAATCAGCAGTATCAGTAAAATCATACTGAAGCATAACATCATTATTATCCCTTGAATACGCAGTCCATACTTCATATGTAAGAGTATTACCGGGGATTGCAATCATAAACTCCTCATGCTTGTTGAAAAAATCATCATCAGCAAAATTCCAAAGCTCGGAGAACATATCTCCATCCTTATTTGTGGAGCCATGAATTATAGTATTAAAATCACACATATCCATAAGGTTACAGGATTCAATATAAATCCCACCCTTTTTGCTCTTCTTTTTTCCTGTGATATCATGGGTCTGATAAAAAGTATCATCCCCATCAATATTCTGAGCAATAGGATAATCAATATTCGTATCAGGAACTATCAGCCATCCGAAAATATCAGGATTTTCCTGAATAAGTTCCTCAGACACCTTTTTCTTATCTTCACTATTTAATGAACGATTTGCGCAAGACGTAAGAATCACCGCCATGCTCATACCTATGAGAAAAAATCCCCCACGCTTTAGCATTTTATATGCTGTCCATTCTTTATTTCGGCTCATACTGTAAAAACCTTTAGGGCAAAAATAAAATTTCCCCTTCCTTTACATCTTTACTTTTTCATAAAAAACGTCCAAAAACATATCGTACATATCATCTTCATCCGGATAAAACTCTTCAAATCTCTCTCCAAGTCTTGTCTCACCCTTCAAAAGAATAAGGCTGTTTTCATCGAACTTATAACCGGAAACTGTAGATGCTATATATGAAAGCTGATCTGCTGAAACATCTGTTACCATCTGCTTACTGATTGCCTGGTAAATATCTACCGCGATGGTAGGGTGTTCTTTTGTCTCATCTATCACTTTTGAAATAAATGCTGTCAGGTATTCCTTCTGTCTGGTAAGCCTCCTGTCTGATGATCCAATCTGAGTCATATCCCTGCTATGTAAAAATGCAAAGGCAGCCTCACCGTCTAAATGAGTCTCTTCTCCGGCTTTAAAGGTGTAATCACCGCTCTCAAAATCTTTATCAGGTACCAGATCAACTCCGCCTACTTCATCATTAATCGTTTCAATTGCGCTCATATTTATTGCAGCATATCCATGTATGGGAAGCTGATAAAACAGATTGCTCACCGCTCTTTTCTGAAGTTCACATGAACCCTCGACACCGTCTCCAAAGCCATGCTGAACAGCTATCTGTGCTTTGATGGTATTTATAAAATTCCCATATTCATCATACATCTCAACATCAGCCATCGTATTTCTGTTGACAGCAATAACCTTCGTCGTTTCATTGTGCGGATTAAAGACAACAAGAAAAAGTGCATCCGCCTGTCCACCGTTAATCTCACCATAAACAGGGGTCACTTCTTCATCTCTCTTATCTATTCCCATAATGAGAAAAGTCAGAATGTCATCGTTATAATCATAGATTTCCCCATTATGTTTAACCCAGTCGTCCTGCCACTGAATCGCATTTTCCTCCTTGGTCAGCACCTCGGTACTGGTAGTTACCGGCGCACTTACTGCATTTTTCTCCTTAAGGCCGGACTTACCAATCACCCTTGTAACCTCAAAGATTCCAAGGCCGATCAAAACCACAGAAACCACTATGCACCATATAAGCAGGATTTTATTAACGTGATTTTTCATACCTTAATTACCTGTCTGCCCGCTCTCCTGTGTATCACCGGATTCGCCATTTTCAGAATTTTCACCCTGAGATTCGCTTTCAGAAGTTTCCTCCTCAGAGTCTTCACTGTACTGAGTATATCCCTCTGTATCAAAGCCGCCCTGACCAAAGCTCTCATTTGATGCTTCTCCGGCAAAAGAGCCAAAGCCTTCTGAATCTGTCATTACACCGCTTTCCAGCCCGTCCAGTTCAGCAATATTTGCATTGAAAATTCTTGACTGTTTCGTAACATTACCGGACCTGTCGCTGACTGCATAATAAACAACAGCAGAACTCTGCTCCTTATTAAGAATTGTCTTCTCAACAACTATGCGGTCAGTGATATCTCCATCAACTGCATCATAGGCCATGACACCATTTAGAAGATCAGCTTCCTTCGTGGTCCCATCGTATACCATATCAAGTGATGAAAATCTCATTTCAGGCGGATTTTTGTCTGACATGTTATAAAACCAGACTATAAAAACAGCCATCACTATACTTCCCATTGTGAAGAAAAACGCCAAAATATTACTTTTCACTTAGAACTCCTTTAGTCCTTTCTGACTACGCCTTCTATATAGTCAAGTTCATCAAGATCGTTCTTAGAACTTGCAGGTCTTTGCACCGGCTTTTCATTTACTTTTTGAGGCTGAAGTGTCCTCTTGGGATTTCCTCCGGTCATGCTTGCATTTCCCTGAGAGTCATCTTTCCCATAATATCTGCCGTAGTACTTACCATAATACTTACCGTAATATTTACCATAGTGACCGTATACGCCTCCGGTCATATCGACCTTATTGAGCACTGCTCCGATGACCTTAGCACCTGCCTTGTCCAGCTGACTCTTAACCCTTTGGGCAAATCTGTAGCTAATTGCATTATCCTCTATAACCATCACGGTTCCATCGCACTGCTTGGCGATAACAGCAGCATCAATAACGCTTCCAAGAGGCGGCGTATCGATTATGATATAGTCAAAGACATTTTTCATATTGTCAAGGATCTTGCTGAAAATCTGTCCTCCCAATAATTCACTGGGGTTTGGCGGAATCGGCCCTGAAAAGATAACATAGAGATTTGGTGTATCAGTTTCGCATATGACATTTGAAAGCTTCTCACGCCCTACGAGGCAATGTGTAAGTCCAAGTCTTACAGACCCGGTCTTATACCTTCCCACCATAACGGACTTTCTCATATCAGCGTCCACCAGAACAGTCTTTTTCCCTGCCTCAGCAAAAGCTCTTGCCAGCGCCATTGACACACTGGACTTTCCTTCGCCCGGAGTACAGCTTGTTATTGAAACCGCTCTCACATCCTGACCGCTGAATTCCACATTACTTCGAAGAGTTTTGTATGCTTCCTTTATCTGATAGTTGTTTTCAGATTCGCTAAAATGAAGTGTTGTTTGTTGCATAGGCCCCCTCATACGTCAACATCACTGACATTTTCTACATTCTGCATTAAAAACCAATAAAACTGTAAATTTCATTTAATCACTTGGACTTAGATTTACTGCGCTTCTTTTTATTTGTCTGTTCGTCAGAAATCGCAGGAATCATGGCAAGTGTACTAAGTCCAAGATAAGCCTCAACATCATCACTAGATTTTATGGTGTCATCCATAAGATAGTTGAGGATAATAACAGCAGACACCAATACTACTGCTGCCAGTCCACCGATAAGTGTCCATTTTTTTGTACTCGGACTGTATTTTTCTGTAGGCATGTTTGCAAGCTCAGCGATATTAATGGCATCAATATCCATAACATTCTGAATATGTTTTGATGCAACCTCACGAACACAGTTGGCTTCCTTCATCGCCATCATCGGATCTGAATCCCTGACAGTTATCGCAACTATTCTCGTATCGTCCGGCGTGCTTATTGAAACATGCTCATTAAATTCATCATAATCAACATCAAGGTGAAGTGTCTGAATAACCTCTTCAAGCACATAACGGCTTTTTATCAGCTGTGCATAATCCTGTGTGAGCTGAGTTGATATCTGCACATCCGAATAAGTTACTGTCGCACCCTCTTCCTTGTTCAATATATATATTTTCGTCGTGGAGGAATATAAAGGTGTAAGTACAAATCTACTTACAAAAAGACATAACAGGGCAAAGAACACGCCCGAGCTCAGGATAAGCCATGCTCTCCCCAGCAAAACTGCGAACAATTCGCCAAGATTAATTTCGATAACATCATCTTTTCCCATACGCCCCTCAATCGCTAAGCCATCACCTGGATATGATGAACTCAGACTAAAAAATCAGTATATTACTTCATTTCGCAATACCTTCATTGCATTGTCATGAAAAATCTGAAGCGCATATTCCTCACCAAGCTTCCCCTCCACAAAATCTCTGCAATCAAGAAGATGTGGCGCCCGGGATCCGTTATCATGCGCATCTGTTGCTACAAAATGCACCATGTGGCGCTTTAGAAGCTCCCTTGTAAAATGTCTGATTCCCAGGCCATACTTTCCCATGACACTATTTGCATTCACTTGAATGTAAATTCCCATATCCAAAAGCTCATCCACATATTTCACATGTTTAGCCATATCAGCATAACGCTCCACATGTGCCAGAATCGGTGTATATCCGGCCGATTGGACCGTATACAAAGCATTGTGTATCGTCTTATACATATCTGTAGGATGAAACTCTATCAGTACATATCCTGAATCCGCCAGTGTAGAAGCTCTGCCGCTTTCAAGATCTCTTACTGTGGAATCGCTGTAATATATTTCATTTCCGGGGAAAAGTTTAACATTGATGCCTTTTTCATTTGCTCTGTACATAAGCTCATTCGTATACTCAATCAAATGTGAAGGACTCACATTGTGATGCATCGGCTTATGATGCGGCGTAAGAATCATACCCTTAGTGCCCTCAGACAGCGCAGTCTGCAGCATCTTAAGACTGGTCTCCATATTTGGAGAGCCATCATCTACGCCCGGCAGAATATGGCAATGAATATCAATTGATGGAACCACGTAAAACTCCCCACAAAAAGTTGTACTTATACATAATTTATTTTACAACATATGGATTTCCTTATCAATAGAAACAAGCAGTTGCTGTCTGAACAGTAACCAGTAACTACAGCATCCCACACAGCATGAATACACTGTGTGGGATGTTGAAAATTTAAACAAATTTATTCTGTTCTTCGCTATAGGTATAGCCTATGTTTTCCAGCTTTTTTACAATATCATCAAGCTCCTGCTGTCCAATATCAAGACCTTCTGATAAATCTCCAAGACTTTTATAATTATCTCTAAGCTGTGTATTTATGTAACTAAGTAACATAACCGGATCCTTGGGAATCATATTCTGTTCCTTTCTACAACAAATCCTAAAGGGTACCGCCTAAGGTGATTCAACATGAGGAGGGGGCCATTTATGGGAAGAGTCCTGATGTCAAGGTCCCCTTTTGGACGGTTCACCGTTTCCATAATTTGCTTTACACTACCCTATAGTTTACTTACCAATCCTCGCAGTAAGCTACCCTACAATTTACTTAACAGCCCTCGCAGTAAGCTTATCACCATCAACATCTATCTCTATTGTATCATGAGGTGATACCTTATCTGCAAGTATGAGTTTGGCAGAAAGTGTCTCAACATGTTTCTGGACAAATCTCTTGACAGGTCTTGCTCCGTAATTTGCATCATAGGCATTATCTGCAACGAACTTTTCAGCTGCAGGTGTCAGGCGTATGCTTATCTCTCTGTCTGAAAGTCTCTTGTTAAGATCATCAACTATGAGCTTAACTATACCACTGATGTTATCCCTGGTAAGTGGCTTAAACAGTATCATCTCATCAAGTCTGTTAAGGAACTCGGGTCTGAAATGAGCATGAAGTTCATTCATTGTCATATCCTCTGCTTCCTTGCTGATACTGCCGTCTTCCTGTATTCCGTCCAGAAGATAAGGTGCGCCGATATTTGAAGTCATGATAAGAATTGTATTCTTAAAGTCTACAGTTCTGCCCTGTGAATCAGTTACACGACCATCATCCAGTATCTGAAGAAGTACATTGAACACATCAGGATGAGCCTTCTCCACTTCATCAAAAAGCACTACAGCATAAGGTTTTCTTCTAACAGCCTCAGTCAACTGTCCGCCTTCCTCATATCCTACATATCCGGGCGGTGCTCCGATAAGTCTGGACACACTGTATTTCTCCATGTACTCACTCATATCAATTCTGACAATGTTATTTTCATCATCAAATAGTGCCGCAGCAAGGCTCTTTGCCAGCTCTGTTTTACCTACACCTGTAGGTCCAAGGAACATAAATGAACCTATTGGCTTACCCGGATCCTTTATTCCTGCCTTGGAGCGCATGATTGCCTCTGAAACCTTTGTAACTGCCTCATCCTGTCCGATTACTCTCTTATGAAGCTCATCCTCAAGATGAAGTGTCTTGTTGCGTTCACTCTCTGTCAGTTTAGCAACGGGAATTCCGGTCCATCTGGATATTATCCTTGCAATCTCTTCGTCGGATACTCTCTCATGAACAAGGGACATATCTTTTTCTCCGGCCTTGCGTTCCTCTTCCTCCAACTGTTTTTTCAGCTCGGGAATTCTACCGTATTGAAGCTCACTTGCTTTTTCAAAATTGCCATCTCTCTGTGCAATTGACAATTCACTATTTGCACTTTCAATCTGTTCACGGATTATAGCCAGCCTGTCTACAGCTTCCTTCTCATTGGTCCACTGGGCTTTTTGATTATCAAAATCAGCCTTAAGCTCAGCAAGTTCCTTCTGAAGATTAGCCAGTCTCTCCTTGCTGAGTGAGTCATCTTCCTTCTTAAGAGCAGTTTCTTCAATCTGCAGCTGCATTATTCTTCGGTTGAGCTCATCAAGCTCTGCAGGCATGGAATCCATCTCTGTCTTTATAAGTGCACAGGCCTCATCCACAAGGTCTATTGCCTTATCCGGAAGGAATCTGTCGGATATATATCTGTTACTGAGAGTTGCTGCGCTGACAAGTGCAGAGTCCATGATCTTAACGCCGTGATAAACCTCATAGCGCTCCTTAAGTCCTCTCAAAATACTGATGGTATCTTCAACAGTAGGTTCTGATACCATTACAGGCTGGAAACGTCTCTCCAGTGCCGCATCCTTCTCAATATACTGTCTGTATTCATTAAGCGTAGTTGCGCCAATACAGTGAAGCTCTCCTCGTGCCAGCATAGGCTTTAACATATTTCCGGCATCAAGCGCTCCGTCTGTCTTACCTGCACCAACTATGGTATGCAGCTCATCAATGAAAAGAATGATCTCGCCGTCAGATTCCTTAACGTCCTGAAGAACTGCCTTAAGTCTCTCCTCAAACTCACCTCTGTACTTGGCTCCTGCAACAAGCGCTCCCATATCAAGTGAGAAAATCTTTTTATCCGCAAGTCCCTGTGGCACATCACCCTCAGCAATTCTCTGAGCAAGCGCTTCCACAACTGCTGTCTTACCAACGCCGGGCTCACCTATCAAAACCGGATTGTTCTTTGTTTTTCTTGAAAGGATCCTTATGACATTTCTTATCTCGGCATCTCTTCCTATTACGGGTTCAAGCTTTTGTGCTTTTGCCTTTGCCACAAGCTCAGTGCCGTATTTTTCAAGGGTGTCATAGGTTGCTTCCGGATTATCAGATGTCACCTTCTGATTACCTCTTACTTCTGACAGAGCCTGAAGAAATCTGTTCCTGTCTATTCCAAAAGCCTGGAATATATTTATCATCTCTCTGTTTGGATAATGAAGCATTGCAAGGAAAATATGCTCAACCGATACATATTCATCTCCCATTGCCTTCATCTCATCTTCACTCTTAAGAAGAACCTTGTTAAGGTCTGCTCCCACATAAGGGCTTCCTCCCTGAACTTTGGTCCTCTTCTTAAGTGCTTCATCCACCCTTGCAAGGAATACATTATTATCAATTCCCATCTTCTCGATGAGCTTTGGAACAATACTATCCTCTATTGTCAGCAGGCTATATAAAAGGTGCTCCTGTTCAATCTCCTGATTACCATAATCAAGAGCTACCTTCTCCATATTTTGAATGGCTTCAATTGATTTTTGTGTAAATTTATCTATTTTCATAACAACTACCTCGCTACTGCAGCTATTTCTAATTACCAACGATAATCAAAAATACTGCATTAGATAACGTTTGCGTTCTGTTCTACAACTGTTATAACATAATTATTAGCACTCGTCAACTGTGAGTGCTAATAATGTGTAAAGAAAAAAAGCGGCTTATCACAGAATATTGAATTACTGAAGAAATTCTATATTCAATGATAAACCGTTAATCTCAATCTATCTCTTTACCCTGGACATCGATTACTTCAATTCTTTCAGATGTCCCATTATTTACTTCTTTACTGTCAACATCAATGATTTCTTTTTTATTTACCTTATCAACCTTATGAATCCTTGAGATTATCCACAGATTAGATGCTCCATTATAAGCAAGTGCTGCTCCTATAATCTGCACAACATATTGCATGGAAGCTATTGGATTAAACAACAAGAATGCTCCTGCAGCTATTGTAAGCACTGCAAGGATCAGCGCTACCCACCAATTTTTATAGCTGTTTCTTCCAAGGCTCAGGGTTTCTCCAAGATTCATCAATCCGCTAAAGAGCATTATCACCCCGGCGATAACCGGAATAATTGATTCAAAGAATCCGGGATTAATTAATATCCACGCACCTACCACAGCCACTACCAGGCCGAATCCAAGAGAGCTGTTTCTTGCAAGAACATTCTGATTCTTAGACAAAAAGCTGCTGATTATCGAAATGACTCCGGCAGCAAGAACCATTATTCCAATAGCCTTAGTCAGAATATTTAGCGTAGTTCCGGGGAGGAAAATCAAAACTGCGCCGACTATTATCAGCACAAGCCCATCCAGTACAAAATTTCTTTTAAGTTTTACAAAAAATTCCATAAGAATCCCCTTTGACAGAATTATTTTTAATAATTTGATTCCTGGTTTTGCTCAGAAATTAGGTACTCTAAGAAATATCGAATCTCTGACTTCGGATGTAATACCTTACTCTTCAGAATCCTCCGGTTTACATTCCTCAAGAAGTGCATCCATAACTTCGTATATTTCTTCTCTTCCATCCTTACTCTGTGCAGAGAAAGGAAGAAGCACTCCATCCTCAGGCATTCCAAGAGTATCCTTTATCATGTTGAGATGCTTCTCAATCTGACTCTTTTTAATCTTGTCAGCTTTTGTTGCGATGATGATTGGCTTTGCTCCTGTAGCAACAATCCAGTCATACATCATCTTATCATTTGCAGAAGGCTCATGTCTGATATCTATCAAAAGAAAAACCTGCTTCAGCATCACAGATTTATTAAGATAGTTCTCAATCATCTTGCCCCACTGCTTCTTAACAGAATCAGGTACTTTAGCAAAACCGTATCCCGGAAGATCGACAAGATAAAACTCATTATTTATATTGTAATAATTAATTGTCTGAGTTTTACCGGGTTCCTGACTGACTCTCGCATAATGCTTACGGTTCATCAGACCGTTGATCAGTGAAGACTTGCCCACATTACTCTTTCCTGCGAAGGCGAATTCAGGCTTGTCATTCTGCGGCAGCTTGCTTGTAATACCTATAACTGTCTCTAAATTTACGTTCTTTATAACCATATAAACCTCTATATTTTTGAAAAAGGCAGAGATGCATTGCATCCTCTGCCTTAAATTTTACTTTGCTGGTTTAAGCCTCTTAGCCTCATCCTTATAGACAATGAGAGGACTTGAGGTTCCATCTACAGATTCCTCAGTGACAACACACTCAGAGATGCTATCATCTGAAGGGATCTCGTACATTACGTCCATCATAGCTTTCTCCATAATGGATCTCAAACCTCTTGCACCTGTCTTTCTCTCATGAGCAAGCTCTGCAATCTTGCTGATAGCATCATCCTCAAAGGACAGCTTAACATCATCGAAATCAAACAGCTTCTGATACTGCTTAACAAGAGCATTTCTGGGCTCTGTAAGAATACGTACCAATGCCTCTTTATTCAATCCTTCAAGTGTAACGCATATCGGCACACGTCCTACAAATTCAGGAATAAGTCCAAACTTTGTAAGATCCTGAGGTGTAACTTCCTTAAGAACCTCGCCAATCTCACGCTCACTCTTATCAGCGATCTCAGCATTAAATCCGATTGAATTGCGGTCAAGTCTGGCCTCAACAATCTTATCAAGGCCATCGAATGCCCCACCACATATGAATAATATGTTAGATGTATCAATCTGGATAAGCTCCTGATGAGGATGCTTACGTCCACCCTGAGGCGGAACACTGGCAGTAGTGCCTTCAATTATTTTAAGAAGTGCCTGCTGTACACCCTCACCTGATACATCACGGGTTATGGAAACATTTTCGCTCTTCTTTGTAATCTTATCGATCTCATCGATATAAACAATACCGTACTGAGCTCTCTCAACATCATAGTCAGCTGCCTGAATGAGCTTTAACAGAATGTTCTCAACATCTTCACCGACATATCCGGCTTCTGTAAGAGTTGTAGCATCAGCAATAGCAAAAGGAACATTTATGATCTTTGCAAGTGTCTGTGCCAGATAGGTCTTACCTGAACCGGTAGGTCCTACCATTATTATGTTACTCTTCTGAAGTTCAACCTCGTCATCAGCGTTGTGAGACTGAGGTGCCATAACACGTTTGTAGTGATTATATACTGCTACGGACAGAACCTTTTTCGCTTCATCCTGACCAATAACATAATCATCCAGGAAATTCTTAATCTCAACAGGCTTCAAAAGATTAATGTCTTTATCGTCATGTGAGATAGGTTCATCCTCGAACTCTTCCTCGATAATATCTGCACAAATGTCTACACACTCGTCACAAATATATACACCCGCAGGGCCTGCAATCAGTTTTTTTACCTGATTCTGTGTCTTGTTACAAAATGAGCAACGAATTTCACCGTTGTTTTTTCCTGCCATAATTTGTTTTTCCTTCTAAATTTCTAATTAAATTACTTATCCTTATCTTCGTCCTTAGGTCTTGACTCGATAACAGAATCGATAAGTCCGTATTCCATTGCTTCCTTAGCTGTCATCCAGTTATCACGCTCTGTATCAGCAGCTATCTGCTCATAAGGCTTACCTGTATTTTCGGATAAAAGTGTATTCAGTTTTTCTTTTGTACGGATGATGTGCTTAGCAGCAATCTCAATCTCCGTAGCCTGACCCTGAGTACCGCCAAGAGGCTGGTGAATCATTATCTCTGCATTGGGAAGAGCCATGCGCTTGCCCTTTGCACCGCCTGCAAGAAGAAATGCACCCATACTTGCAGCCATACCGATACAAATAGTGCTGACATCGCACTTGATGTAATGCATTGTATCATATATAGCCATACCGGAAGTAATCTCACCACCGGGGCTGTTGATATACATATGAATATCCTTGCTGGGATCCTCTGCTTCAAGGAAGAGGAGCTGTGCAACAACTACACTCGCGGAAACAGAATTAACTTCTTCACCAAGGAAAACTATACGTTCCTTTAAAAGTCTTGAATAAATATCATATGAGCGCTCACCACGACTCGTCTGTTCTATGACATAAGGTATTAAACTCATTTAATCGCTTCCTCTCTATCTGTTATTATTTACAAATATACCAATCTATTATAACCCATAAAATCAATTTTACGCAACCTTGGAACAAACGTCGCATTTTAGCGGAATTTTTTGCAGAAAAAACAACCCCCACCGATAAATAACCGGTAGGGGTAAGTAGAATCACAGTATTTAAATTACTCTTCTTCCTTCTTAGCTGCTGTCTTACGTGTGCGCTTCGGCTTCTCCTCTGCTGCTGCATCTTCAGACTTCTTAGCTGCAGTCTTGCGTGTACGCTTCGGCTTCTCCTCTGCTGCATCATCAGACTTCTTAGCTGCTGCCTTCTTAGTCTTCTTAGTTCCAACTTCCTTAGCATTGTCAACAAGGAACTTAGCTGCCTTCTGAACAAGAAGATCATCCTTGAGAGATTTGATCTCACGGTCGCCCATGAGTTCCTGAACCTTCTCAACTTCCATGTTGTACTGCTTAGCCATTTTCTCAAGCTCTTCCTTGATCTCGTCCTCAGCGATCTCAAACTTCTCAGCTGCTGCAACTGCCTCAAGTACAAGTCTTGACTGAATACGCTCGATAGCCTGGGGCTTAACCTGCTCCATAAGCTGCTCTACAGTATTGCCTGTGTACTGCATGTACTGCTGCATATTCATGCCCTGATACTGAAGTCTCTGAGCAAACTCATTAACGATCTGACGCTGCTGAGTCTCTACCATCTTCTCAGGAAGCTCCATCTCTGCATCCTCGATAACAGCCTTAACTGCGCTGTCCTCGCGCTCTGCCTTAGCCTGAGCCTCTTTGCGCTCTGCGATCTTCTTCTTTACATCTTCCTTGTACTCTGCAACTGTCTCAAAATCAGAAACATCACTTGCAAACTCATCATTAAGTTCAGGAAGCTCTCTTGTCTTGATGCCCTTAACTGTGCACTTGAATGTTGCAGCCTTGCCTGCAAGATCCTCTGAATGATAATCCTCAGGGAATGTTACGTTAACATCGCCCTCTTTACCAATCTCAAATCCGATAAGCTGCTCTTCAAATCCGGGGATGAAAGAACCTGATCCGATTGTAAGAGGATAATCTGTTCCCTTACCGCCTTCGAAAGGAGTTCCATCTACAAATCCCTCAAAGTCAAGAGTTACGATATCATTGTTCTCAACCTTACGATCTGTAACTTCGATTGTTCTTGCGTTTCTGTTACGCTCCTGATCGATCTCAGCATCAACTTCTTCGTCAGATACTTCAAGATCCATCTTCTCAACTTCAACGCCCTTATACTTACCAAGCTTAACTTCAGGCTTAAGTGCTACTGTAGCAGTAAAGATGAAAGGCTTGCCTGCCTCAAGCTGTGTTACGTCGATATCAGGATTTGATACAACGTCCTCACCGCACTCCTCAACTGCCTTAGGATATTCCTCATTGATGATGTCATTTGCAGCATCCTCAAAGAAGATCTCCTTACCGTACATACGCTCGATCATATGACGGGGAGCCTTACCCTTACGGAAACCAGGGATCTGAATCTTGCCCTTCTGCTTGTTGTAAACCTTGTCGATTGCCTTGTCAAAATTCTCAGATGCAACTTCGATTGTAAGCTTAGCCATGCTCTTCTCGAGCTTTTCTACTGATACGCTCATTGAATTATTATTCCTCCTATACTACCTATGAAATAAATCGTTTACACAACTGATTATTGTGCTGTTTTATCTATATTAAAGCGACCTGCGCTATAGACTTCGGCACAGTCGCCTAAAGATTATAGCACAGGTCTTTTTCTTTTTCCATATTAATTTGATTATTTGTAAGATTCCAAATTTCTAAAAATAAGAATCCGTAATAGCCTGTCCATCGCATGATGAAAACGTGTCTGACTCTTTAAAGCCAGATTTTCGAATAATTTTCCTTGTTATCGTTCGGAAAGTCCTACCTCAGTTAACGTTTTCTCTGCTCATGTGTGCGTTGCTGTATCTTACATCATCAGTTACATCCTCATCAAACCAGTCTGCAGGATTGTAATTTCTTGCCATATCCTCATTTGGGAATTCAACCTCAGCAAGAATCCTTCCATCAAAAGGAGTCTCGAACACATCAAGCTCTATTTTAATACTGCCTTCGTCAGCAAGCTTTTGCACCTCAGGATGTGCTTTTTTATATTCCGCAGTAAAAGCATCGCTATTTATCGGTATCAGATATCTCTTTTTTCTTATGACATTGCCATCTGACTTCTTCACGAGATGCTCGTAGGATTCTGCATCCAGAGGCATGTTATATTCTGTCTTGCCGATATCATCACTGCCTTCTGCATTAGCAGCCAGAAAATCTTTCTTTACCTTATAGGTCATATAGTAATGATTATCTTCACGTCTCACCCTTATAGCAGGGACAACATTAAGGTATCCCTGTTCGATAATATGCACCTTATACTTATCAAGATTTTCAGGAAGCTTTTTGACCGTGAATTTTCTTTCAATTTCTACTCCCATTTTATGCCTTGAAATTTATCTCCTTTTTATTTCTACACTCACACTTATGCCTTGGAAACTATCGTAATATTTCTACTCGCACTTTATGCCCTGTAAACTATCATAATATTGCTACTCGCACTTTATGCCCTGTAAACTATCGTAATATTGCTACTCGCACTTTATGCCCTGTAAACCACTTTCTTTCCAAGTTCATCTGCAGTTTCTTTTCCGCAGAAGCGTTCAACTATCGCAAGTCCAAATGCCAGAGCGGTTCCCATTCCGCGGCTTGTAAGAATATGACCGTCAACTGTTGTCTCCGTCATCTGCACATCAGCACCCTTAAGCTCTCCTTCAAGTCCGGGGAACACGCAGGCTTTTTTGCCATTTAACAAACCTGCTCTACCAAAGATTCCGGGTGCAGCGCATATTGCGCTGATATATTTTTTTGCATCATCAAAGGCTCTGATCTGCTCCATAAGCTTATCTGTTTTTTCAAGGTTAGTAGTTCCCGGCATTCCACCCGGAAGTACCAGCATGTCCATCTCATCAAATTTCACATCGCCTATCAGCTTATCAGCCTTAACCTCAATACCATGGGAGCCCTTCACAAAAACATCTTTCATAACTGAAACCATATCTATTGTGAGTCCCGCTCTTCTGCACAGATCCACCACTGTGAGAGCTTCAATCTCCTCAAATCCATCTGCCAGAAAAATTGCTATTTTTGCCATATTGTTCCTCCTCCATAAATGATAAGTCATATATTTGCTTCTATCTGACATATTCTCCACTATCGTAACACTTGGCACGTTCCTCTAAAACTTCTTCAAGTCCAAGCTCCTTTAGTCGTTTATATTCCATTTCACTTGTTTCCTCAAAATCATCTCTTGGACAGCAAATCAGATTGTATGCATATTCAACCAATGCTTTATCAAGATTTATCTGATATTTTGCTTCAGATTCAAGAATTGTACTTGATACAGGAAAGGTAAAACGGTCTGTCACGCAGATATTATAAAAATTCTCAAACCATTCATAGTCCTCCCACTCACAGCTCTCAGCCCATGTTGAAATCTGAGCATTCTTATCATCCACAAAATCAAAATGAGCGTTAACTATGCAGTAATCATTCGGGTTCCCGGGATATCCATGTGAAAGCAGGTCTTCCCTGGACATAGCCATGGCTGCTCCGCTTTCTGAAGTAAGGTGATCCGGTGTAAAATTCACCATTTCTGCATTTTGTGGATCAGAGAGCCAATTAAGATATTTCATTGCGGCATCCGTCTTATCCCTGCTTGCTGCAGAAACCATGATATACATTCCATGATCAGGTTCCGTTACATTCCGATATTTCCCGTCTGCTCCTTCAAAGCACAAAACCGGTACATATTTTGCCGAAGGATCCTTTTCCTTCAGCTTTGAAATAGAAGAAAATGGACGAGTGGAATCATCCACAATAAATCCGGCTCTGCCACTCTCTACCGCGCTCATAAATAATGAATTGTCCCTGTCAGCCGTAAAATCAAGGGTAATCAGTCCATCATTATACAGCCTGTTCAGTTCTTTTAATCCCTCAAGGGCGCCTTCTGCTACAACCATATATCTTTCTGAGTATATGAAAGCCTCCCGCTCAGTAAGCTCACCCACAAATGAGTTCACAAAACTCTGATAGAATTTTTCTGAACTTATATCTCCGCCCATAGCCCACGGAATCACATCACTCACTCCGCCGGGATCATTTTTCTTTACAGCATATAGATAATCTATAAGCTCCTCTTTGGTTGACGGCACATTCATTCCAAGTGCATCACACCAGTCTTTCCTTATATAAGCAACATGTCTTGGTGCCTTGAAACCTCTGCGCTTAAGTATCGCCACCTGATGATCATTATAAATTCCCATATGCTGGATATCACCAATGTATTTATTAATATCCTTCCCATATTTCTTATAGGAATCTGTAAGGTCTGCAACTTTCCCCTGCCTTGCTAAATACCCAAATTCAGAGGGTGTATAAGTAAAAAGTATATCCGGTGCGGTGCCATTATCAATCATCCTGTTGATCTCATCATCAGAGTTTTCACGTTTAACGCTTACAAAATGCAAATCTATGCCGCATTCTTCCTTTACTTTTGCCCTTATCCAGTTAGCAAGAGTATTATTATCAGCATCATAGCCAGCAGGAAAGTTGCCCCTGTCCCAGACCATGCAGGTAATTGAATTGACATCCCTATCAGCAGGAGAATTTATTATTTCCTCCTGTTTTGGTTTCTCCGAACATCCGGAACTAATAAATAATGAAATCGCCATAAATAAAGCACTGAAAGCTCTGATTTGTTTCACCATGGCATACCCTCATAAATCACTTGTGTACTGACAATTTGGTTAATTATGAGTGAGACAGCACACAAGTCCCACCAGATCAATACACCGCAATTAAGTTTTCATCCCAAACGCTTTGCCGTTGACTCCCCGACCGAAAGCTCTGCGGGAAAAACAATATGACGGTGACTGCTTCTGGATTCAATTATGTCAAATAGAAGCTTAACGGTTTCTCTTGAAATCTGGTCGAGAGGTTGCCTGATCGTCGTAAGCCTTGGATTTATGTATCTCCCGATCTGCATTCCGTCAAAACCGCAAACACTGATATCCTCAGGCACTCTCAATCCGGCGTCTGCTATTGCTCTCATCGCTCCTATTGCAAGCAAATCCGTCGCACAAAAAACCGCAGTGAATTCCTTTCCCGAGGAAAGCATCCTCTGCATTGTTCTGTATCCGTTTTCTACTGAAAAATGCTCCATGTTCTGATCAACGTAGAAGATCAGATCATCATCCACCGGCATCCTTCTGTCAACAAAAGCATCTCTATATCCTTCAAGTCTCAGATGTCCTACAGACCTTCGACCCATTGCTTCCGTAATTATAGCTATTTTCATATGTCCCAGGTTCATCAGATACTGAGTCATATGCATTGCTTCGAGCCTGTCATCAACAGAAACTGTTGAAAACTCCGCCCTGTCTCCTTCTCCAAGATATGAGGCGCCTATCGTTGAAAACACCATAGGTATTTTTAGCTCACTAAGCTTTGCTCTTGACTGCTCGGAACCGCCTCCAAGAAATATGATTCCTCTAAGTCTTTTCTCAGTTTCAAGCTCCATCGCAATATCTGCTTCTTCCTGATCAGCCTCCACATGCCTTAAAACCAGAGCATATTTCTGTCTGTCTATTTCCTGCTCAATGATATCTATCATCGGAGAAAAAAAGGGATTAGTAACTCCCTTTATAAGTACACCGATGCATTTAGCATCGGTGCGCTTTAAATTTCTTGCGCTGTCATTAGGAACAAAACCTGTTTCTCTAATGACAGCCTGTATTTTTTCACGGGTCTTGGCACTGACATCCGGATGTCCATTTATAACCCTGGACACCGTACTGACGCCGACTCCGCATTTTTTTGCTACATCAACAATAGTAATTTTAGACATTCGCACTTCTTCCGTAAGTCTTAGCCATATCAAGCATGCGCTCAGCGAGCTCATCAGTACATGCATCGCTCTTCATGCGCCATGTCCAGTTATTGCCAAGAGTTGACGGAGTATTTATTCTGGCTTCTTTTCCAAGTTCAAGATAATCCTGCATAGGAATAATTGCAGTATTTGAAACTGAGGAAAAGCATGCACGTATAAATTCCCAGACTACTCCTTTGTTTGACTTGATATTAAGGTACTTCTTTGCAAAATTCTTATCAGTTCTCGGAATAGTGTTATACCATCCAAGAGTTGTATCATTGTCATGTGTTCCGGTATAAACAATACTATTCTGAACATAGTTATGAGGAAGATAATCGCTCTCTTCTCTTGCATCAAAAGCAAACTGCAATATCTTCATTCCCGGGAACTTGGTTCTCTTAACAAGAGCTATAACAGAAGGTGTGAGGTATCCCAAATCCTCAGCAATAACTCTGAGCTCTCCCAGTTCTTTTTTCATAACTTCAAAGAGCTTGTAACCGGGTCCCTTAACCCACTTGCCGTTCTCTGCAGTAGGTTCGCCAAACGGAATTGAATAATATTCATCAAAACCGCGGAAGTGATCGATTCTTACCACATCATAAAGCTTGTAGCAGCCTTTAATACGATTCATCCACCACTTAAAGCCTGTTTTCTCATGATATTCCCAATCATATAAAGGATTGCCCCAAAGCTGTCCGGTTTTACTAAAAGCATCAGGCGGGCATCCCGCAACCGCGATGGGCATATTCTCCTCATCAAGCTGGAACAGCTCCGGATTAGCCCAGGTATCAGCTGAGTCAAAGGCAACATAAATCGGAATATCGCCTATAATATCAATGCCTTTTTTGTTGGCATAATTTTTTAATTCAAACCACTGTTTCATGAACAGGAACTGGATGAACTCATGCAGTCCTATCATGTCTTCATATTTCTTTTTAGCTTCCGCAAGTGCCTCAGGTTTTCTGAGTTTCAGATCCTCGGGCCACTCGATCCAGCTAAGTCCGCTGTAACGCTGCTTTAATGCCATATACAAAGCATAGTCAGGAAGCCAGTCTTCATTTTCCTTTACAAAAGCATCAAACTCTGTCTTAAATTCAGGGACAGGCTCCTTTGTAGAGGTTGTAGACAACCCCGCATTCACATATGCCGAATAAAGCACTTCATATCTTTTCTTGAAAAGTCTTTCATAATCTACGGATAATTCATCAGCACCAAAGTTAACCTTATCTACTTCTTCCTTTTTCAGGAATCCCATGTCGATCAGCTTTTCAAGGTCTACATAATAAGAATTTCCCGCATAGGTTGAAAATGACTGATAAGGTGAATCACCATAACTTGTAGGACCAAGTGGTAAAAGCTGCCAGTAACTCTGACCTGCTTTTGCAAGAAAATCCACAAATTCGTATGCTTCCTTTGAAAAGGCGCCAATTCCGTATTTGGACGGAAGACTGAAAATCGGCATAAGCACGCCGCATGCTCTTTTATTTTTTACTTTTTTAGCCATGTCCCTCATTCCTTTTTTTCAATCAGATTCAAGAAACCAAAAGAATTATAGTCCGTTATCTCTAATACCCCATATCAGGTTACGCCACTGCTCCATCTGCTCTGTAGTCATGAAGCCATTGGAAGTACCCATATATCCAATCTTGTAGGATGAGAAAAGAAGGGCATTCTTAATAGAGTTGACTGAATCCTCCGTCTCCTGATAATAGTGCAGAAAACATGCAAATAATGCATTACCTGCACCAACCGTATTAACTATTTCATTTGTTTTAACTGTTTTATAATCAGCGATAAAACCGCCCTTTTTGTCAAAGAGAATAACACCCTTGGATCCGCGACCCATAATTATTATCTCTGTTCCATAGGTTTTGCTGATTCCTCTTATAAAATCGTAGGGATCTTCCTCAAGCTGATCATCCGAAAAATAAAGTATGGATGCAGCATCAAGAAAATCTCTGTTATACTTTTCTTTTTCCCTGCAGAAATTTCGAATATTAACAGCAAGCTTTTTATTATTCTCAGCCGCTGCAACAGCAAAAGGCCTGCAGAAATTGGCATTTGCAAGAACTACCATATCAGCCCAACCTGCAAGAGGTGCGAACATGGACATATCGTAAACCTTGTCGCGCAGATCCTTGATATCCTCAAATATCTGTCTTCTGCGCTCTTTATCATAAAGAATTACACAGGTAGGGGTCTCCTCCATCTGCTGGACAACGTAATGTGTAGAGAGTTCAATCTTAGATCCGGGCGGATTAAGATCATCGACAGATTTGTCACGCCCTATGATCGACATAAACTCAACCTCATCACCCAGCCATCTGAGTGCCAACGATTCATTGTAAGCATCACCACCAAGTCCAGTGTAAATGGAATTAACCTCAGTTGTAAGCGGTGCATACTCTATCGGAACCTTGCTGACTCTAACGATTGTCTCGACCTGCGTGATACCTGCTACGACGAATTTTCCCATGTGTGCCTCCTTTGAAACCCGGTTTTAAACCGTTTGTTAATCGTACGACATCGCACGAAGCATGTTCATGTATTTCAAAACCTCTTCATAATAGCCATCCGGCTGGAAAACACCCTCCCGGAACATTCTTTCGAGAATTTCCTTATTTACCATCTGTATCATGTCATCAATAATCTGATAGTTCACTTCCGGTTTAAATCTTGTTATATCACCTCTGTCGAGAATACTGCGTATCATCGCCTCGTAGTTCTGCCTTGTCTGCAATATGGCCGATGCAGCTTCCGGCGTATCCTCAATCCCTGCATTATATAAAAAAAGCTGAATATACGGATACTGTCCCATGCAAATTGATAATACTCTTTCAATTTCCTCTCTTATTTTGAAAAAATCGGTGATATCCCTCGATACTCCTGTCGTGATCTCCAAATTAATAACACGGATACTGTAATCATAAATAAACTGATACAATCCAAGCTTAGTCTCAAAATAGTGAAAAATAAGTCCCTTGCTTATACCTGCCATTTTGACAATATCATCAGTGCTGGCGTGCATATATCCGCCAAGGGCAAACGCCCTGAGTGCAGCATTAATGATACGATCCTGCTTTTCTTTTTTAAGATCAAAAAATTTTTCGTTCATGAAAAACGTATCTCCTAAAATTGACCGGACTAGTCCATTTCAATATAGCATTTTAAGTGTATTTTTTCAATGATTTCGCTTCAAATGCTTTTCTTATCTGATAAATTGTATTAAAATTTAAAAGACAGAACCAAGTGAAAATATTTATTTAAATACTTCCAATATTTTCATATGAAGGGAGATAACATGGCTAAGCATTTAGGTAAAGTGTTTTTATTCGCAGCTGCTGCAGGCGCTGCCGCCGCAGGTGTCTACTACTATCTTACTCAAAGGGATAATGATTTATCAGATGGCTTTGATGATTTTGAAGATTTTGATGAATTCGATGATTTTGAGGACGATGAAGCTGTCGGACCTTTCAAGCGTCGCTACGTAAATCTGTCAAACAGTGAATCAGAAAATGCTGATGATAGTTTGTCCGATGACTCTGAGCAGTCTTCTTCCGAAGAACCTACTCCTGATAAGACAGAGGAATTCTTTGATGATGACGACGACGATGATGTAAATGACCTGAAAAAGCTCGACGGAGCAGTTTAAAGGAATTCTGAAGAAATTTCTTTATCATAAAAATGCCGGAAGATTAACTTCCGGCATTTTTTATATTACGATTTTTCCTTTTCTTCTTTTGCTTTCTGAAGAACTACATCTTTTAAATCTCTGGCTTTATCCTTAATTCTGGAATTTGCCGTTCTGGAACCGATTATATTCCCCAGCAGTTTGACTGAAAGGTCGTAATTTCCAATCTCCAATCCCAGGGCTGCCATAAGATAATCTAATGTAGCTTCATCCATCCCTTCAATCTGGGCTTCTTTCATTCTGGCAAGTTCAAATCCATCAAGAGCTTTTTTTAAGAATTCCTTCTCTTCCTCCTGATTGGATTTCTTTTTTTCTTCATACTCAGGACTTTCAGGATCAAGATGTTCCGTCTCTCCTCGAATAAGCCATGCCATTTTCAGGCATAAATAT
Source organism: Butyrivibrio sp. WCE2006 (assembly GCF_000701985.1). Taxonomy (NCBI): domain Bacteria; kingdom Bacillati; phylum Bacillota; class Clostridia; order Lachnospirales; family Lachnospiraceae; genus Butyrivibrio; species Butyrivibrio sp. WCE2006. The sequence goes on along the minus strand of NZ_JNKH01000002.1, from coordinate 197,315 downwards.
GCTTTTTCTGAAAACTTGGACTTTTTGACCATAGCAGTTGCAATGGCAAGCTCATAACGGATTCTCGCTTCCTCGTAGGAATAGATCGGATCTTTATATTCCTTTCGCTTATAGTTCTCGCTGATCTTGCCTCTTACGGCATCAGTCTGAAATTTAGTCAGATTTCCAAAATGCTTTGCCAAAACCGAATAGCCACACTCGGGGCAGCTTACTATGTCATATTTTATGGGATCAATTTCTTTATAAACAGGCCTTAAATCCACATCCTGCCTGCTCATCCTGACCTTTCCTGATTTAAGAGTTTTGGCCACAAACGGTGCCTCACATATCGGGCAGGTATACTTTCTGTCATAAACAAGCGTGGATTCATCAATGGTTGAAACAGACTTAGGAGGCTCTTGCTTTTTTGGCTCTACCTTCTTTTTTGGTTCTTCAAAAAGTTCTTCCTCTTCCAAGTCCAAAGCGCCGAGACCAAATTTTTTTAATCCGTCCAAAAATCCCATGACATTTTCCCTCATATAAACACTATGTTAAGAATTCAATATTTATGCCTTAGGTAATACGAATGAACTCTTGAGTGAAACTATTCTGTTGAATACAGGTGCTCCATCCTTAGAGTCCTTGTTGTCAACACAGAAAAATCCGTTTCTTACAAACTGGAATTTATCATAAGCCTTTGCTTCCATAAGTTCCGGCTCAAGCTTTGCATTTTTAATTATTGTGATGGAATTAGGATTCAAATTAAGTGATCCATCATCATTGTAAACGCCCTTAGTCTCATCAATGATGTTCTCATAGAGGCGAACCTCTGCTTCACCACATTTATCAGCAGATACCCAATGAATTGTACCCTTTACCTTTCTTCCATCCGGGCTGTCTCCGCCCTTTGTCTCAGAATCATAGGTGCAGTGAATCTCGGTAACAACACCGTTTTCATCCTTAACACATCCTGTACAGGTCACGAAATAAGCATTCATGAGACGAACTTCATTGCCGGGGAACAATCTGAAGTACTTCTTCGGAGGTTCCTCCATGAAGTCTTCACGCTCAATCCAGAGTTCCTTTCCAAACGGAATCTCTCTGCTTCCAAGCTCCGGGGCTTCCTTATTGTTCTCAATGGGAAGCATCTCAATCTGTCCCTCCGGATAGTTGTCAATAACAAGCTTAACCGGATCAAGGATAGCCATCATTCTCTTAGCCTTGGGCTTTAAGTCTTCACGGATACAGTACTCAAGCATAGCGTAATCCGCTGTGGAATTAGCCTTACTTACTCCGCAAAGCTCAACAAATTTCTGAATTGATTCAGGTGTGAAACCGCGGCGTCTTAAAGCAGCTATGGAAACAAGTCTGGGATCATCCCATCCATCTACTATTCCGTCTTCAACAAGCTTCTTAATATATCTTTTTCCTGTTACCACATTCTGAAGATAAAGCTTGGCAAACTCGATCTGACGCGGAGGATTCTCATATCCGCACTCAATCTTAACCCAGTCATACAGCGGTCTGTGATCTTCAAATTCCAATGTACAGATGGAATGTGTAATTCCTTCCACAGCATCCTCGATGGGATGAGCAAAATCATACATGGGATAAATGCACCACTTATCACCGGTACGGGCATGTGTCATATGTGCCACTCTGTAGATGATCGGATCACGCATGTTGATATTAGGTGATGCCATATCTATCTTTGCTCTGAGTGTCATAGCACCATCCGGCACACTACCGCTCTTCATTTCTTCAAAGAGTCTTAAGTTCTCCTCTACACTTCTGTCCCTGTTAGGATCATTTTTACCGGGCTCCGTGAGAGTTCCTCTGTACTCTCTCATTTCATCGGCAGTAAGCTCTGAAACATATGCCTTGCCTTTTTTAATGAGTTTAACAGCATTCTCATACATCTCATCAAAGTAATCAGATGCATGATAAAGTCTGTCCTCATAATCAGCCCCAAGCCACTTCACGTCCTCAATGATAGCGTCCATGAATTCTGACTTTTCCTTTGTGGGGTTCGTATCGTCAAATCTCATATTGAACTTGCCGTTATATTCCTTGGCAAGTCCGTAGTTTAATAAGATACTCTTAGCATGACCTATATGTAAAAAGCCATTCGGCTCCGGAGGAAATCTTGTCACGACGTGATCGTAAACGCCCTCCTTTAAGTCCTTATCAATTTCCTGTTCAATAAAATTTCTTGATTCATCTGCCATGTTTGTAAATCCAACTTCCTAGTATAATTTGTTAAAATATCTTTTAAAGCCGCTGTGCATAAGGCTTCATAGCCTGATACCACATCGCAGCTCTTCAAATACTGCCATTATCATATCATTAAATATATTTTTTCTCAAACTCCTCAGAAGGCAAGGCTTTTCCGAAAAACTCACCCTGACTGAGCGGGACATTAAGTTCCTTGAGGATTTTTACCTGTTCCCCGTTTTCCACACCCTCGACACATACTTTAGCACCGATTGCTCCGGATAAATCCATCAAAGATGCAATAAGAGAACGGGCATATTCCTGCTTTCCAAGAACCGAGGAGATTGTCCTGTCTATCTTCACCGCTGCAAAAGGAAGAGCCCGGAGGCCGCTTATTGAGCTGTAGCCTGTTCCAAAATCGTCAAGACAAAGTCTCACTCCAAGCTTACTGATGTTTTCCATCGCTCCCTTAGTACGCTCAGTGTTGTTCATTGTAAGCGCCTCTCTCACATCGAGTATGAGTTGTCTTGGCTCTATGCCGGCATCTTCCACAGCTGACTTAAGCTTATCTGATATATCAGGCTGCATAAGCTGCACTACAGACATATTTACATGTATATTTATCTTCCGCTTTAACTTTTTACTCCATTTGCCACAGCACTTGGCTGCTTCCCTGAACACATGCTCTCCAATCGGATTGATAAGTCCCAGATACTCAGCAAGAGAAATAAACTCTCCGGGGCTCACATTACCAAGGATTTTGCTGTTCCATCTGACAAAAGCCTCTGCAGCCACAAGTTTTGGCTTATTCCCCAGAATATCCATCATTGGCTGGAAGTGTACAGTGAATTCCTTGCAATTATCTTCAACTGCTTTATACATGGCTTTTTCCATGTCAAGGCGTCTTATCGTTGATGCATCAATGCTCTCTGAATACTGTGAGATCCTGTTCTTTCCGGACTTCTTGGCCTCATACATTGCAATATCAGATTTCCTTATAAGCTCCTCAACCGTATCACCTGCAGTAGGGAATTCAACCGTACCCATACTCATAGTGCAGTAATACTCGCCATCCTTCAGATACCAGGGCGTCGCAAAAACTCTTCTTATCTCCTCCAGAATGCTATCGAGCTTGTTATAGCTCTCCGGCGGAACTATGATTACAAATTCATCGCCGCCCATCCTATAGCATGAATTCTGAACTCCATCGATACTCTTTATCGCAGAGGAAATATCCTGTAAAAGCACATCGCCATACTGATGTCCCAGGCCATCATTGATTTTCTTGAAATCATCGAGGTCGAGATACATCAGCATACCCTTGGAATTATTCCTTTTAGCCTGATCAACATAGGTTACAAGGTCCCGTTCACAGCATAGTCTGTTGAAAAGTCCTGTCAAAAAATCGGTGTAAGCCTGTTGTTCGATCCGCTTTTGATATATTTTTTTCTCGGTTATCTCATAAATCGCACACAAAGAAACAAGTCTTCCATCAACCCATTTTATCCGGGTGTAATAAAGATCATACCAGCGTTCCTTTGCTTCGTAATAAATCTCATAGTTCCCGCTGTGGGAACGAGGAGGAATATTTCCCTCAAACAATTCTTTAAGTGTGTTTTTCTGCAGTTCTTTTGCAAAATGCTTTTTAAGACTTCTGTTGGCAAAAAGAAGTTCATCCGTTTTCATGCAGCGGACATAAATTGAACTTCCCACATTATCAAGGACAGCTTCCAATGACTGAAAAGAGCTGGCTATTGAATTCTTCTGAAGCCTCTTCGTTATGATGTTCTGAAGGATTTTGATAGAATCATTGATAAATTTTATGTCATCAACGATCCAGTCTCTGTTCCTCTTATCCTCTCTTGTCTCAGCAAAACATGCATAAAAAGGTGTCTGATCGGATATTGAAATCGGAACCGACACAACAGCCTTGATTCCAAGGTCTTCCAACTGTTCCTTTTCTCCGGAATTCATAGTGGTGCTCGGTGATACCGCAACCATATGATTCCTGCCCAGGAACCAGCACTTCTCAAGATCCCTGTCCTCTTCAAACAATCTGTATATATCCTGCCCTGTCCACTGAACTACTATGTCCATCAGATCATCTTCAGTGTGCATCCGGCAGATAAAAGCATTGCTTATATCAAGATATTCGCAGATCTTCATAAGTATCTGCGTCATAATATCCTCTATCTCATCATCGCTATCGAGAAGTGATACGATTTCCGTCATGAGCTCAGCTCTGTGGAAGGAAACCTTGAAATCCTCCGTGCGTTTAAAATTCTCAGCAGTTGAAGCTGCTGCCTGATTCTCGGATTTCAGAGCCCTGACAACTGCAAGCGATGTGACACGCAGAAAATCAAGTGAGTTATAGAATTCTTTCTCCGTTGTCATATATGAAAAATCTGTTATAGGTGACTCAGTATATAACTCCGGCTCATATTCCGCATCCTTTAAAACTGCGCATACGATCCACACAACCTGCGCCTTACCATCAAGCTTGGCAGCCACGGCTGCGACCCGTAAATTAGGAATGGTGGTACGCTCTACCGCCTGATCCTCCAGGTCTCCTTCTGTCACCCTCTGAAAAATATTCCTGATATGAATATCATCCACTGCTCTTTTTATAGTCGGGATTTCCAAAAGATCTCCTGAATAATCAGTTATCTTTTCACCTTTAGAATCAAGGCAGCACAAATACACTCCAGACATGGCAGCAAAACTATCCTGCCATCTTCGAAGCTCTTTATCCTTAATCTTTATATAATTACCGGAATTCTTTGTGCTGGCTGGCTCCAAAAGATGTACTCTCCTTAAGATTCTTTGAAGTCTATTATACCACTTCTTCAGAGATAATCGATGACTTAATTTTTGAGAACAAAGAGTCGCTCGCGACTCTTTGCGCGCTGGTGCGCGCAAGCTTTAGCTTGCAAAATTCATCTGCGCACCAGTCGCATCCATAGCGGAGCGCTTTTTATTCAATAGGAAATCCGAAGGAATTTCCTATTGAACAAAAAACGCCTTCTTCCATAACAGAAGAAGGCGTAAAATATCAAAATTAAAATTATTCGTCAACGCTATAGTTAGGTGCTTCCTTAGTGATATGAATATCATGAGGATGGCTTTCCTTAAGTGCAGCGCTTGTCATCTTGATGAACTTTCCGTTTTCATTAAGCTCAGGGATAGTCTCGCATCCGCAATATCCCATGCCGGCTCTCAAACCGCCGATAAGCTGGAATACTGTATCTTCAACAGTTCCTTTGTATGCAACACGTCCCTCAACTCCTTCAGGTACAAGCTTCTTAGCACCTTCCTGGAAATAACGATCCTTAGAGCCGTTCTCCATAGCTGAGATTGAACCCATGCCACGATATACTTTATATTTTCTTCCCTGGAAAAGTTCAAAATCACCGGGAGCCTCATCACAGCCTGCAAACATTGAACCCATCATTACAACGCTACCGCCTGCAGCTACTGCCTTTGTGATATCACCTGAGTACTTGATACCACCGTCTGCAATAATCGGAATACCGTATTCTTTTGCTACAGAATAGCAATCCATAATAGCGGATACCTGAGGAACACCAATACCTGCAACTACACGGGTTGTACAGATAGATCCGGGTCCGATACCAACCTTAACTGCATCAGCGCCAGCCTCAATAAGTGCCTTTGTAGCAGCTGCTGTTGCAACATTACCTGCTACAACCTGAAGATCAGGATATTTCTCCTTGATCATTCTCAGACATCTGAGCACGTTCTCAGAATGTCCATGAGCTGAATCAAGAACTACACAGTCAACCTTTGCATCAACAAGTGCACCTACACGGTCAAGAACGTTGGCACTGATTCCGACACCTGCTCCACAGAGAAGTCTTCCCTGATCGTCCTTTGCAGCAAGAGGATACTTTATTGTCTTCTCAATATCTTTGATTGTAATAAGTCCTACAAGATTGTAATCATCATCTACAAGAGGGAGCTTCTCCTTCTTGGATTTTCCAAGGATCTGCTTTGCTTCCTCAAGTGTGATACCAGCCTTTGCAGTTACAAGATTTTCACTAGTCATAACTGCACGGATTTTCTGATCAAAGTTCTGCTCAAACTTAAGATCTCTGTTTGTAATAATTCCAACAAGCTTTCTTCCCTCAGTGATCGGAACACCTGAAATACGGAATTTTGCCATAAGTGCATCAGCATCTGCAAGTGTATGATCGGGTGAAAGTGAAAAAGGATCAGTGATAACTCCATTTTCTGATCTCTTAACCTTGTCTACCTCATCAGCCTGAGCTTCGATTGACATGTTTTTGTGAATAATACCGATTCCGCCCTGACGAGCCATAGCAATAGCCATTCTATGTTCCGTAACAGTATCCATACCTGCACTCATCATAGGAATGTTCAGTCTCAGCTTCTTTGTGAGATGTGTACTAACATCAATCATATTAGGTACCACCTGTGAATATGCAGGTACCAAAAGTACGTCATCAAATGTAATTCCTTCGCCAATAATCTGTCCCATTATTATCTCCTTTTTCAGTCAGTGAATACTTTACGTGGTGCAACGTTTTTCAACGCATCAATAAGCTCTTTGTTAGGTTCAAGTATAACTTTTTCCCTACCGTCATAATACATTGTATATGTTACATCAGGCTGCTGCACCTCACCTGATGAAAAATCAAGTTTTCTATAATTGTCTTTATTACGATATTCGTCCAGATGATAGGACCTAGATGGCGCTATAACTTCCATACGCTCTGTTTCGAAAGTTGCTACCCTTTTTCTCTTACTCTTGTTAAGAATTTTATCGACTGTAATCTCTCGCTCACAATACTGATATTCAAACTCGATCGATGCATTGAGTGAAATAAAATATGCTCCCACTGCAAATGCGACAAAAAGGATCATGAATAAAATATTGCCGCTCAAGAACCCCAAAAGAAATGAAAATACTGCCATTAGAATTGTCAGATACTTAAGAAATACCATAAGTGGCTGAGACTTTCTGGCAATCAAGAGCTCAACATAGCTATTGTCATTCATCATTTTTTTGCACTTTCCCTTCCATATTTTTTAAACGTTATGATATATTAACTGTAATCGCTCGTCAAGAATCGAATTTAAAGTTAATGAAAAAAATTCCTGACAGGGTGTTTTTAAGGAGCCGGCCATTAACAAAATGTGTAGATAACGGTACTGGCATCCTATCGGAGTTAGTCATATAATAGACTAACGTTAGTTTAAGGAGAAACAGAAAAAATGAATATCAACGAAGAAAAACGAAACCAGTGGCAAGCCTTGAAAGGTATGGGGTTTAAAGCTCACTGGGATTATTTTTGGGATTACTACAAGATTCATGTAATTGTTGGAGTTATAGCACTGGCTACAATCATATCACTTGTACATGATATTACATCTCAAAAGCCCTATGCACTTTCAGCGACTTTTGTAAACACCGCAAGCATGGAGGAACCCGATACTCTGATAGCCGGCTTTGCTGAATATGAGGGTATCGACACAACAAAATTTAATATTTCAATTGACGCATCATCGACAATAGATATGCAAAATCCCGACCAGTATACCATAGCAAATTCAGAGAGAATCTACGCTATGATTGCTGCCAAAGACCTGGACCTCATAATGGCAGACGAAACTATTTTTGATAACTATTCTAAAAATGAAATGTTCGTTGACTTAAGAGAATACTTTACAGAAAGCGAACTGAACGCCCTTGGAGATCTGGTATTTTACGTTGATCCCGCGCAGTATCACAGCAATCAACCCTATAGTGAATTAGAGAACGATGCCTTAAATCCCGAATCATCAAAAAAAGAGGATCTTCCGGTATCTGATCCGTCAGAGCTTATCCCTGTCGGAATCATACTTAAGGATAACCCGCATCTTACTGCCATTTCCTACTATCCCGGACAAGCTCCCATAATAGGACTTGCAACAGCAAGTGAAAGATCAGAAACCGCAGCAGATTTCATAAGATATCTTTTAAAATAATTTTTCCAAAATCATTTCAAAAAATCAGGAGCACCCAATAAAGGTGCTCCTTTTTATGTTCGATATTAAAGCTGTGTCATTACGAAAATATCGTATATAGCTTTTATTGCTTTTTCAAAATCACGATTCTCAACTCCAATGATGATGTTAAGCTCTGAAGAGCCCTGATCGATCATTCGGCAGTTTACATTTACATGAGCCAAAGCTGAGAATATTCTTGCGGCTGTTCCGCGCTGTCTCTTCATTCCACGGCCAACCACTGCGATGAGGGCCAGGTCTGATTCAATCTCAAGAAGATCAGGTTTTGCAAGGCGATGGATCTCAGAAACAACAGCCTGTTCCTTGTCTATGAATTCGTTCTGTTCAACGAAAACTGTCATGGTGTCGATTCCTGACGGAACATGTTCAATGGAAATGTGCTGATCTTCAAATGCCTGAAGAACCTTTCTTACAAATCCTATCTCAGAGTTCATCATATCCTTAAGGATATTCACACAGCAGAAGCCTTTTCTTCCGGCAATACCTGTGATTGTAAACTTTGACTTCTTGGCAGTTGACTCAACGATCCAGGTTCCACTATCCTCCGGTCTGTTTGTATTTCTGATGTTGATCGGAATCCCCTCTTTTCTTACAGGGAAGATTGCATCCTCATGAAGAACCGAAGCACCCATATATGCAAGCTCTCGAAGCTCTGTGTATGTGATTGTCTCAATCTGAGCAGGTCTGTCAATGATTCTCGGATCTGCTACAAGGAATCCGGAAACATCTGTCCAGTTCTCATAAACATCCGCATGTATTGCTCTGGCAATGATTGATCCTGTTATGTCTGAGCCACCCCTTGAGAAAGTCTTGATTCTTCCATCTTCATAAGCTCCATAGAATCCTGAAACAACCGCATTCTCAACACCTGCAAGTCTCTTTGCCATTCTGCGGTTTGTGATTTCGGCATCAAAGCTTCCGTCTTCATCAAATAAAACAACTTCAGCAGGATCAATATATTCAAATCCAAGGTACTGCGCCATTATCTTACCGTTTAAGTATTCACCTCTTGACGCTGCATAGTCGCTTCCGGCTTTAGCCTTAAAATTCTTTTCAATTTCCTCAAACTCCTCTTTGAGAGAAAGCTTTAATTTAAGACCTTTAATAATCTCATTGAATCTGCTCTCGATTGCTGCAAGTTCCTTTGAAAAATCCTTTCCTTTTTCAGCCAGCTCGTAAGTCTGATAGAGCATATCCGTAACCTTTGTATCAAGGTTTGTTCTTTTTCCCGGAGCAGATACAACCACATATCTGCGCTCCTTGTCAGCCCTTACGATATCACCAACCTTCTGAAACTGCTTTGCATCGGCGCATGAGCTACCACCGAATTTTACTACCTTGCTCATTTTTTCAAAAATCTCCTCATCTATAAATAAAAATTTTTAATTCATGCAAAATCACAATAATCTAAGATAGCTCTTTGCTCCATCAAGCTTCTCGAATTTTTCCCTGAAGTCTTTTTCCTTCATCTCAGGTGTGACAAAAGCAAATTCACCTTCAACGTTTTTAGCAGTTACTGCATTAACTTCTCCGAAAAGCTCTTTAGCACTATTTTCGCCGGATGCATCACATCTTACAAAGAAGACTCTGATATCATCATTTATTGAAGCCACCTCAGCAGGAACGTTTCTGAGATTCCAGTCAATGTGCTTTCCTTTATGTCTTACGATATCAATCACATCCGCAACCACCGCTGATGCTGTTGCTTTCTTACCTGCGCCTTTGCCGTAATACATCACATCACCGAGCATGTTCCCATGAAGACTGATTGCATTGAAGACTCCATTAACATTAGCGAGCGCCTCATCAAAAGGAATAAGGAACGGAGCAACCATCGCAAAGAACTTATCATCCTTTCTTCTGCAGCTTCCAAGAAGCTTGATCGCCATATTCATGCTTCTGGCATACTCGAAATCTTCACCGGTAATTTTAGTGATCCCCTCAGTGTAGATGTCCTCGTATTTTACAAACTGTCCGCTCATAATTGATGCAAGGATCGCTGTCTTTCTGCAGGCATCGTATCCTTCTATATCTGCCTCGGGATTCCTTTCAGCATAGCCTTTATCCTGTGCTGCCTTAAGGACGCTGTCAAAATCAGCTCCCTCCTGATCCATTTTTGTGAGAATGTAATTGGTTGTACCATTGAGGATTCCGGTGATGGAATCAAGTCTCTCATGTCTTATGGAATCATTCATTGAACGAAGAACGGGTATTCCGCCGCCTACACTTGCTTCGAAAAGATAGCTTACATTGTTCTTCTTCGCAAGCTCCACAAGCTCAGGTCCATGAGCAGCTACCAGCTCTTTGTTGGAAGTGCATACGCTCTTGCCGCTCTCAAGCGCCTTCTTCTCAAAAGTAAAAGCAGGCTCTATACCTCCCATAGTCTCGCAGACAACCTCGATCTCAGGGTCATTCAGGATTACATCAAAATCGTGTACAACCTGGCTCTCATGCTTATCCCCGGGAAAATCACGAAGATCCAGTATATATTTAATATCTATTGCCTCACCTGCGCTATCCTCAACACAGGCTCCATTAACATCCAGAACCTCAGCGACACCGCTTCCAACCGTGCCGTAACCTAATACTGCAATCTTTGCCATTTTGATTTCCTCCTGCTAGATAATTTTTTCATCCTCATATATTGTTATTGAGCGCAATTCTTATTGCATTCATGAAGTTGTACCAGTCCTGCACAAATCTGCATAAGCGCTCCGAAGCTTCAGTTTCTCAAACCTCTGCATTTCTTCCGATTATCTGTACGTTATGTACTTTTGATGCTGACTGTAATTTGCCAATCATGTCAGCCATATCGCTGGTGGTGGGTAAAACCTGTATTCCAACCGACAACGCCGCAACCCCGTTATAGGGAATCGCCTGATGCACCGTCAGGATATTGGCTCCGCAGCCTGATATTATCCTAAGAACATCCGACAGAACTCCCAACTCGTCATCCATCTGGAGATTTAACGTAAGTGTTGTTCCCTGCAGACTGTCGTGGAATTCGTATATATCGTCTTTGTATTTATAGAAAGAGCTTCTGCTGATACCAAGCCTCTCTGCTGCCTCATTAACCGTTTTGCATTTACCGGTGTCTATAAGCTTCTTAGCTTCAAGCACCTTTAGCAAAACATCCGGCACAGCCTGCTTTTTCAGCACGTAGTATGCTGTTTCTTCTTTCATAATAATATTTCCTCATGGAAGATTGTTGTAAGATTTACCACGCACATATGATCAATATGTCTGAGTCAAAAACATTTTTGTGTTTTGTTTTTGTACCGCGGACATTTGTGCGTCCATGAACGATATTATCACATAACAAAATACAATGCAAGCACTTTAACGTTTTAAATTGTTAAAATACGAAAACTTGTCAAAACATTTTCTCGCAATGGATAAAAAAGGAGATGCATTACACATCTCCTTCAAATACAGTAGTTGCAGGACCGGTCATGTAAACCACATTCTGTTCCCTGTCCCATTTACATTTTATTTCTCCGCCTCTGACATGAACTGTTATATTGTCTGAGGTATGGTCGTTAAGCACACATGCAACAACAGTTGCGCAGCACCCTGTTCCGCAGGCAAGGGTTTCTCCCGTACCACGCTCCCATACACGCATATGCACGTTTTCACGGTCATCTATGGAAACAAACTCTGTATTTATCCCCTTCGGAAAGAAAGAATGATGCTCAAATCTGGGGCCAATTTTTTCAAGATTCAATGAATCTATGTCCTCACCTCTGTTAAAGAAAACAACTGCGTGGGGATTACCCATAGATACACATGTCACTGAATATTCCTTGTCCATTACTTTGATGGGATAATTGACAACTTCATTTTTCTTCATGGCCTTTTCGTCAGGAAGCTTTACAGGAATCTCTGAAGGTGTGAGTATAGGTGCACCCATGTTTACTCTGACACTTGTAACCATACCATCCTCTGTCTTAAGATCAAGGATTCTTACTCTGCCTCCACTTACAATGCGCAGCTTTTTCTTGTCTGTAAGTCCCTTATCATAAACGAATTTTGCAACGCAGCGGATTCCGTTTCCGCACATCTCAGAATATGAACCGTCTGCATTGTACATTTCCATCTCAAAATCAGCCTGCTCATCCCCTATTGTGTTTATGAAAATAACGCCATCTCCGCCGATTCCAAAATGTCTGTCACTTAACAATCTGACAAGATCAGGCTTATCTTCTTTTTCAACTTTTTCCTTGCTGCCATCTATGTAAATATAATCGTTTCCGCAGCCGTGCATTTTTGTAAAGTGCATAAATCAATTCTCCTCATCTTAAATAAAAGTTTTGTCTGATCAAGACCTATCTGCTGCCAGTACAGTCACTCAGTCATGCTTCGCATTCCCGGACGGTACCGGAACATTATTTCTTAAATAACCGGATCACTTTCTTGCCTGTTTACCCCCAAAAACCTCTCCGTAGCCCGTGTTCTAAGCAAATCCTACGATATCCGATGCTATACTTAGCTACGATTATACTCGTTACATTTTGGTGATGTCAAAGAAAGCTCCCAAATTTCCATCAGAATTTTGCCTGACACCAGGGCATTAATAATCCCCGGACCATAAAGCCCGGGGATTATCCACCCAAATCGATTCCTCTATTTCAAGATAAAACAGATAAGTTCAGCTTGTCTTTAGTCCAATTATGGAACCCACGTTATCGCCTGATGTAACAGATCCATGACACATGATACGTCTGTCCTTGTCATACTCAAAGGTCAGTACCATTGAAAAGTTTTCCTCCTCAACAGTGCATACACCTGTTGTTTCATCGTAATTTGTAAGGTCCTTTTCACCAAAATACAAATTCTCACCTGTATCTTTTGTGGTTTGTCCTGATCCGTGAACCAGTTCTAGTGTCATGGTATAAAGCCCGACAACCTCTGCCTTGGTAGGAACATCTTTTTTCTCTGTCTCGCCTTCAGTATTATTGGTGCCGGCTTTTCCCAAAGGCTCCTCCAAAGCCTTTTTATCAGTACCTGCTGTATCAGCTGTCTTATCATCAGCTGGAGCCTCATCTATTTTTTCTGCGCCTTCATTGTCAGCATTCAGTTTCGTACTATCTGCCTCATTTTGAAAACTTACATTTTCAAGCATTGCGGGGATCACGCTCTTAAAGGTCTCGGTAGAAAGATACGGCTGAGTGCATCCAAGATAATAACAGTGATCATTTGCAATTGCCATTACACTGTAAAGGCTCATGCTGCAAGGCAGCTTTTCATCACTGAAAGTAGACTCCACTATAGCACATCTCATGCCGCCGATATTTGTTCTCTCGTTTTTGAAAACCGTATCATTGTTATCTGTATAAACACTGACAAAAGTGTCTAGAATAGTATCCTCAGAATATGATTTATATACCGGGTCACTGAGATCCTCCGCATGAAGCATTATAAAAGCAGGTGTCTGAGCATCAAAATAATAATAATCCGTTTCACTGTCGCCCTTTTGCGTAAATGATGAGGATGATTTAAAGTTCATGCCGTAGTATGTCTTTTCCGTATCCAAATCAGGCATTCCAATAGCATAATCGAGGTAGGAAATTCTGAAATCGTTATCGGTAGATTCAAGTCTGTAAGCCGCCTCTATTACATTGTCATAAAGGAAATTAACCCGAGGAATATTAAGTGATTCATCAATTCCCTGATATTTTCCAAAGACTCTTATCTTCTTTCCCGGAACCTGCTTTATAAGCTCTTTAAAGCTCTCAGTGCCATCCTTTCCACAATATACTGACCAGTTACCGGAATCGGTCTTAATGATGATAGAATTTGATGCCTCATCATAGCCCTTAGCATCGCCTTCAACCCACACATTAGTATCAATAAGGGATTTATCCCCTGCAGCATATTTTTCATAATCTGAAGCCTTTTCAAAGCCATCTGTGTACATTGCTTCTGTTACATTCGCAGCCTTTACAGATACAGGTATAAATAAAAAGGCTATCATCAATGTCAGCACAGCCGGGTAAATTCTTTTCTTCATAAGCGCACTCCTTTACATGGCGGTGCGGGAAACTCCCTCCCCACTAAACTACGGGTTTCTGTGCAGTCATTATAGCATTGTACACAACAAAAAAGATGCGTGTCACAAAAATGTCATGTACATTTAAGGGACACGCATAGTTTTTTTATATAAATTTAAGATTCGGAAAAAATCACATCCACAGCGCAAAACTTGCATCTGAAGGCATCCTCAGATCACCTCTTGGAGACACTGCAACCGAGCCGACTTTGGGGCCATCAGGAAGACAGCTTCTCTTAAACTGCTGTGTAAAAAAGCGTCTGCAGAATATATCAAGCCACTTGTCTATGGTTTCATAGTCATAGAATCCATCTGTATTTTCTGTATCTTTTTCTCTGTTCTTAACATCATCGCAAAAGGTCTTATATGCTATCCTGCGTATCTTTTCCTTGGTAAATCCGCATCGAAGCATATAGTAAAGGAAAAAGTCATGAAGCTCATAAGGGCCGACAATCGACTCAGTTTCCTGGGAAATTTTCCCATCGGTAGGCGGCAACAGCTCAGGACTTACAGGTGTATCCAGAACGTCAAGAAGGACCTTATTTACCAGCTCCAGCTGTTTTATCTTCTGAGCAGTCTCTTTATCTGCAATCTTCTTATCGGATGCCTTTTTATCCGATGACTTTTTACCTGAGGCCTTCTTTTCCTGTACTTTGCTATCTGCCTTGAATCCTGAAGCCAAATCAATGCAATTGTCAGCGTAGTACTTAACCAGATGTCTCACAAGTGTTTTGGGAACACCTGCATTGACTCCGTACATGGACATATGATCACCGTTATAGGTTGCCCATCCAAGCGCCAGCTCAGACAGATCACCTGTTCCTACGACCATACCGTTCATCTTGTTTGCAATATCCATAAGCACCTGAGTGCGCTCTCTTGCCTGACTGTTCTCATAGGTCACATCATGCGTGTTCATATCCTGTCCAATGTCCCTGAAATGAGTTGTAACAGCCTCCTTGATATCAACCTCCTTAAGGGTTGCTCCAAGAGCTCTTGCAAGCTCACAGGCATTCTGATAAGTCCTGTCTGTTGTACCAAAGCAGGGCATGGTAACAGCTATTATTCCGCTGCGATCGAGGAATAGCGCATCAAAAGCCCTTGTGGTAACAAGAAGTGCCAGCGTTGAATCAAGGCCGCCAGAAACGCCAATAACGGCCACTTTCGAGCCCGTATGCTCAAGTCTCTTCTTTAATCCCATCGCCTGTATCGTTAATATCTGCTCACATCTCTTTGTGCGCTCAGACTCTGACGAAGGGACAAAGGGTTTAGCAGGAAATACTCTGCTCAGCCTGGTTTCTTCGAACTTAATTTCACAGGATATGTCAGATATTTCCTCTTCTTTTTTCCTTCCGCCAAAGGTCGTGGTTTTTCTTCTTTCATGCAGGATTCGGTTTATATCAATATCTGCATAGGTGATTCCGTTTTCAAAAAGCTTCTGCTCCGCAAGGATGGTTCCATTCTCGGCAATAATATTATGTCCACCAAAAACGAGATCCTGCGTGGATTCTCCATCTCCTGCAGAAGCATATATATATCCTGCTATGAGACGGCCGCTGGTAGATTGCACAAGATTTTTCCTATAAGTGTCTTTCCCTACAATGTCATTGGAGGCTGAGAGATTTACAATCAAAGTAGCTCCCTGAAGGGCATATTCTGTTCCAGGAGTATTGGGAACCCATAAATCCTCACAAATCTCGCAGCCGATTTTAAGGCCTTTAACAACATCGGAAAGATCTATTATCTCCTTTCCAAGTTCGCACCAATCCTCATCATCGTCATCATCACATCCGCCTTCATCACAATCAAAGCCAATAGCTTTGTAAGACACCAGCACAGTGTCATCTCCCAGAGAGTCAGCACTCTCAAAATGTCTCATTTCATAGAATTCGCCATGATTAGGTATATAGGTCTTGGGAATCAGTGCTGTTAATTCGCCGTTGTTTATAACAGCCGCACAGTTATACAATTTCCCATTGTATTCAATAGGAACTCCCACGAAAAACACTCCGTCAAGGCTCTCGCTGTGCTTTACAATTTTCCTGAGAGCCGCCAGCGCCCCTAGTAATAAAGTGTCCTGCAGAAAAAGATCCCCACAGGTATATCCTGTCACACAAAGCTCAGGGAAAACCACGATCTTTGCATTATTCTTTACAGCTTCATCCATCTGCTCGATTATTCTCTCAGCATTATAAAAAGGATCTGCAACCTTTATCTTAGGGGTTGCCGCTGCTACTTTAATAAATCCGTCCTTCATATTGTATCTACCACCTCTATTAACGTTAGTTTATATCTGACCTGAGTCCATTCGGATAAGGATACCGTAAGCGCCCAAAGGTCGTGCGCTAACGGTAACCGGCTCTTTAATTGTTAACATCTTTTCCATGCTCTCTTGCAAGCACATAAATTCGTTCACTGTTTTCCGTAGGCTCCTCGTGAGTATCAGCATCTATCGCAGTGATAAAAGTCATGCCTGCCTGCTCAATAAACGCCTTCATCTCATCAAGTGTATATCCCCTTTGAAGATGAGTTTCTATTGACCTTTCAAAGAGATCCTCAGCCATAATTCCAGCAGAAGTTTCATCACTCCCTGAACTCTTCTTGTGCTTTACAAACAAGGTCAGATCATATTCATTTATGTTCGTATCAATATCAAAAAAGTTTTCCCAGATAAAGCTGCAATTCTCTCTGTTCTCGGCAATTGTCACATTTCCGATAACATCCCTGTATTTATGAAGCGTATTAAAATCAAATATAAAAAGCCCGCCCGGATACAGATAATTATTAACTTTGGTGAATGCCTTCCTGATCTGTTCATCCTCAATAAGATAATTAATACTGTCACAAACACTGACTATGGTTCCTGCCGTACAGAACAGATCAAGATCACACATATCCTGTTCAAGATACATGATATCATGGCCCGACTCTTCCATCTTCTTCCTGGCAATTCCAAGCATCTCTCCGGAATAGTCGATTCCTATCATGTCATAGCCAAGCTCTGCCATCTCCTCTGTAAAGCTTCCTGTCCCGCAGCCAAGTTCAACAACGAGATTCTGCTCCTGCAAAAGAAGGGCATCCTCATCCTCCCCGGAAGCTTCATCAACTCCGTCATCATATAAACCATCTTCAGATGCTTCATCTCCGGTCGAACCATCCACATTGCTGTCAGAATTATTGCTACCTGTTTTTTTCTTATAAGGTGCTGAAATGCCATATGCAGCTATGAGCTTTGAAATATATTCCGCCCAGTCATGATAAGGCGTTTCATCCATAAATTCATCATATACCTTCGCAAAATCGGTGTATGCTTCCATAATCCGGCTCCTTAAATCAACGCGCACCCTAAAGTTGAGTGGTCATATTTTTCTCGCTAAGTGCAATGCACAGTTCATGCGATTGCTTCAATATCATTCAATGATGTAATGGTCAAAAAGGCATGCTGTGATTTATGCAAGCATAATCGCATTATGGCCTTTTAACCTATCATCATTCTATTACAATATAACTAAAATAACTATGGTTGAATTATGAGAGAAATTTAATATTTTATTAAGTTAATGATATTTCATATGCATTTCCTCGAAACTAAAAAACGACTAAACCATTTAACCAGAAAAGGTAACGGTTTAGTCGTCCTATAAAGCATATTTACATGTTAGTGCGCTAACCCAAGAATAGCACTGGTAGTCAAAAAGCTGACAATACCCATAATTGTTCCGGCAAGTGCAATTCCACCTACAACCGCAAGAACGCTTTTCTTGAAGTCCATATCAAGAATACTTGCTGCAAGTGTTCCGGTCCATGCTCCTGTTCCCGGTACAGGGATTCCTACGAACAAAAGAAGCGCAAAGTATAATCCGCCGCCTGCTTTCTGCTGGAGCTTCTTTCCACCCTTCTCTCCCTTTTCAAGGCAGAAGGTAAAAAAACTTCCGATAAGCGGTTTATCTTTTCCCCACTCAAGTACCTTTCTTGCAAAGAAGAAAATGAAGGGCATCGGAATCATATTCCCGATAGCAATAATAATATATCCTAAAACCAGATTGAAATGCGTTGCAGTCTGTGCAAATGCATGGGCTGAAGGAACAGCACCTCTAAGCTCTACAAGTGGTACCATGGACAATAAAAAGCAAAAAATGTACTGACCAATCAGTGATCCTTTTAAAAACCTAAGCATAAAAATAGCCTTTCCAAAATAGTACTGCTGATGTCCCGGACATAAATCACGGTTATCTGCTAAAGAAACTTCCTTAAGCCGGACTATCTGTTTAAAAAAATACAATTCTTTCATCTTGAGACATCAAAAAATTAACACTCCAGTGCACAATTTTACCAAAAGGCTATAAATACTACAAGTATTTTTGCAGGAAAGAAATAAGCTTATCCATCTCCTCATCAGTGCCTATCGTGATTCTAAGATAATCATAAATTCTGTCAGCATTCCAGTGCCTTACATATATTCCTGCATTTTTCAGTGCAAGAAACAGCTCCTCTCCCGTAAGCTTATCATGCTTTGCAAAGATAAAATTAGCCTTTGAATCAGGGAAAGTAAAGCCAAGCGCTGACAGCTCCTTTTTCACGCGCTCTCTGGTAGCTATGATTTTATTGCAGGTCTCCTTAAAGTAAACATCATCCTCAATAGCAGCTATGCCAAGCTCAAGCGAAGGTCTGTTCATGGTATATGAATTGAATGAAAACTTTGCATCCTGCATATACTTTATCAGTTTCTTAGAGCCAAAGGCATAACCGATTCTCATACCAGCCATAGCTCTTGATTTTGAGAATGTCTGCACTATCAACACATTATCATATTTCTTTATAAGAGGCAGCGCACTTTCTCCGCCAAAATCAATATACGCTTCATCGATAATGCATACCGAATCAGTGTTATGTGCCACTACATCTTCGATTTTTGATACAGGTTCGTAAATACCCACAGGAGCATTCGGATTGGCTATAATTATGCCTCCATTTGGCTGCTTATCACCATAATATTCAGTAAAGTCTATGGTAAAATCGTCCCTTAGCGGTATTTTTTTATACGGGACCTTATACAGCTCTGCCCACACATCATAGAACGAATAAGTGATATCCGGAAAAAGAATCGGATTATCTGAATTAAAAAAAGTAAGATATGACATTGACAGTACATCATCAGATCCTACACCAACGAATATCTGATCCTCCGGCACATTATAATACCCGGAAAGAGCTTTAATAAGACTGCTTGCTTCCGGATCCGGATAAAGCCTCATATCCTCATATCTAAGACCACTTATCAGCTCTCTTACCTTTGGAGCCGGCGGATATGGGCACTCATTTGTATTAAGCTTAATTATATTTTTATCCTTTGGTTGCTCCCCAGGAACATATGGCGTAACTCTTCTAACAGATTTTTCCCAGCTCATAATAATTCTCCTCAGATTTCAATTATTTAGCACTTTACCATAATACTACACTAAAGTGTTTTTATACAAGTAAATTTCATAATACAAGTATCAGAAGAGCTTTGTAAGTTACTGTTCACACCTTACGGTGCTCACAGCAACTGGATTTGCCCATTCCAGTTGCCTTCGGCAAAGGGGCAAATCCTATATTCAAGACGTAGAACATTCTCACGCTCAGCGCAGCAAGTGCGCAGAGCTGTCTGGACAGTAACCTATATAAACCAATATACTAGAACACTGCCCTGACATCCGTTATCTCGTTGTTTTCAATCCTGAAGCTCCATACATAATGCCCCGGGAGACGGTGCTCTGTCAGGAAAAAAGTATCATCAATTTCCGTGATATTATAGGGAGTTCCACCGCCAACAAAATAGTCAGAATATATCTCTTCAAAATCACCTTTCATAAGTCCCTTCAGATCCTTTGTTCTGACCATTGTTGCAGCATTCTGGTCCCCTGCCACATCTGTAGACACAGTGATGTAGAAATAATCCCCTTCCTTAACCATAGCCACCATTCCTGCCATGGAATCAGGTACTTCTATCTTTTCCTTAATCTCAAGAGTATCCTTATCGCAGATAAGTATACCGGACGGCCTTCCATCAGCACCAATTCCGGATACAAAATAAATGTCGTCATCTTTTATATAAAAAGACCTGATGTATGTGCCATCAAGCGTGCTTTTATCCCCACCTCCGGCCTTTCTTATCTCTGTAAGATATATCTTAGAGCTGCCGTCCTCATGCCTGAAAATATACATCTCACCGGTGGTTGAGCTCCAGACATAAAATGCTTTATCTTCCTCATCATAAACCGTATAATGTGGCCTGTTTCCTATTCCATCAAAAATCTGTGTATTAACGTACACGCTGTCCTGTTTTTCAAAAACAAGAACCCTGTTGTTCTCCGTATCATCCACAAGTATAACTTTTCCATCAGACGCCATGGTATGAGGCTGTTTTGCATCCTTCGTGAGTACCTTCCACTCATATAATGGAGCCGACAGATCTTCACTATAAATAATCTGATCATGATAGCAATCCACAATAAACCAGGTATTATCTACCTTTGTAACATAAGTAGGAACGCTAAGGGAACTCTCAGAATTCTGCACCTCCTCAGCAGCGGTGTTTGTCGTTTCAACAGATGCATTTATATAACCGTCTTCAACTGACCAGTTTCCAGCAGGATTTTGTTTTGTTAATTCATTACTGCTCTGCCCCGATCCTGATACATTCAATGACTGATTATTGCTGCAGCCTTCCGTGCATGTCAAAATAAGCGACAGCGAAAAAGCAGCTAATAACCGGATAACTCTTTTGTTTATCATATGAATTAAATATTTTCCTTTTCTATGTGTATGTGAGCAGATGTTCTGCTCAGCAAGCTCCACTAAGCTCGAAAATACCTTGCTAAGTGGACTTGCATGGCTCTCACTAAGCTCATAAAAAACTTCGCTAAGTGCTCTGCTCAGCAAGCTCCACTAAGCTCGAAAATACCTTGCCAAGTGGACTTGCATGGCTCTCACTAAGCTCATAAAAAACTTCGCTAAGTGCTCTGCTCAGCAAAAATGGCAAGCTTTCGAAAGTATCGTTTAAGCCTGCCATTAGTTTTTTACTTCATGAATACGACTCCGATAATACCGGATAATTACTCATTTGAAGGTATCTGCCAGTTATTTGCGGCTGCCTCATAATCCTCAGCCTGTTCAAGATTACCAAGTTCCCTATAGCATTCGGAAATCTTATGAAGTGCCATGTCTCCGCCTCTGTGGATTTCAAGTATAGGTGAAGTCTCATATGCCGCATTGTAATACCAGATAATCGCCTCAATAAGATCCCCTTTATTCCTGTAATAGTTACCGAGTTCATAGCACATTTCACTCGATGGAATAGTTGTAAGATCCTTTAAGCAATACTTCAAAATCTCCTCGGTCTTCCCATCCAAAACTGCTATATGAGCCAGAACGCACGCTGCTTCCTTAATCTGATCAAGGTCTCTTCCGTTATCCATTATGGACTCTTCAAAAAATTCCTTTGAAAGCATGAAATCTTCGTCAGTCCCCACCATAAACAGCTCTCTGGCATACATATTGTGAAGTCTTTTACTTATATATTCGCCTTCTCTTATAGCTCTTCTAAATGCGGCTAAATCCCTCTCCCCATGGTCCTCAGTAGGATTATGCTTAACTTCTACATCGCTGTTACAAACCGTGGAGTCAAGCTTTATCATTTCATGTATAGGATCATGCCACACATATTTCCTAATTCTTCTAAAAAGCTTAGGACGCAGCTCTTTGTCATAATTATAAACAGTATTATGACTTAGCTGATTACAGTAATACATCTGAACCACATCAATATCCAGTTCATCTATATCTTTTTTTAACTGCCTGAATCTCTCCCTGTTTTCCTCATCAATCGTCTCATCAGCATCCGCTGTATATATAAAGTCACATGTGGCCTGCTCGAAGGAATAATTTCTGGCATCCGAAAAACTGCCGGTCCATTCAAAATTATAAACCTTAGCGCCGTAGGACTTTGCAATCTCAATTGTCTTATCGGTAGATCCCGTATCAACGATTATCATCTCGTCAACCAGATCTTTGATGCAATCCAGACAGGTTGGAAGCTTTTCCTCTTCATTTTTTACGATCATGCATAAACTAATAGTAATCATAGAACGCACCTCTCACATTCTTTGCCATACTACAATTATCGTCTATTTTGCACTATCTTCTCGAAATTCCGATAATCCTCCATTAATATGTTACTCAAAAGTAAATTAAGTGTCAATATCATTGAACGAAGCCTTCTTCATCAATAGAAACGCCAGGTGAGATTGCACGCATATGGTTAAGTATCGCTGTTTTCCTGTCACCGGTTGCTTCAGCTACCGTGCAGCCACTCTGAACAGCCGGAACAAACTGCAGCTGCGTATGGCCGTCTGTATAGATATTTACCCTCAAAAGCCCGGTATCCAGCTCTTTTGAATTAAACAGATAATTTCCAAGACTGTAAACCACAGGTATTCCATTTATATAACCTATTTTCTGCAATATGTGAGGATGTGCTCCAACAATCAGATCTGCACCGGCATTAGCAATTTCAGGTCCCTGCTTTTCCTGCCACCAGTCGATTTCTTCTTTATTCTCAGTTCCCCAGTGTATGCAGACAATTACATAAGCTCCTGTGCTTTTGGCTTCCTTTATTCTGCTTACAAGCTTTGTTATATCAAGACATCTAAACACACCCGGAGAGGAATCAGTTGCCCCTTTTGTATCAGGATTATCAATCCTCTCTATCTCCGTTGCCGCTATTATTGCTATTTTCAACCCATTTGAGGCCATATAATACACAGGGTGAGAAGCTTCATCCAAATTAGCTCCAGCGCCGACTCTTGCCACTCCTACACTGTCTATTGCAGATAATGTATCCAAAAGGGCTGTCTGTCCATAATCATACGCATGATTATTAGCCAGTGTAGCTACATCAACCCCCATCTGATTCAAAAGCTCTGCTGATGATGGTTCTGCTCTGAATGTAAAGGTCTTCCCCTCTGTCGGAGTCCCTCCGTATGAATATGGGAATTCATTATTCACAACCATTATGTCGGCACTTCTCATATAAGAAAGAAGACTGCCTCCAATAACCCCATCTATGCCGCCGCCATTCTGCCTTATCTTATTCATGATGGCATATCCCGGATCAAATAAAATATCCCCTGCAAATGCGAGAGATACATAGTCAGCGTTTTGTGGTGTTATCAGGTGTTCCCACTGAGGATCCGTTATCGAAGCTTCATCTACAACTGCTATTTCTTCAGAATTATCCTCATTATCATCTGCATTTGCGTCGCCAGCCTCAGAATTATCTTCAGTATCATCTGTCTGCTGATTCTCAGCCCCCTCCAAATCTTTCGCATTTGGATCATTAACAAACTGATTAGATTCCAATCCACCATCCGCTTTAGAACTATTATTCAAGGCAGGGTCTTCAATCTTAGTGGCTCCGGGAACCCTCGCCTGCGTATCACTTTCAAGTGATTCCTCTTCCGCTATATTATCTATATTCCTATTCTTTGCACCCATTGCAAACAACACAATGGCTCCTATTGAAAGTGTTAGCAGAAAAGCAATCACCGACGCAATTACAGCTGCATTTAGTCCGGTTGATTTTTTCCCATTCTTATTGCGTTCATCATTATAACTATCTTTTTTCATAATATTAACGCAGAGATTTTAATCTCATCTCTGCCTCATCTCCCGTAAATATCGTAAACGATATTAGAAATTGCCTACTGTCGTTGGCAGCACCGGATCTTGCTCACCGAAGTGGCATATCCCCTACAAAATCCGCATAAGGCCCTATAGTAAGCAGCAGGCATATCTGCTGTTTACTATAGAATAACACAAATATGTGACTTCTTGTGGGCAAAAAGGGAAGGTTAGATTCCTGTTTTTCTGAGAAAAACAAATACCTTTAGTTTTTGGGCAGAAAAAAAGCGCGAAACCATTAACTGATTTCGCGCTTTGTATACTCATTAACAAATATCAACTATAAATTAATATCTGTTTGCAACTACCTTGACACCAGGGCCCATTGTTGTTGCAAGTGAGATGCTCTTAAGGTACTGACCCTTAACTGTTGAAGGCTTAGCCTTAACAATAGCATCCATAAGAGCTGTAAAGTTCTGCTCAAGCTGATCCTCTGAGAAAGATGCCTTTCCGATAGGGCAGTGGATGATGTTAGCCTTGTCAAGACGGTACTCAATCTTACCAGCCTTGATATCGTTGATAGCCTTTGTAACATCCATTGTTACTGTACCAGCCTTCGGGTTAGGCATAAGACCCTTAGGTCCGAGAACCTTACCAAGACGTCCTACAACACCCATCATGTCAGGTGTAGCAACTACAACGTCAAAGTCAAGCCAACCTTCGTTCTGAATCTTAGGAATAAGCTCCTCACCACCTACATGGTCAGCGCCGGCAGCCTGTGCCTCATCAAGCTTTGTTCCCTTTGCAAATACAAGAACTTTAACAGTTTTACCTGTTCCGTGCGGAAGAACAACCGCACCACGGATCTGCTGATCCGCATGACGACCGTCGCAGCTTGTACGAATGTGTACTTCAACAGTCTCATCAAATTTTGCAGTAGCAGACTTCTTTACTAAAGAGATTGCTTCTGCAGCTTCATACTGCTGTGCTCTATCAATGAGCTTAGCAGCTTCAACATACTTCTTTCCGTGTTTCATCTCTTAGCCCTCCGTCAGTCTTCTACTACAATACCCATGCTGCGTGCAGTACCAGCGATCATGCTCATAGCACCTTCGATATCAACTGCATTCAGGTCAGGCATCTTTGTCTCTGCGATTTCTCTGATCTTGTCCTTAGAAATTGTTGCAACCTTGTTCTTGTTCGGAACACCGGATGCCTTCTGAAGGTTACAAGCCTTCTTAAGAAGAACTGCTGCAGGCGGAGTCTTTGTGATGAATGTGAAACTTCTGTCTGCATAAACTGTGATGACAACAGGAATGATGACATCACCCTTGTCAGCGGTCTTAGCGTTGAACTGCTTTGTGAACTCAACGATGTTTACACCGTGCTGACCAAGAGCCGGACCAACCGGCGGTGCTGGTGTTGCTTTACCAGCCTGGATCTGTAACTTAATGTATCCTTCGACTTTCTTTGCCATAATGGCACCTCCTAGAAATAATGTGGTCAGGCGCATTCCATGTGTATATCAGCACCTTCGCCATAAAAACCAGCGAAAGCAATACACAAATGCTCCCACTCCAGTTCCCATGAATTGAAATATCTTAATTTCAACCCATCTATATATAGTAGAATATCTACGATATACCTTAAAACAATTAGCTTGTCACTTTACGGACTTCTGTAAATCCGATTTCAACAGGCGTCTCTCTGCCAAACAGATTAACATTGATAGTCGCACTCTGCTTGCCAAAATCCATACGCTGAACAATACCCACTGTACCATTCCAAACGCCTGCAACAACTGCAATCTCGTCGCCTACACCGAAATCAACAGACATGTTCTCAGTCTTGATTCCAAGAGGCTTAATCTCAGCATCTGACAACGGTACCGGCTTGCTTCCCGGTCCAACGAATCCCGTAACACCTCTGGTATTGCGGACAACATACCATGTATCATCATTCATGTCCATATTTACAAGGACATAACCAGGGAACATTTTGCGGCTCACTGTTTTGCGCGCACCATTCTTCATCTCAACTACATCCTGAAGCGGCACACGAACCTCAAAAATCTGGTTCTCCAAATGACGATTTTCAATAGTTTTTTCGAGGTTTGCTTTAACCTTCATCTCATATCCTGAATATGTATGAACAACATACCAGTGAGCGTTCTGGTGAGCAGGACTCTCTGTGGTCTCCACGCCAGCCTCAGTTGCATCAGCAGTTTCCTCAGCTACAGCCTCGGCAGCATCTGTGTTTTCTTCTTCAGCAGAGCCCAAAGTCAGATCGAGTTCATTTTCATTCTGCATCTCTTCTGCCATAATACTCCTTTATCAAATCTTGGTAATGAAGTTAATCACATAACCAAAAGCATAATCAAACACAGCTATAAGAGCTCCCACAATAACAGAAATGATAACCACTGCAGTTGTCTGCTTCGTGATATCTTCTCTTGAAGGCCATATAATCTTATTGAATTCAGCCTTTACACCCTTACAGAAAGCAGAAAGTTTGCTCTCCTGTGCTTTTTTTGCAGCATTATTATCGCTCATATCTAAACCCCCTTAAACTCAAGGACTTTCTCCATACTTATAATGGAATTACTTTGTCTCCTTGTGTGGTGTGTGCTTCTTGCAGAAAGGGCAATACTTCTTAATTTCCATTCTGTCAGGATGTGTCTTCTTATCCTTTGTTGTATCGTAGTTACGGTTTTTGCACTCTGTGCAAGCAAGTGTGATTCTTGTACGCATTGTTCATTCCTCCGTGCGTTATTCTATCGATTTTACCGCCTATTTTAAGGCATAAAAAAAAGACCTAAATTTTCTGTCGCTTGTATAATATAGCATAGGTGCTTTAGAACGTCAACTGTATTTTTTAATTTTTGAATTCAGGATTCTTAAACACTTTTCCTTAGCGCGTTCAGGAAGTAAAATCACCATACTCGGCAAATCCTAAAAATACTTTAGCCTTTTTCTGCTTTTTTTACAATATGTTTATACTTATTTAATTGACGCTATTGCGTACCGGATGATAATGTTAAAGTAATAAAACATGTCTTTGTATGCCCTCGTGTCGGTTGCCAATGGAATGGCAGGAGCACTCGCACGACATCAAGGAAGAAAGGAGGGGCAGCATGGCAGGCATTAGTATTAATGAAGCTTATAATCATTTTGCATCCACTTACGTTGCAAAAGAAAATGCGAATGTAGACAAGCATAAAAAGAGCGAATTGCAGAATGTTTACAAATCTATCGCGAAAATCAATAAAAAATCCCCTCTTCATGTTTTAAAACAGGATGATAATGCCCAGGCGGAGGCCGTGGGTATAAAAGAGCGCGCCCGTTTTCTTAAGAGTCAGCTGGAATCAATCGGAAACGAAGAAAACACGACTCTTGGTAAAAAATCAGCCGTATCTTCTCAACCTGATAACGTAACAGTTGAATATGTGGGGAAACATCAAAGCAACACCACAGAATTTAATATAGAAGTTTCTAATCTGGCAACCAATCAGATAAATGCAGGACATTTTCTTAAACCAGACGAGCCCGTGGATCTTCCAATAGGAAGTTATGCTTTCAACGTGGGCATAAACGGTCACGATTACGAATTTCAATATAGTATCAGAGAAGGCAATACAAATTATGATGTTCAGGCTAAGCTGTCCCGCCTTATAAACAAGGCAGGCATCGGTCTGATAGCCGGAATGCAGTCTGATGATGAAGGAAAAACCACTCTGATAATCGGATCCAGTGATACCGGAGTAAAACCGGGACAGAATCTCAGATTTGAAATAACAGAATCAAAAGCTTCCGAAAATCCTCACAGCGTATCCTATTTCGGACTGAATCTGATTGCACAGGAGCCTGTAAATGCAAGGTTTTCACTTAACGGCACAGAACACACCTCTTCTTCAAACAGATTCACAGTAGGCAATGAGTTTGATATAACCCTTAAAGCAGCAACCGCTCCGGGAGAGCCCGTTACTATCGGTGTACAAAACGAAAGTGATACACTTGTTGAAAACGTCAGATCACTTATTGATGGTTACAATAACTTCCTGGATAGCGCTGATAATATTCAGAGCACCGGTTTTAAAAACACAAAGCTTGTAAGCGAAACCAAAGCAATCGCAGAAAATCACATTAAGGGAATTGAAGATTATGGAGTTTCCCTTAACGAAAACGGTCGAATCAATTACGATCCACAGCGTCTTCGCGATAAATCCGTATCAGGCCCGCCAAAAGGTGTGGTTGTTCCTCTGCAGGAATTCGCAAAAGCTCTTCAAGAAAAAACAGATGAAATCTCTCTGGATCCTATGAAATATGTAGAGCGACCTGTATTTAACTACAAGGATCCTCATGGTGGTGAGGCTCCATCTCCTTACATAACCTCCGAATACAGCGGAATGATGTTTAATAATTACTGCTAAGCTTTTCAAAAATAACAAACATAAAATATCCCGTTCCTATCTCGTGCACGCTGTGCATAATAGATTGGAACGGGTTTTTAGTTTACTTTATTTTTTTAACATCAGGATGAATGTAATGCAGTGACATCATTTCCATACAAAGCAGACAAAACAAAACATTACTCCATCCATTAAATGCCACGAATTATTACGACTATCGTTTGGTTAATTATGAGCGGGTCAGTACATCAGCAGACATATCCAGGGCAGCTGCTATAACCTGATCCATATTGTAATATTTATACTGGCCAAGTCTTCCTCCAAAGAGTACATCACCAAATTCTGATGCAAGCTTCTGATACTCTGCAAAAAGTGCATTGTTCTTCTCATCATTCATCGGATAATAGGGTTCATCCCCTCTCTTCCAGTCAGCGGGATACTCTCTGGTTATTATTGTTCCCTTGCCGGTTCCGAATTCAAAATGTTTATGCTCAATGATTCTGGTGTAGGGAATATCACGTTCAGTGTAATTCACAACCGCATTTCCCTGATAATTATCAACATCAGGAAGGTCCTTCGTTTCAAATTTCAATGATCTGTACTCAAGATTACCAAGCTTATATCCAAAGAATTCATCGATCATTCCTGTGAAAAGAATTTTATCAAAGCTATCCCCATCCACAGACTCAAAAGGTTTTACAGGAACATCGCCATTCATTTTCATAAATTCTTTAAACTCTGTTTCTGTCTTAACCGTGATGCTTCCACTGAGCCCATTTTCAGAAGCGCTCTCAGACTGTTCCTGAAGAAGGAGCTTTTTGACAATTGCTGTGTAGCCACCAATCGGTATCCCCTGAAATCTGTCATTAAAATAGTTATTATCAAAAATAAATCTGAAAGGAAGTCTTCTTATTATAAAAGCAGGAAGCTCTTTGCAATCTTTACCCCACTGTTTTTCTGTGTATCCTTTTACGAGCTTTTCAAAAACATCGCGTCCCGCAAGGGAAAGTCCCTGTTCCTCAAGATTAGCTGCTTCAAAGCCCTCTCTTATATCCTGGCCGCTGGCTGCTGACACTTCCAACTGTTCAGATGCACTTTCATCACCGTTAGCAGCACGCTCCTTGAGAATTCGCTTTACTTCCTTTTTAGCCTGCTCATCTATGATCGCACGAGCTTCATCGGGAGTGCGTATTCCCCAAAGCTTACTGAAAGTATTCATATTAAAAGGAAGATTATAAAGCTCATCATGGTAAATTGCCACAGGTGAGTTTATATACTGATTAAACTCGGTGAAACGATTGATGTACTCCCATACTTTTTTATCGGATGTATGGAAAATATGAGCACCATACTTATGAACATTGATGCCCATTCTGTTTTCAGTGTAAATATTTCCACCAATGTGATCCCTTTTATCTATAACCAGAACCTTCTTGCCCGCTCTTGCCATCTCATGAGCAAATACGCAGCCAAAAAGTCCTGCTCCAACAACTAAATAATCATATTTCATCCTTTTCCTCCTAGATAAAAGATAGTTTATATCTTATTTATTACAATCGGATACAGATATCGCAAGCCATCAATAGACGTGTGCTAACGGTATCCGGCTACCCTGTAATCGCTGATGCACACCACAGCACCAGTAATATACATTATATTATGACTTTCCGAACGATAACAAGGAAAATCGTTCGGAAATCTGGCTTCGCCAGACACATCGTTACTGTTCACACCTTACGGTGCTCACAGCAACTGGTCCAATGCAAAATCCCTACAATATTAAAAAACCCGGAAGCTTTCACTTCCGGGAGAATAGTCAATTTAAAAATTTAAGCGTGATATTTTTCAAGAGCTGTCAGGTCACCCATATAATCGAGAACCTTCTTACGT
The DNA here is from genome assembly GCF_000701985.1 of Butyrivibrio sp. WCE2006. NCBI lineage: Bacteria > Bacillati > Bacillota > Clostridia > Lachnospirales > Lachnospiraceae > Butyrivibrio > Butyrivibrio sp. WCE2006. The sequence continues at coordinate 167,064 of NZ_JNKH01000002.1, read as the reverse complement.
CCTACCTTGTTAAGCTTTACATACTGCTGCATTACACGATTTTCAACGATTTTATTTCCAAGGTCTGTGCCTTTTTCAAGAGTACTGAAATCAACCGGGTTAAGATTTAGCTTATCACACATTCTAATCACCGTCCCGTAAGCCATACCTTCTATACCTCTGTCCAGTGCTGTAACCAATGTACTATATGGAATTGACATATCTATCGCGAACTGTCTGACACTCTTGTACTGCGCTAAAATTTCTCTTTTAAGTATTTCAGCCTTTGTCATTTCCTTACCTCCTTCTTCATACTACATGATATTACGTCTTACTGTAGCAAAAACAAGTATAACGTATGAACGTTTTTTCGTCACTTATTTTTTTCTTAAATTTTGTAATAAAATTAAATAAATAAATCTTCGATTTTTGGACATAATGACAAAAAGTGCATAAATTCTGAACATTTTGTGTCTTGTCCAAAACTCATGCACATTTTTTCGTGTTTGAAATATTCACTCATTCGACAATATTTAAAATGAAATTTTAGAAAAATTAGAAAATTTCAAAATATTAAACGAAATTACATACAAATTATCCGAAAAATTTCGAAATATTTTTTCGTTATTCCGTAATCTTAACACTAAGCGTTTACAAAATTCTGCCATTTTTAGCTAAATATTTTCCTAATTTTTCAAGTAGTTTCTCCGGATTCTGAGCACCGGCAACCGCACCACCTGCCAGAATATAGTCAAAACTGTGCAAAGGCCACGGGAAAGTTACAATCTCAGGATCCCCGGAAATCATGTCATCTGCCATGAATCCAGATAGGCCTGCAAAAACATCCACTTTTGTGATTCCGGCGGTGAAGCTGTCAGGCATCTGATATTTAATGGCAGAAAGCGTGGTCCCCATACCTGCTTCCAGATCAAGAATACGCAGTACACGATTGTAGAGTCGCAGTCTGATTTCCGGCCGCTGCGCATTATCGGTTTTTTTCTTATTATCTTTTGCAGTATCCGAATTATTTATAAAATCAGTCGCATTTTTATTAGAAGAATTATTGGCACCACTATCACTCTGCGCTATGGCATCCATCAAAGCGGCAATTTTATCATCCTCGGGAAGTGTATAATTCCAGATATCGAACCCCCACTTTTCCATGAACTTCTTTCTGGAATATTCCATGGCGTCCTTCTTTTCAGAAAATCCGCTGCCTCCATGATGATATATAAAGGCATTATGGCATAAAACCTGTCGCCATCCGGCAAGGCACAGACGGATTCCAAGATCGTCATCCTCAAAATAAGCCGGGGAAAATCTTTCATCAAAAAGGAGCTTTTTCTCGCCCGCTGAATCACCTGTCTTAATTAAAAGGTTATTAACCGCCTCCCTTCTTAGTAAAACAGCAAAGCCTGTGAGTCTGCAACGCACCTCGGTGGGATTCCACATAGGCACATTATGATCTTTAGCATATCTTTTAGCGGTTTCCAATGCACTATCCAGACTTATCGTACGCCACCAGCGATGCTCCGATGGCAAAGCTTCTGAATTGATAGAATCGGCAATATCCTTAAGCCTTGAAGAGCCGTTCCATTTTCCTTTCGCATCAATGACGTTAGCAGTAAAATCAACAAGCGGCCGTGCTCCCTCAACAGCAGATGCTGCCAGATAAGGCTGCACAGATTCCATAGAAACTTCCTGAGAAGGCGCACAGTTTGTGACAGCTCCTGCTGCCCCGTTTCTCTTATCTGCATACAGTCCCATCTTTAACCAAAAGAGAGCATTAGGCATAAGAACCGCATCATTGTTTAAGAAAAACACATCATTTTCAGGATTTGAAAGTTCCAGCCCCTCATTACAGCCAGCTGAAAATCCCTCATTTTTATCATTTATTTTAAGCTTAATGTGGCTATCAGAATCTGCCTGCTCTTTCAAAAGCCTCAAAACAGCATCATCGGTGGATGCATTATCTACAAGTATTACTTCATAACCATTTTCAGGACAATATCTCCTGATCGCTCGAAGGCATTCCCTTAAGAGTTCATAATCATTATATGAAACTATTACTATAGAAGTTCCTCGCACATTTGATCGGTCGCTTATATCCTCCAGGGCTTTACGAATGACTTTTTCATCCTCGGGCTCATCGCAAAAATGCAAAGCATTTTCAAAGCAGAGATATGCCTGATCAGCATTTCTATATCTGTAATACAATCCGAGCATAAAGTACAACTCGTAATTGTCGTAGTGCGCCCTGAGCCCTTCAATCAGAACTGCATACTCATCTATGCTGCTTCCGAGCTGCTCAAATTCACCTGCACGTAATATGAATGATTCCGCCGATTCTCTTTTTTCTTCCGTAGCATGAGCCGTCATAACATCCCCCTATAACAAAGTGAAGTCACTTTATCTTCTTTCCAATATATGACGTAAGAGCCAAAAGTAATTTTTGACCTTATCATCATTATATTAACACTATTTCATTTATATGTGTACGGCTGCCTAAATAACCATAAAGTTATAGTTTTTTTATTTTTTTATAATAGTTTTAAAACAGTCAAAACTTTATAATGTAATTAATCGTAAATTTATTAACAAAATCAAGCACAGATTAGTTTCATTCAACTCTACTCTTTGCGATGAAATGGGTAATGTCAGAAAATCACTAAACTGTGAATCGTTATAATGGTCAGTCATAAGGACTACTCTTTATGACCTTATTCAGGAGCAAACATATGGAAACAATTCATGTTACCAGATCATCAATGCCCTCATATGAAGAATATATCGAAGCCATCAAGCCTCTTTGGGACTCGCATTGGCTGACAAATATGGGCAAATACCATAAAGAACTGGAGAAACAACTACGGGAATATCTTGATGTTCCATATGTTTCCCTTATGGTTAATGGACATTTGTCCCTTGAACTTACCCTTCAATCCTTCGGATTCCCGGAAGGCTCTGAAGTTATAACCACTCCTTATACATTTATTTCTACAACTCATGCTATTGTAAGAAACAGACTTGTTCCGGTATTTTGTGACATAAAGCCTGAGGACGGCACAATTGATGAGAGTAAGATTGAAGACCTGATTACAGAAAAGACTGTCGCAATAATGCCTGTCCATGTATACGGCAACATATGTAATGATGAAGCAATCGCAAAAATCGCATACAAATATAACCTGAAGGTCATCTACGATGCGTGCCATGCTTTTGGAGAAAGGATAATATCAGAAGATACAAAAGGAAATAAGACATATCGCGGTGTCGGAAATCTCGGACATGCCTCGGTATTTAGTTTTCATGCGACAAAGGTATTTAATACAGTTGAAGGCGGCGCTTCAGTTTTTAAAGATCCGGAATTATATGAAAAGCTATATAATCTGAAAAACTTCGGAATCCGCGGCGAAGAGCTTGTTGTGGCAGTCGGTGCAAACGCTAAAATGAACGAACTCTGCGCCATCATGGGATTATGTAACTTAAAGCACATTGAAAATGCCATTGCAGCAAGAAAAAAATGCAATGACAAATATACGAGCGCTCTGGTCAGCGTTCCCAGAATAAAGCTGCTCACTCCCAGAGAGGACGTAACAAGAAATTATGCCTACTATCCGATAATAGTGGCTGATGGCTATAAATGTACCAGAGATGAATTATATCTGAAGCTTAGAGAGCATAATATTTTCCCCAGAAAATACTTCTATCCCATCACTTCAGATCAGGCATGCTTCAAGAATAAATATAAAAATTGCAAGCTGGATGCGGCAAGAGATATGGCTGACCACATTCTTATGCTTCCGATTTTTGAAGATCTGTCTCCGGAGGACCAGGACAGAATCCTGGATATAGTGCTTAACCCAAACAAGATGCATTAGTGCTTTCTATATTTTAATTTCTTCCTCTGCTCCTCTTCGATTGGAAGAATCTCAGTATCTTTATAGTGAAGTGCTTCGTATACTGCATCAAGATTTCTCTTTAACTTACGTATTCCATCCGGTTCAAGGGATGCTGCATGATCCGTGCCTTTCCAGGTACGGTCAAGGGTATAATGTCTCTCAATATAGCTTGCGCCAAGGGTATACGCTGCCACATCCACAGCTATCCCAAGGTGATGTCCGGAAAATCCGATAGCCTTAACCCTGTCCTCATACTGCTGCCTCATACGAGTAATCTCAAGAAGGCATACATCCTTAAAAGGCACAGGATATCCAGAAGTACAGTTGTAAAGAACCAGATCCTTTGCACGTCCCTTCTTTTCAAAGAGCGATACTATCTGCTCCTCTTCTTCACGCTTTGTCATTCCAAAAGAAAGCTGCATCTCGCCCTCATAATTGTCACAGAGCCATTCAAGCATTTCATAATGTGTATTGCAGGCGGAAGGAATCTTAATAAATCGGGGATTTAAACCTGTAATTTCTCTGGCACTTGTCATATCCCACACTGAAGTTGAATAAATTATGCCAACTTCCTCACACCACTTCTTAAGTTGTGCGTGCTGGTCAACATCAAACTCAAGAAACTCCCTGTGTTCGCCATAAGTCTTCCCATAGGAATTGTAAGGATTTGGATGAGGTGCGTTATATTGTTCCTCTGTCAATAGTTCTTTAGGACAACGCTTTTGAAACTTGATTGCATCCGCTTTACAGAAATACGCGGCAACATTTATAAGTTCATGGGCGATATCCATCTGCCCCATGTGATTACAACCTGCTTCTGCTATAACTATTGGTTTTCTATATTCCATATTATCCTACCTCTATAAACGCTGATTTATATCTGACTCAATTCAGTTGGATGCGGATACCAATAAATTATTTTCAAGTATATAGTCTATTATGTCTCTTACGGCACCGTGTCCACCTGGTTCCTTAGCGATATATTTTGCCACAGCCTTAACGCTTTTATGTCCATCTGCTACGGTACATGGAAAACCCACGTTTTTCATGACCTCAAGATCATTGACATCATCACCGACAAAAGCTACATTTTGCATATCAATGCCGTGTTCCCTGCAAAGTTGCCTTACGGTTCTGAGCTTATCCTTGCAACCGGATTCATAAATATTAAGCTTTAGCTTCTCGACCCTTCTCTTATTTATATCGACATTTTCCCCCGTCACAATACCCACAAGCACACCATTTTCTCGAAGGAGTTTCATCCCCATTCCATCCTTGGTGTTATATTTCTTTAAAAAATCGCCTTCAGGAGAATAATACATACCTGCATCAGTAAGACAGCCATCACAATCTGTCAGGAACATTTTTATTTCAGGAATATCATTGTCACATATTTCTGAGGAAGAGGCATTGTCGCATTGTTTTATTAACTCAGGATTATCAATGATTTGCATTGAAGTCTTATGATTGCCATAACCAAGCCTTTTCTTCATAAGTCCCTCGATAATCTCCCAATCTGAGGGCTCATCTATCTCAAAAAATGTATCATCAGGCATCTCTACCGCCTTAATATTTCCGGATAGACGATTTTTACTTTTAAGTAAATCTTCTCTTGATGTGATATAAAACGCACCATTCTCGACAAGATATCCATCAAAATCCTGACGTCTCGGTCTTTTGAAAACATCATAATTAGTCGGATGCGCATATCCATTATCGTCTATGCCCCAGTTGAATCTCTTTTGTCTTACCACAGAAAGCACACTGTCAACGCCCTGCTCGTCAAATGCTTCAAATCCTTTGTCCAGATCATCAGAAGACAAAAGAGGAGATGTAGCCTGAATCAAAACCATATTGTCAAACTCATGGCTTGAAGCAAATTCAAGCATTGCAAATTCTGTAGAAGCTGTGTCAGTAGCAGATTCCGCAGAGCGACCGATTATCTCTAATTTGCCAAACATACCACTTTTCTTCTCGCTTATGCCTCCGGCATTTTCCTTCCCTTTACCGGCATCGCGCTCAGATGATACACCAGATTCATTGCTGCCATGATTTCCGTCATTATAACCAGTGAAACCATGATCGCCACCATTATGACAAGTACAAATATTATCTTCCCTGCAACATTCCAGAAGCACTTTCTTAATCTCAGAACTGTCTGTCGCAACATAGACTTTATCAATATACCCGCATTCACAGGCCGCCTTCACCGTCCAGTAGACCAATGGTTTTCCACATATCGGTTTAATATTTTTTAAAGGTATGGATTTACTGCCGCCTCTCACAGGAATAAATGCAACGTTCATATCTACATTCTCCAATCAATAAGACTCTCTATCATATCAACATCAAAAACCGGTATCCCACATTTTTCCTTTATCCTCTTCCGCTCAGCAAAAGAGTCATCAATAAAAATTGCCTTTTTATCGATTATATGATCACTCTTATCCTCTTCCCTAGAAAGGACAATGATTTCATCAAATAACTCTTCCGATATTCCCGCATTCTTCAAATCCACATGAAGGTCTGTAGAATGTTTACTTAAGAGAATAATTCTCTTTCCGGCATTCCTTGCCTGATACAGAAACCTCATGGCATCAGCGTTTACCTTATCCTCAAGCGTGAGCGTATCATCATAATCAAGGTAAACAGTATCGTATTCTATTCCAATCCTGAAAGCGCTATAAAAAGCTCTGTCCAGAACTATATCGTAGTCATTATCTATTATCGAAACCGGATATCCCCAAAAAGTAAAAAGCGTCAGCATAGGAAAATTAATCCCGCAGTTTCTGTAAAGTCCGGCTGTCCCGGGAATCCTTGGCGAAACCTCCATTAACCTGTACTCGCCATCCACCTTCTTTTTAACCTGGAAAAACCACGCACCCTTGAAGCTAAGCTTCTCATTTAGCTTTTCCGCGATCATCATTACATAGTCATCCGTAGACATACTTCGAGAACGAACACTTATCCCTGTTTTTATCCTGTCTCTGCTGCGCTGCCTGCAAAATAAAAGTTTCCCATCTAAATCAGTAAAACAATCAACTGTATATTCATCACCGGGAAGATATTCACAAATAACCATTTTTCCATCCGAGTTATCCACAAATTTCTCATCAACTATGTGTATTTCTCTGTTTTTTCCAGGGGAAATATTCTGAGTATGGTTTTCACCCTTTGATCGAAAGTCGTTTTTTACATCAATACCGTTTAACTTGTTCACGCGGGAGTCTTGCGCATCATTACATTTTTGTCGGTCCACCTTGGAGTCTTGCGCGGCCAATATTCTCTCAAGCTCTTCGCGGTTATTGATTTTCTTTACTCCAACAGAACCCTGGCCAACCGCAGGCTTAATAAACACAGGATACTCATCAATATCATCAGGGGTATCATATGTCCTTGGAATAAATACCTCCCCGTCGAAGTATTCATAGGTTCTCTGTTTTGACCTGCATATCTTAGTCGTGTGCTCATCAGTAATTATTACCTGCGCATGAATCTCTTCTGCATGTTCACTGAAAAACAGACACACACTATCATGGGCCGGATATACGCAATCTATATCATACTCATCAATCACTTTATTAAGATAATCCAGGAAACCATCATCATTCACATAGGGAAAACCACCAATAAGACGCTCATAAGTAAAATCCGCGTGATCAGACGTACTGCTTCCACCGAACAATCTTACAAACTTCGAATACTTCAAAGAATTCTGTATTTCAAATGCAATCTCAGTCCCCGCAGGGAATATCAATATATTTTTCTGCAAAATGTCCCCCCTCGTAAAGCACATCGCATAATTATTATTGCACTAACAGATATACTAATTTTAGTACATTATCATTTAAATAACCAGCATTGCGGATTCTTTCTTAATTATCATGTGTAAATATTTAATCCAATACTATTATTAAATTATCAGATGAAATTCAATAATCTTTGGCTTTCCTGATGTCATTATTATTCAGCAAATTCTTTAATAATCCTGGAAATCTCATCTAGATTAAGCTTGAGCTTACCTTCATAAAGTGATATTTCATACTCTCCCTTAAGTGGCACTGTTACAGGAGTGACATCCTCATCCATAAAGTTATAAGAAATCAGCACCCTCTTTTTGGGATCGATCATCAGGTACTCCTTAACACCGGCTTTGCAGTATTTATCACTTTTTACAAACATGTCTCGTCGCCTGGTATCAGGGGCAATTATCTCCATTATAAAATCAGGAGCACCAAAGATTCCCTTATCTTTTACCTTGTTCCTGTCACACACTATAATAATGTCCGGCTTAACTACTGTCTTATCATCACCTTCAAACTGCACATCTACAGGTGCGTAGATAACTATGTCCGGAATATTGTTTTTCCTGATAAAATTGTGAACACACTCAAAAACCAGACCGCTTATCATCTGATGAACCGGGCCCGGAACAGCCAGATCATATAAACTCCCATCAATCAGTTCAACCCACTTATCTTTTGACAGAGAATAATAATCGTTTACTGTATAATCGCCATCCTTTTTTCTTCGAAAGCCGGAAACACTTCTGTCACCGTACACAAACTCTTTCTCACTAAGTCCTGCAGTGGCCTCCTCATATTCCGGATAAGACACACTGCTATTTTGCTCGTATGCGTAGGCACGCCCGGTATATACGGATTCATCTCCCATAAGGACTTTCTCAATTGCATCAAGAGTAGCCTTTCTGGGATTCCTGGTTGCTCCTGCAAAAATCCTTTGAAGTGTAACAACCGGAACTCCGGTATAATCCGAAAGCTGAGCAAAACTATATCCTCTTGATTCCTTAATCTTATTCATCTCTTCTATTGTCATAGATAATTATCTCCAATCCACGCAGAATACCCGTATTAAATCAAGCCCCCGCAAATCATAGTGATATCAAAATCAGCATCATTCATTTTCACATTATATCGTTTCATATCTTAAGTCAAATTTTCAGATGTCTCAGTTTTTTCGCGCATCCTCTAATTGATTGCCAGATGTCTCAGTTTTTTTGCGCATCCTCAAATTGAAATAGAATTTGTATAATCTAAGTATATTCTATCACACACATGCACTCACACATTATGATATACTAAAAGCAGTAAGAATCTGCTTGGGAGGTTGGCATGGGTATTTATATCAATCCCGGAAACGCGGGATTTGAAGCAATCATTAATGGTGAATACATCGACAAAACAGGGATGATAGCCCTTATAAATAGAAACATGGGCAAAGCCAAGAACCTGATATGTATCAGCAGACCCAGACGATTTGGAAAATCGTATGCTGCACAAATGCTCTCAGCTTACTATGATTGTTCCTGCGATTCATCAAGACTGTTTGATGGTTTTGAAATTGCAGGCGATTCCAGCTATTCCACTAATTTAAATAAATATACAGAAACTACCCAGCCGGCCTGAAGGAATATGGCAGTGATATTCTTCTTGTAGGCATCAACTATGATAAAGATGCCTCAACCGGTAGCCAAAATTATAAACATCATACATGTAAAATAGAGAGAGCCTGAATCATTTTTCTCACGATTGGAGGGGGACAGATGAAGAACTTTGAAAGTCTATGTGATCTGATTTCAGACGTTATCAGCGCTGATTATCCTTATAGAACCGAAAACTACGAGCCACTCACAAAAAAACTGGGTGACACCATTAAAAATGATGGCTGGACTGCGGATGAGCTGCTGCCTCTTTTTGACGAAGCCTTTGCAACAGATCCCCAGTTATATATGATGGTACTCTCTGCCGTTTATTGGGCTGCTCCTGACATAAAATACATGTACAAGGTTGAAGAAGTCATAATGACCGGTGCTTTCAATATGAACATGACAGCTGCTGCCCATTTTCAGACCTATCATCAGCGATTTCTAAACGGTTGTCTGGATGATTATGCTATAAGAAGAACCCTTCACAGATATATTTCCAAGAGATATATGAAGGAGCTTGATGTAAACATCAACATGATACCTTATGAAAAAAGGGATCATAAATTCGCAATTGTTACAACCTATCAGCTTCTCGGAAGCAGACACGCGCCTACAAACATAGTGCTTTCCATATGCCATCATCTTCAGAATTTTTTTGGATATAAAGTGCTGCTGGTAGTCATAGGTGAACCAATAGATGACGACGAATTTAACAAAATCTGGACCGGAGACATTGTCCTTCCAAATTATTCTGACAACTGGGGCTCTTATGCCATAGATTTTCACGACCAGATTATCCACTGCTACCAGATAGATATAAACAAAGCTTCAAGAGATGATATGATCTCATTTATCGGCGAAATCTACGGAATGCGTCCTGAATTTATCTGGCAGATAAACGGACTTCCGCGTATGGATCAGATATGGCGCTCCATAACCACCTATGTTGCAATGCCGGTGACCCACGGACATGAAGTATCAGATGCCCACCTGCTTGCCAGATATCAGGCCGGAGACATTTCACCTTCAGCCGACGAATATGTAAAAGCCTGTGGACAGAAAACCATCCACTTCCATATGAGCGGTTTTGGTGCAACAGAGGAAAAACAAGCCATAGACTACTCCAAGAAAGGCTTTGAAATACCTGAAGACGCATTTACAATTGGCATCATAGGAAACAGAATCGAAAGAGAAATCACCGAAGAATTCAAAAATGTCATGACATCCATCGCAAATCGGAACGAGAAAGCATATTTTGTATTCGTAGGTGACTTTACACAAGAACTTCCTGAAATAGTTGAAAGCAGATCCATAAGGCTTGGTTACCGAAAAGACTTTTTAAATATTTTAAAACTAATTGATCTGTTCGTTAATCCCAAACGTTCCGGCGGTGCAGGCGGCGCCACAAGAGCAATGCGTCTTGGTATCCCGGTGACAACACTCCCTGACAGCGATGTTGCTTCTTTTGCAGGTGCGGATTTTGTCTGTGAAAATTACGATGAAATGATTGATGATGTAATACATTACATCAATGATCCTGAATATTACAAAGAACAATCAGATAAGGCAAAAGGACATTTCGGAACCCTGTTCTCTCACGATATTAAGAGTGATCTGCAAACCGTCCTTGATAAGATCGAAGAAATAGCCAAAGCTCAGTAACCATAGTAGTATTCAAAATATCAATTTCACTTTTTCTTCAAATTATCATAATAGCATTCAACTCTTCTTAATCCTACTAAAATAAGACGATTAAGAAGAGTTGAACTCCATTTTCATATTTAATTCATTTACTGCTATGCTTGCTGTGACTTCCTTAGGCCAGTCCAATGTTATCATATTTAGTTTGACACTATCCCATTCACGCTCAATAATGCTTTGCTGCATACTTCGCATCTCTTCTTATAAAAAGCAACTCCTATTGCCCTAACCTCACCTGTTAATCCTGCTATATAATCCTTATCTTCAATCTGCTTTATAGCTTCCGCCGCCTCTTTAACAAGTGCTTTAGACTCATCAAAATTCTCATCTTCTTTCTTTATAGCTTTAATCTCTATAACAAAATGCGGCATCGCGCCATCCCTTGCTTTAAGTCTGATATCATATCTGCCATCGCCTGCTTCTCTATTAGACATGATTTCATAGCTGTTATACAGCATCGCACTAAGACCTAATAGCAACCCATGATAAAATCCTTCTGCCGCCGCATCATGATAACTGATAACCTCTCTTAAAAAATCCTGCAATAATTGCTGAAGCTTGACTGAATCAGTAAGCATCAACGCCGTTTTAAATTCTATTGCATCACTCTGTGTGACAAGGCTCCCCTTTCTTGACAGGATTTCTTTTTCATATACAATCAAAATTTCTTTATTAGGAATCTTTAGTTCGCACATAGAATTGCCATCATCCATCGGTATGATCTTTTCTATTGTGAGATATCCGCCCATTAACAAAAAGCTGTACACACTTGAAATATTTTTACTTACCTCAGGATATATAACAGCCGTATCAACATATACTGTCTTAGATTTACCAAGCAAAAGCTCTCCCATTTCTTCAGAAAGAGACTGATTTCCTGCATTTATAACTTCGCCTATGATTTCATTGCTGCCCGTGGATTGCCAATAAGCTCTGGCCTCGCATCCGGAATCAACGTAATTTAACATAGACCATGGATTATAAATATCCTGCTGCCCAAACTTATATCCGTCATACCACTTTCTGGCTTCTTCGAACTTATCTGCATAGCCGTAGTCTTTTAAAAGCTTTTTAACTTCCTTTTCTGTAAATCCAAAATACTCACTATATCTCTTTTCCAAAACAGAATTGGAATTAAGGTTATTTAGTCCACTAAAAATGCTCTCCTTAGCTACCCTTAAAATACCCGTAAGAAACGCAAACGATAAATGTTTATTATCCTTAAGTCCTCCAGAAAGAAAATTTCTCATAAATCCTATAATCGCATCGTAGAATCCATGAGCATGCCCCTGCTCTATAGGGGTATCATACTCGTCCATAAAAATCATGGCTGGCACTTTAAAAGCTATATGAAGCATTTCCGATAAACGACCAAGTGTTGTACTCCACAGGGCATCATCTAATTTCCCACTAAGCACATCCTTATAAAAAGTAATATCAACTTCATTTAGGTCTGCATAGTCCAGTATTTCTGCATGCCTCTTGTACTCCATCGTAATTGCATTTTTCAGGTTGATAAAAGTATCGTCCCAACAGGAATACTTAATATCTTTAAAAGTAAGAAAAATTACCGGATACTTCCCCTGCTCATCTTTATACTTTTTGCTCTGCTTCCAAATATTTGTTCCACTGAATAATTCAGCCTTACTTACCTCATTTTTCTCAAAGTAAGTTTTAAGCATATCCATATTCAAAGTCTTGCCAAATCTACGAGGTCTTAAGAACAAAGAAACTTGCGGTCTATAGTCAATAATGTCCTTGATAAGCATAGTTTTATCAACATAGTAATAATCAGATATCGCCAGTTCAAAGTCAGATATACCTATTGGAAGGGGTGCCTGGCTAGGTTCACTTCCCACTTCCCACTTTGCATCTGCAGGAATCATCCACCGATTGCCATCCTTACACGCACCTTCAATAAGTCCCTTGGCACAGCAATCATTGACCCATCTCTTAGTTTTCCCTATTCTGTTAGCCATTTCCAATGATGTTATAAATTCCATAGTTAACCTTCCTCTGGAATTATTATAATATAAAATCGGGAAGTGAGATAGTTTTTTACTTCCCACTTCCCGTCTTTTTTCTAATTCAAATATATGACATTTTCAAGGCAAAAAACAATTCAACTCTTCTTAATCTTACAAATATAGCACGATTAAGAAGAGTTGAACTCCGTTTTTCATATTTATCTCATTTACAGCTATTACTATCAGTACACTTCCGGCTCATTTATAAAAACATCCGTCACCCCGGCTTTTGTAAATTTATCAAAATCCATTCTTCCGCCGGTTGGTTTTGAAGGATAAAGATGTCCTCCAAACCAGGCTCTGACTATTCTGCCCTCCAGCATATCCAGAGAGATATCAAGTCCTCCACCTCCCGGATGAAGAGCTATACTTCCTTCAGACAAATTCAATATTTTCTCCATTCCCTTTGCTGCAAATAAACAGTTGGAAAGCCACGAATTTAAAACTCCAAGCTTAGCGCCGGGTTCTAAGTCATGCACATTTAAAAGAGATCTTGGATAAAAACTGGAATACACAATAGAATCCTGCACACCATACTCTGACACAAGCTTTACTATTTTTGCTTCCATCCCGGGGTATTGATAAATACTGTTTTTCAGTTCGATATTCAGCTTGAATCCATTTAGGAGTTTTGGTTTTAATAAATCCAAAACTTCCCTCATTGTAGGGATGTGCTCCGGCTCATCCTTACCGGTTCTTATGTGAAGAGTCTTTAATTCCCTGAGCGTAAAGTCCCTGACAAAGCCGATTCCATCAGTGGTTCTATCCACCTTTTCATCATGGATTACTACCAGTTCTCCATCTTTTGTAAGCTGGATATCCAGCTCTATCCCTGTAACTTTATCAACATTCATAGCCTTCTCAAACGAAGTCAATGTGTTTTCAGGATAGTTCTGGCTACAGCCTCTGTGTGCCCATATTTTCATGATTATCCCCTCGTTTCTATATTCTCAATTTTAGATTTCATCCAAGTACACAGCGAATGTTTACAAATGGTCCTTCCAGCCTTTCCGCCTAAGTGCACTTTCGCATGAATGAAAACTACTACAGTTGAAAAAATTACCTATGCTAAGACACTACACCCAGTACGCCTTGTGATTCTCCACATATCTGTCACTTCCGGCGCCGAACCTTGTAAAATATATCTTTCTCTTTTTAACATCAACCTGCATAATATCAAAGCTCTCCTGGGTTCTGTCCCCAAGTCTGCGCTCAGGAACCACAGCCCCTTCCGGCTTGTGCTCAAGAAAGTATTCACACTTTGCACAGTTAATGGAAATAATCGGGAACTGTCCATTATTCAGGTCATTAAAAAGATGATCACAATGATTGTGTCCGTTTATAAAAGTCAAAATCTTTTCAGCATGTTTATTCAGCACTTCAATTAAATGCTGCCTGTTTCGAATATCCTTTGCCCATGCCTGAAGTCTCACAAGAGGCGTCACGTGTGAAAAAATAATAGCCTTATAATCATCAGGCATCATATTAAGCGCAGCATCAAGCCAGTGGATGCAGTACTCTGTAAAACCGTACCGAACTGCTTCCCTTGGATCAAATGAATCAATGAATAGCATTCGCAAATGCATATCCTCAAAGTCAACGTAATACTGAGGCCTGTCAGGATATTTCACCTCCGGATTCCCACGAAAATAGTTATAATCATGATTCCCCGGAACTATGTAGAGTGGTACATTAAGGCTTTGCATATCCTGAATGCATCTACTTTCAAACTGCCTTGTTTTTTCAAGAGGCAGGAGCCCATCTGTCAGATCTCCCAAATGAATAATCCCCACAATAGAAGCCTTCTTACTCCCGGTTATGCGTTCGCTTAACGCCATCATACTTTTCATAGTATCATCCCAGGTTCCATTGATAACATAATGAGAATCTGACAAAAGGATGTAGCAAGGTAGGTCCTCCTGAAGCCTTTCAGTTACCGCACCAGCCTCTTCCTGAATCCATGCGTAATCAGCAACTTCGCTGCGCCACTCATCCCAAACAGAATCAGGCGCATAGTCATAGGTGTATATCCATTTGTAGTTTTCTTTTATCCTGATACTTATATCATCCATACTATTTATTGACATAGAACCATTCCAATAATTAAAATTTCACTTCCTACTTTACATCAGCAGAAATCATCTAACGGTTACTTTCCTAGTATTATAAAAGTGGGAAGTAATTTTGTATTTTCACTTCCCACTTCCCGATTTTTTGCATCGTTACAATTCAGATACAATGCTTAGATGCCTCTGATCGTTATTCCAATTACTCTCCTGAATAAAATAGTAATGCAAACGCATACATAATCTAATATGAATATCAAAACTCACTTATCAAGAATTCCAACCAAACAGCTTTTCTTGCAAAAGCATATTCCATATGAAACTGCTCCAATATATCCGTCATCAAGAATGCCTTCCACATACTTTTTCTCAACTATCTGGTTTAGAGCCTCCTCCAAACCATCTTCCATCTCGCTGAATTTCTTTCTAATCTTCAACTCAAAAATATAGGCAGGATCCCTGGGACGTTTGGGGTAAAGAACAATATCTGTTCTTCCATTTCCCTCTTCACGATTTGATTTTGGAGTATAGCCCGGCATCCAATAGAGAAGAGATAAGAAGAATCCATGATAAAAGCTCTCCTCACTATCGAAATAACTTATACTCTTAGATAGTAATCCCGACAAGAAATCTTCTATTCCTTTACTATTCTTCTTTATTATTGCATCATAAAATTTAGTATAATCAATTTCCTTTATTCTATTTTCAAACCACTGTTTAATCTGATTTTTATATATACTCCTGACTTCCTTATTGGGAATAGTAAGTGTCATATAAATATTATCATCCTGCAGTCGTTCTGATACCTTTTTCATATATCCGGTAAAATAGAGAAAATTCCATAAGTTGTCTTCGTTGTCATAGATATCCCCATACGTAATATCCTCATGGACAACCTTTTCTACATTCCCTCCGGAAACAAGAGTATCCAGATTCACCTTCACGGATTCATCTGCATTCTCAATCATATCCTTTATGATTGAATTAGATGAAGTATTAGACCAATAGGCTTCTGGCAATCTTGATGGATCCAAAACATGATCATATACATACTTTGTCACGCTCCAGGGATTATAAACCTCACTATTACCAAAAAGGTACCCATCATACCAGTCTCTTACCAATTCTGCATCATCAGACAAATTATAATCCTTTAGCAGCTCATCAGTCTCTGCCTGTGTAAAACCAAAGTACTCTCCGAAATTCACAGCTCTTATTGAATTCATTGCCAGATTATTTAAGCCTGTGAAAATGCTCTCTTTACTAATCCTAAGACAGCCTGTAATGACTGCTAATTCAAGGGAATTATTTGTCTTAAGTGCAGATTCAAATAATGATCTCACAAATCCAATCATCTCATCATAAAAGCCAAGCCTATATGCATTCTCAAGCGGAACATCGTACTCATCTATTAGTATTATAACGTTCTTCTTATGATATGCCTTAAGCACTTCAGAAAGAGTTCTGATGGATGTAGAATACCTACCAGCCTCTGTTTTTATAGACTCATCTTTTTCCTCTTTTGTCTTAAGAGTCTTTTCTTTCTCTGTCCAATCAGCTGGTCCTTTCTTCAAATCCACAAAAATGTTCCTGACATTCTCATCAATTTCTTCAGACTGTTCTACGTAATTATGTCTGATAAACTCTCTTACTATTTCATCACGAAGCTTAAGAATTGATGTATAAAAATCGGCCTGCGCTGCACTTTTGAGCGAAAGATTTATTACAGGATACTGTCCCATTTTTGATAAGATATCCTGACCACAGGACATGATTTTCTTTCCCTTAAAATAGGGCATCTTATCAATAATCCTGCCATCGAAGTCTCTTTCCTCTTCAAAGAAAGTCTGAAGCATTGATAAGGCTAGTGTTTTCCCAAATCGTCTTGGCCTGGTAAAAAGTGTTACTTTGCCCCCTTCTTTGACAATGTCTCTTACCAACAGTGTTTTATCTACATAGTACAAACCATCAACGACAAAGTCTTTGTAGTTTTCATATCCTATACCAATCTTTTTCATAAACTAACTACAACCGCCTTTATTATCGATATTTACTATATTCTATTATAATCTACCGTTAATACATGTTCAAACAGTATCATAAAATTGCTCAAGGCAAAATATAAACTAAACCTTGAGCATAATTACATTTTAAGCAAATGAAATTGTATTTGGTTCTTGTATTCGTACACCATTTAGATATGTGCCATTTTTTTACATTAATATCTGCATAACAATCAATTTCATAATAGTCTTTATAATATTCATACGCCAACTTTCCATATTTTCCAGGTAGTGTCAAATTAACTACCCATTTTTAGTTCTAAAACCTTGATTTATCGAGAGTTCAAAATAAAAAGAGCATTGACCTCCCTTTTTGGTATAATGTCAATCGCCAAACCAACATCCGCAAAAAAAGGAATCAACGCTCATGGACATTATACTTTATTTACTTCAACTCATTCAACAACTCTATCAACAGAATTGCTGGCTTATTAACTTCATCTGCAGATATATACCGCTCAAACAGTGGGCTTTCGATGACTCACATTCTCCCAAATATCAAAAGTTCAAAGTGGACGAACTTCCTAAGATTGTCTATTATCATCAGGACTGGGACTGGAAAGATCTCAACAACTACTACACTCAGCGCTATGGAAAACCCGTTAAGCCTATCAAAAGACGTTCTGAGTGCGACATCCCGGAGGATTGCACCTGCCCATCATGTCATGCTCCTCAGCCTTATCTCTACAAAAACAACGGCAAGGCAGGTCAGATACTGTGTAAGATCTGCCAAAATGCATTCACTCCCGGTGATAACAGATTTGATAACCAGTTGTCCCTAAAGTGTCCGCATTATCAGCATATCATCTTCGTAAAACAGCACGGAAACAATTAGTTAATGCGTTCATTGGTATCTATTCACAAGACATTCCCTTACCTCTATTGGTAATAGTTTTCTTAATCATATTATACCAGAATGGATCACGATTATAATCTAACAAAAATTCCGGAAAAGCCGATAATACAAACACATCATTATACTCAAATCTCTTTTTCTGAAAATAGTATATCTCCAAAGGAAAAACAGAAGCTTTATATTGATCATAAGACATAACTGCTGTCAAATTGTTTAAACAAGCCAATTTTAAAGCAAATGCCGTTATTATTTCTCTCCAATCCTCTATAGTATATCTAGACTGATTCTTTGTATTTTCACCTTTTGAACTAATACGTTTATAGTCTCCAATTCTATCAATTGGAATATAGCATCCTCTAATGCTACGACATTCTCCAACAACAATATCCCTTAACGCCTCTACCATTGGGTAGCTGATGTAAAGCTTTCCTGCTTCAGTCTCATTATCAAATGTTCTAAGCATTTCTTCTATAACATCACTTTCAGCTTCATTATCATTGAGATTATTCTGATGCCCATCATAATCAAAGAAAAGATATACTTCTGAAAAATCATCTCGCTCCATATCTTCAATCTCAGAAGTATCAACACTTGCATCTTCCTTTAATACTTCTATTATATCGGTTTCAAATTCATCATTTTTCAATATCTTCCATAGCATATAGATATTTTTAGACGCAGGGATTGGAATAATCTTTATCTGGGATTTTTTGAAAAACACATTCCTGATATTATCAACTATTCCCATCTCTCTAACAGCGCCTTCAACTACAAACAGAATGTTTTCTTTATTCATTAAAAGCACCTGCTTTATACATCTTTTGTAGATTATGAGCTTTTCTTAAATCCTTTTCTGTTTTATCAGCCAAACATTCAATCTTTTTATTTATTTCGAAATAACAATCTGGTCGAAGAAGATCATTAGACATAATATCCGTATTATGCGTAGTCAAAAAAACCTGTGTGCCAGTTAATTCTTTTAACATTCTTACAATATTTTTTGACAAACTAAAATGATAGAAAGCATCAAATTCATCTATAAACACCAACGATGCCTCTTGCATCTGAATATACCAATAGTAGAATAAAGCAAGAGTGCTTGTTCCTGTTGATGCTATTGAAAAGAAACTCACTATTTTCCCATCAAAATTGCAACAAATCTGTTTTACTCCATTTATTTCCATCTCAATTAAAGAATAATCTATATCATTTTCTTTCAAAAAAGATTCAAAATCCTTTAGCTTCTTACGGCGTAAAATACCATCGTTTATGCTTGCCGTTCCAGTTGTAAATCCCTGATACCCTCTTGTTTCCAAAGAATAAAATAGTAACATCCTATTTACAAAGGTACCAAACTTAAGAAAAATCTTGTTTATTTCATTATCTTCCAATAATGCAGTATTTAATATATATTTAACCCTTGAGGTATTATTAGATAAATTTCCACTTAATGTAAGATTTTCAGTTCCTTTTAATTTAGTGAACCCACTATTATCCTGATAATCATATGCAATTAGCTCTTCGCCATCTATTATTACAGATTCCTCAACCAACTCATATAAGCTATATTTTTTATATGAATACACTAGTGGCTTTCCATCAAAAACGAACTCAAATTTAAATGAAGCCTTTTTCTTTTTGCTATTCAAATTGGTATAAATTGAATATTTATCCAGGACTTCATTGTCTGTAAGATGTGCTACCAAATCAAAAATAGCAAGTCCTAAATTAGATTTGCCGCTCCCATTCTCCCCATATATTATTCCTTTGGTAATACAGCCATTTTCTTTTGAAATAGCCTCTTGATTAAATTCATATTTATATTGATTACTTAAATCAAATACAACATTATTGAAATTTTTAAAATTATCTATTTCAACCCTTAATAGCATCTCACATGCCCTCCTAATAAGGTTAGCATAACGCATTCGAATATTTTATTCAATATTGCCGTAATTTTTTTACATCAAATCTCCAATATCAGTATCCCTCCCAAAGAACCTGTCTTCGACTGTAATACTCCAGATACTATCATCAGTTATTTTAACTTTTTCAATTAATTCAAGAAAAGCTTCGTCCAATTCTTTGTTTACATCTTCTTCACGAACTTCCCTTATTATTTCTAAGAAATCATCAGCATATGCCAATATTCCTTCTTGCATTTGTCTAACACATTCCATCTCCTCAGATGAACGAGTTTCCACAGCATAAACAGGCTTTCCTTGATCATCAAATTCCAGTACTTGTGGATCCGGAGATGTGAGAACTGTTTCTATGATATAATAATTTTCATAGAGCATAATTACATTTTAAACAAACAACAGCAATGTTTTGATAAAACGACAGTTTCTCATTAGAGTGTCCCAGTTCAATTCTTTTTCACCTTATAAAAAGATCACAGAATCAAAATGTGAAACCTGCATTTCTATTGGTGGTATCTGCATATAATCTCCATACCAATGCCGTAGTATCTTATCCGCATTCTTAGGACCAAAAAAATCAGAATTCTCAAACTTATATTTTTGCAAAGGAAACAGATCATCCAGTTCCATGCTCCATAGCGAAGTGTAAATATTTGCATAGACTTCTCTTTGCAATGATTCTTCTGTTTCATTTGGATAAAGCCTGTTAAACGCCAACGTTATCTGATCCAGGCGTTTTTCCCTGATTTCCAATTCTTTTGTATCTATTAGCCCAAGTTCCTTACGTCTATTAATATAAATCTTTCTTTGCTCAAGAACACAAGAAGGTATGTCACCAAGCCGCACCCTCTTCATCTTATATAGATCAATCGATAACCCATTATGAGCATACGCATTATCATGTGGATATTTCTGGCTAAACGCCTCTGACTTTAGATCCTTAACATGAGACCAGGAATGAAAATACTTAGGCTCTGTTTTCTCGTTTTCCAAAAATAAATCCTTAGGAAGCTCCAACTCCAAACACCTCTGTGCATCATCATATGCTTCTTCAAAAACGCAAAAATCAAAATCATCATCCCAGGGTATAAAACCTTTATGGCGAACAGCCCCTAACAGCGTTCCATAAACAATAGAATGCTGAATATCATGCCTTTCAAAAATATCCGCAATTATATTTGCCATAGTCAATAATCTATCCTGACTTTTCTTAACATTCTGATTCATTAAACCCTCGTACCCTATTCCTTCATACTTCCTGAAATAATATTTTCACAACCAGTCTTAAGCTCAGCCAATAGCTTTTTCTCAGCATCATTATCTCTGCAGCAGCTATTGTCTGTAATCGCATTTACAGCATCAAGAGCATAATCATAATATTCCATCGTATAATGCAGGAGATTACGCCCCCACTTATGATTTGGATCAATCTTAACGTTCTGCGGAAACTCAACAACATGAATTCCCGGCATATTATCCTTAACTACCTCGTATGCAAACGACATTCTCTCATTAAAAAGCTTTGCCGTCTCTATCTCCGCCTTAACCAAAGGATCTCTATCCACAGTTGTATAGGGAAGCCCCGCTTTTATTTCAACCAATATCAGCCTTTCAGGTGGACAAATCCCCAGTAACGCCTGACTAAAACTATAGAGAAAATCGAGGCACATTGTCCTATCCATCTCCATCGGATTTATTATTTCATATTCTGATGGCACGACTCCTGATTCTATATATCTTTGAAGAAAACTCCTCAAATAATAATTCTCAGAGAACCATCCCTGATTCTCTGAGAAATATAAAAGCTTTCTTCTGAATTCAGCAACATCAAAAATCAGATAATCAAATGGTTCTTCAGCAATATATTCCAATACTCTCTTTTGAAGCTCCAGCTTCTGGCACTTCCCCCAAAACCTGCTTTTACCATCAAAAAGCCAATCATACTCATCTGTTAGAGGATGCAATAACGGAGATTGTGTAACCAGTGATATTGGGCTAACATCCTGAACAAAACGCTTAACAAAATAGCCTCCATCATTATCATGAAGTCCAAATATATCCCTTATTACACAACAGCCTAAAAGACTTATTTTTATCTCGCTACGAATATGCATCTCAACGTCATCCATTCCACTTGGGAATTTCCAGCTCACCTTTTGGTAAGTTCTCTCTGCGAACTACCTTATTACCCACCTTTTCATCATAATAATTGTCAATATAATAGTAATAATTATATTAAAGGCACTGCCAATTAAACAGTGCCTTCAAATAATACCTTATTACCAATACTAACTCGTTCTACCCCAGACTTTTTCTTTTTATTGAAATTAAAGCTAAGCATATAGCCTGTATCCAAATTCCAATAATCCAAATAATCCCTTATCTGTTTTTCTCCATCTGAATTGTATCTCTCACCACGCCAGATTTTCAGTTCAATAATATATCGTCTTCCCAAATAATGAATTACCAAATCCATGCGCTTATGATTCCTTGTCTGCGGCTCTATATCATAGGTCCCAGTCCCATTAATTATTGGAGCAATGTAGGTTATAAATCTCTCTCGGCCTTCTTCCTCAAGGAATTTTGCTGTTTGCTCCCCATGTATACGATTATGTTCAATAATGAAATGTTCCATTATCTTTCTGATATCCAATAAGCCGTCATCATCAACAAAAACCGATTTGTTAGCCGCTGCAATCTGTCTTAGATCATTATTCTTATTGCTCTCGCCAATGAAATAGTTATACAAACGCATCTCAAATATCTTATTCGCAACAGCTACCGTGTTATGATTATTCACTATAAATCCATACATGCGAAGCTGCTTTTGTTCGTCATCATCAGGCTGGTGTGCAATTACTTCACCCCTAAGCAGGACTCTTCTTAATGAACTTTTTAAGTTAGGATAATTCTCAAGCTTGCCAATTAATGACTCAAACAAAGTACTCTCTTCTGAAAGTATCTTTTTAATAGCCTCATCTATGCCTCTATCTGTCCATGCCTCGCTCAGAGAATCAAATTTATCCGGAATAAGATTGTTATCAATTATCTCACAGATGCGACTCACAAGATATGGATAACCATTGGTGTAATCTCTAATCAGATGGGCAATCGCATCCGTATCCATTCCTGTATTATGATCCGCCTCATACTCGTCAAGCATCCCCTTAATACCATCTTCTGACAGACTCATATCTATGTCAAAATCAGCTGCTATATTCCATGGACTGTTAACCTTATGCTGGTCTTCCTCTCTAATCTTGCTCTTTAAATGCTTAACATCCGTTACTCCTGCAAGAATTACAGATTGAAATGTTTTAAACGCAGCGTTTTTTTGATGCTTTATATATAAAGCCCTTAACCCTGCCAAAAAGTCCAGAAATACCTGGTTATTAGTAGCACTGTCAACTTCATCTATTATAAGAATTATAGCCTCTTCAGACGAATTGCACCACCTGCTAAAAATGCGAAACAGTTCATCCATCTTAACCATTTTAGAATCCTGTGAATCAAGATTTTTGAAAGCTCCATAATACTCATCAGGGATTCTTGTCTCCATAAAGTCCCTTGCATCACAAATAATCCTCGCCATTCCCTGAACAAATGAACCTTCTGTTTCAAAAACAGAATCACTGATCTCTTGAAAATCGAGACTCATAACTAAATATTTCTTTTCAATTTTCCTTATAAGCGCTTCCAGTGTAGTAGTCTTACCATATTGTCTTGCTCTATTTATAGTGAAATACTTTCCATCATCAATTAGTTTTTCAATTCCCTCAATCTTGTCTGAAAGATCAACCATATAATGTTTTGATGGAACGCAAACAGCAGTAGTGTTAAATTTCTTCATAAAAAACTTTGTCCATTCGCTCTATAGTAATATATAAAAAATGCACTCACGAATTACCATGCATATATTTATTATAATTTGCCGGGCTTAATCAGCCAACCCCTTGCTTATTAGCGCATTACGCCCTTCATATTCCGTCTTTACCAATGCCGTAGAATCTTATCTGCATTCTTAGACCAAAAAACTCAGAATCATTATCTCTGCCGCAGTTATTGTCTGTAATCGCATTTACAGCATAAAAAGCATGATCATAATATTCCATCGTATAATGCAGGGGATTTCTCGCTACGAATATGCATCTCAACGTCATCCATTCCACTTGGGAATTTCCAGCTCACCTTTTGGTAAGTCCTCTCTGCGAACTACCTTATTACCAATTTTCTCATCATAATAGTAATCCACATAAACGTAATAATCAGTAATTCCCATCTTCTCTAGTTGCTTCCCAATCTCCTGATGCCAGATACTAACGATGATCAATCTACTATCTTCATCAAGAACATCTGCGATTTCTGCAGGGTTTTTTATTTCAATTCCATAGCTTTTCTTGCCCCATTTACCCTTATCATTATCAAAAGTACAGACTACCTGATCCTTCAGATCAAATCGCTCAAGCCAGACGCGCAAACTGTCAGCAGCACCGAATACGTATATTTTCTTCCCCTTTATTCCATCAAGCATTCCCGTATAACGCTTAATATAGACCTTGTAATCCGTTTCGGTATCAAAAAACCAGAATGAAGGGCAGCAACGCTGAGCGCCAAACGGCCAGTCCCATCCTTTATATACCTCAGTCAAAATCTTCCTATGTTTAGCAGGCCTTCTTAAAGTAATCCCCTCAAATTGAATCTCACCGGCAGGTTCAAACCACTCCTTTAAATAAACAACTTTTTTCTTAAAAGAAGAAAGTGTAGGAGTCTGATAACATCCACTTCCAGGTAACTCTGCAAGTGGAATTATATCTATCGGGATTCCATGATGTCCGCCTTTCTTCAGCTCTTCCGCAAAAGCCCCTCTGAATGCAGTTGTTCCATCCTTACGAAGTTTTGCAATATTAGTTAGCCCTTCATCAAGGGGAGTCTGTAAAAAGAATCCTTCTTTAAACCACTCTTTATGCCTGCAAAGCTCCAAATAATCTTCTATTGGCATGGCAACATCAACATCATCATCCCATGGTAAATAGCCTTCATAACGTACTGCCCCCAAGAGCGTCCCTAAAAAGGCATACCATTTAAGATTATGCTCTGTGCAAACCCTCTTAAACTCCCTTAGTAATTCAAGTTGAACTTCTCTAAGTTTTGTTACATTATCAATCATTCTCTCGCCCCTCATTAAAAGTAATCATTATATTAAAGACACTGCCAATTAGACAGTGTCTGCAAATAATACCTTATTTCATATTCATGCTTTTTCAATAAGTTCTGCAACCTTCTGCTCATCACATTCCCATGTAGCTTTCTACAAGAAACAGTATATCATACTGTATTACAATTCGAGTGGCTATTCCGCCAACCCTTTTTGAATCAGAGCTTTTAAATTTGTAGAACAAGTGCTCTGAGTATAAGGGAAGAAAACAAGATCCGATCCATTTTCCCTCAGAAACTTCTGCTTGTTCAGCCAGCTTTGATTATTAACATAATCACTTCCCGAAAATTGAACATCGAAATGATACATAGCAAATGCATCCTTAGTATCATTTTGATCAACAGGAATTTTTACCGCTTCATCGACATATCTGCAGGATCTGACCATCTCAAATCTCTCCTCGAATGGAACAAATGTCTTCTTATGATTGTGCTTAGCTGCTCCTTCATCTGTTACCACTCCGACAATCAGGTAATCACACTGCTCTTTAGCACGCTTAAACATATTGAGATGACCAACATGAAACAGGTCAAAAACTCCGGCAATATATCCAACATGATACTTCTTAGGTTCAGCAACTACCTCACTCTGTTCCTCTATAATAGGATGCTTTCGCTTTTTATAATTCTTCTCAGGATCATAGATACAGTATTCTGTTATACCCATCTCATCGAGCTGTCTCATAATTGGCACAAAATTCTTTACACATATTAAAACCTGATATTCCCCATGTGACAGTTCCTGCAGATAATCGGGAGAGTGAATCGTAACACCGTTTAATGTCTCTCCCCACTTATCCTGATTGTTATCCACAATCGCAAATGCAGGACGATCACTCTCATACATATTTATAAATCTGTCCGCATATTTACCGGAACCAAATATTATAAGTTTTCTATTATCAAGCCTGTCAAAAATATCTACAAACAGCTTATAATAATCATCCCGTGAATAATTCATTCGCTGCCTATTGGCCTCGACCACAGTGGCATTTCTTCTGACACGCTTATAGTAATCCTTAAGTATGCCATCATTTCTTAAATCTGATAAAAAGGCACCTTCCATCTTGCGCCATTCCTCTAATCTGGAAGTAAGACCATATCTCTCATACATTTCAGCCTTGCTAACCGATCCCTGAAGATTTCCCATATAAAAAGTAGTAACCAGTCTGTATACTATTTCATTAGCGGGATAGTTGTCTTCCCTAAATTCCTGATCAAAGAAAACAAACTCTCCATCAATATAAAAACTATTTAAAGGTATCAAATCCGGATATCCATACTTAAGAATTGCACCTGTTCCCTGTCCTATATCATCTCTAATAATCTTAGAAGAATTCATAATAATATCTCTGAATTTATCCATAGCCTTGAGATATTCATCTTTATCATTTAAAAAGAGATTTTTAAGATATAACTGTCCAACAGGAGCATCAATATATGGCATCTTAAGGCCACGCTCAGTAAGTTCCATACCTATAGTTTTAATGCCATGATCATTTAAATCCTCCGCATACTTAATCATATCTTCAAGATGCGTTCTTCCTTCCGGATAAACATTTATCTTCTCTACATAGTCATCATAGATAACTGTCATCATAGCATTTTGCGGATCTCTGATAGTTGTACTGGTAATCTGCAATGCGTCCGACAGTACGGCTGATTGATTAAATGAAAATTCCACCAGATAGGCATTGGCCATCTGATGGAACATATCATTCTCTATTAAAGATTTGTATAAATTTTCTTCCTCCAAAAATACTGTATCCGGAGAATTACAAATAGGATAAATTCTTGTAGCCAGATCCTCCTTGGGAATATATCCGTCTGCAAAGAGCATTATGGGATTGTCAAGATCAGACAAAACAGAATAAAACCTACTCTGTACTACTCCGCATTCAGCAAGCATCTTCTTAATCTCTGACTTATTATACATTCTGCCTTTAAAGCTATCTGTTTCAGAGTTATATGCATGCTTATATCCATCAACTCCATCAAAAATCCTGTCTGTATATAAATCCCTATCACCACAGAAATATCGTATTCCCATACGGTTATTCATACCAAACAGACAGATAGCGTCTTTATTACATACAGTTTTGACTGCAGCAAAAGTATTCTGTAAATCAGGTGCCAGTTCTACAGTCCCTACGCTTATCACATAATCAAATACACCTCTATATTTCTGACAAAACTCATACGAAATAGCTTGTTCTATCGGTGCAATAACAACAGAGAGGTTCTGACCAATCTGATTTCCCTCAGAGTCAAAAACCTCTCCCGTTTTAGAAATAAGATATTCTGCTGCAGCGTCTGTTGCGCCACCTATATACAGAATCTTAGAACCCGGTTTGAAATCATACCAGGATATAAGGCCTTTTTTTAGTTCTTTTAAAATGTATGTCTCATTCATATTCACCAAATTGTCCTAAACTAAATTATTAAACATTTGAATTAAGGCCAAAAACGACCTTAATCTCTCTATG
Organism: Butyrivibrio sp. WCE2006; assembly: GCF_000701985.1. NCBI lineage: Bacteria > Bacillati > Bacillota > Clostridia > Lachnospirales > Lachnospiraceae > Butyrivibrio > Butyrivibrio sp. WCE2006. The sequence continues at coordinate 139,402 of NZ_JNKH01000002.1, read as the reverse complement.
AACATCCAGTATCTTGCCATCCAGCCGGTTATTTACATATCCAATTTTTCGCTCTATGTTCTTACCTGTATCGAACATTATCTTCAGAATAGCAAACTCTTCATCATCACAAAAAAAGAAACATTCTACTGCCCTGGGATATCGATATTTCGCCGCCCTAATTAGAGCTTCATAATATATACCAAAATTCTCATTTATATCATTCTGACCATAGCAAATAACAATCAAATCATATTCAATCTGATTATCCAAAGACGTAATACTGACAATAGTCAAAAAGTATTTTATATCTCAAATGTACTTATGAGCAAACCTATTTTTCTTTATACCTGATTCTAAATCTATCAAAAAACCAAGTCGCTTTTCTGCTGATGTACACTCATTTAGTTTCTTGTCTATTTCATCATAATCCAAGCTTTCATCTTCATTGTATTTGTACACAAAGTCATCAGCATTCTTTTTTTCTGCGCCTATATACTGTAAATAATTATCAAATGATAATGAAGCATCTGTCATTTCCTCTTTCCATAAATGCACAGAAGGTCTATCCCATAAAATATTTTCTCTGATTTTTCGAGCTGGGTTTCCTGCCCACACAGTGTTGGATGTCACATGCCTAGAAGCAACCACAGAAGAAGCTCCTATCACACTTCCAGAATCAATTTGTGTTCCTTTTAAAATAAGGCTATTTTGCCCAATCCAAACATGATCGCCAATATAAACGCTTTTTGATAAATTAATTCTTCTTTTAGATTCAGTATCATACAATAAATGTGGATCAGAATCTCTAATCATGACCCCCCATGATATCATATTATCTTTTCCAATTATGCAATGTCTTTGCTCAGATAATATCACTACCATTTGATTATGTATGGAACTATCAGCACCAATTTTAAACACACAATCATTATAAAGCTCTACTTTAAGTTTATAAGAACCTCTACTTTTACCCAAATACACCAACGAGTTGTCCCCATTGAAATTCAATGTTGCATTCTCTAAAACAACACCAGGCTCACAATACAAAATATTATTTCTACCTACAAAGTTAATTGAAGAGTTTATAATCTTAGATGGATCCCCAAGTATACTATTATGATCCTGCGAATTACTCTCTGTAAGTAAATCCATTAAAGAAAACACTCTATCACCTTTAATGAAAGTGCATAAGGCAGTTTTAATTTCCTTTTCCACTTCATATTTTTCTGTTGTGACCAGAATAGCCGCATCTGTATCACATCTTTGAAACTGTTCTATTGATATTACTTTGGCATTGTATTTACATACTTCATTATCCACAATGTACACGGGGTCTATGCCAAACACCCTATGGAGAACATCCTCTACCAAAAGACCTACCGTGCCATATGGAATAATAACAAATTTGGTATAACCACAGTCAACCAACCTTTTCAGTTTTTTTCGAATATCTCGCTCATACATAACACATCCATTCATGCTCCATTATATTCCATCTCTCAATAAACAGAATAAAATGAGTCAAATATATCATCACTCTCCACCATTTTTTCCACACCTAATTTTTTCAAGACCATCTTCGCTTTCTTATTATCTTCATCATTCTTTTTATATCCAATAATCACAATGCCATCCTGCAAATTCACAGATGGATCAAAAGGATTCCAAACCCCAACATTTCCTATTTGAGAATATATAATCCAATAAGTTTGAACATATCCACATACCTTATGCTCATAATGAATATTTGTTAATACCCTTTGCACCTTTTGCCCAGGGAACCCTGCACCATAAATCCAAATTTTGTCATTTTCATCAAATACCTTTGTTAGTTCTTTTTTCATAGCTATATGTTCATCACAAAAAACTTTTGGATCCTGTATGAGATTTTTATACCAATTATCAATTTTCGACCCATATTCCAATGCATATTTGTATTTTTTGTAATCATCAACTATGGCACTTGCAAATTCATATTTATGTTCATCCGCAATTCTTAAAAAGTTACCATAATGCCTAATTAGTCTATAGCGATGACAATAAATGAGTAAATCTGGATTCAGTTCATGCCCCCTTAATCTATTTTCAATCCATTTATACTCCTCTAGCAATGCAAATACTTTATCTGTACTTTTAATTGAAGCCCCTTCGTTGTCCTGCCTATATAAATAATATTGCCCAGGCAGCCACATCACTCTATTAGCATAAAGCATTGTTTGCATCCAAAAACCATTATCCTGATATGAAGCTCCAGGTGATTCATTATGTCTAATTTCATACTTATCCAAAAAAGCTTTCCTATATATCCCGCTCCAAGTATTCATGATAAATCTAAAGAGAATTGACCTGTCTTCAGAGGTATAGACCTTCCCATAACATTCCTTCAATTCTTTAACATAGTAAGCAGATCTATAATTAAGGCTATCCCAACAATAAAAAAAATTCCCTTTTACAATATCTAAATCATTATCTTTAGCCGTGCGATATAATTCCTCATACATATTGCCTAATATAGCATCATCACTTTCAACAATACCGATATACTCTCCCCTAGCCAAATTCATTCCAAAATTCATAGAATAACCATACCCATGGTTAGTATTGTGAAATACCCTTATCCTATTATCAATTCCTGCATACTGATCTAGTATTTCAGAACTTCTATCAGTTGATCCATCGTCAACACATATAATCTCTATATCGCTTAGGGTTTGTCGCAAAATGCTTTCTAAACAGTCTGATAAATATTGCTCAACATTATATACGGGAACAATTATAGATACTTTTTGCATAAGAAAACTCCTTCATTGCTGAATCATTCCACCGTATTTGGTATTTTTTATCGTCTGCACCAAACAATTTTCTCTGGATCAACTCCCAGTTCTTTTAATTCAGTAGTTATCTCTCTAGCAACCCTCTCAGTTCTAACAGTTATAAGAACATAATCATAATCCATATTTACTACCTCCTCTGGTAGACTCACCTCGCGTCCAGGAGGAATATCAGGAATATTCTTATCAAGCCACCCAACAACAGTTGCATAATTACTCGATGCAATGCGACGGTAACAATCTTTTCCAAATTTTGCTGCTCCATATAATACAATCCGTTTTCCCCAAGGCAATGAATTACAGGAAAAAGGCTCCTTTAAATACGAAGGATTAAAGCCGTATGTCTTCACCGTAACTCTGGTAAGCATATCAGAAATATATTTATCTATCTGTTCCTGCATATCTTCCAATATTCCTACACTTTCAAAATAATCATTTAAGTAATTCCTTGCCAAATACAATGATTCATAGTTTTGTAGTGCTTTGGCATGCATTATTGATGCTCCATGTTGGACGTAATGATATCCCATATAATGTGTAACTACCAGCTTCTTACATTTTTCAATATATGGGTAAGTTACCACAGCATCCTCCCCAATCGTTATTCTATCGTCCACATTTTTCATGGAATCCCAAAGTAAATCCTTTTTGAAAATCTTAGATCCCAGCGTTGGCAATATAGCTCTCCTGTCCGTCCTGATTTCCCACATTAGTACAGGTAATATTTCTTTTCTTATTCTCCTATAATCGTAAATTCCTTCTCTTGCACAAACATGCACATCTATTGATATGCCATTTTCATCAACGATATTATTTGATGTGACCAAATCAACATCATCCTCTACGAAGCTGAACATAAATTTGAAATAATCACGTTCAATCCAATCGTCAGAATCAATAAACGCAATAAATTCCCCCTTCGCATGCTCAACTCCTATCTTTCTAGTGGCTGCTAATCCCTTATTGTCTTGATGAATAACTCTAATCCTTGAATCTTTACCTTCATACTCATCACATATTATGCCACTACCATCAGTTGATCCATCATCAATGAGTATTACTTCTATATCTTCATAATCCTGGAAGATTATACTATCAATACATTTCCTCAGAAATTGTTCAACATTATAAACCGGTACAATAACAGATATCATATATCCCCCTCATTCTTTAATAAGCTCTGCAATATGATTTGCCACTCTCTCTGAAGCATGTCCATCGTCGTAGGATTTATATTCTTTTAAAAATTCTGAAACATTATTTTTATATTTCTGTTCATTAAATGATTCAATCTCCCTACATAACTCCTCCGTTGTATGTCCTTTGGGATATGGAAGATCATCTGGCCTTATATAAAATCCATAGTCTCTCTCTGCTTCTTCTGCATCATTAAAATATAAAAATATAGGTTTTAAAGTTAATGAATAATCCCAAATTGAAGATGACCAATCTGTGATTAAAATATCTGAAGCAACCAATAATTCCTGCATGTCTGGATATTTGGTGACATCTAATCCTTCAGAATAAAACCCTCCTACATCGATTAACCTATATATATATTGATGAAACCTATAGGCCACAATATATTTGCCACCAAATCTATGTTCCAGAGATGCTTTTACTTTTCCCAATTCGAGATTATATGCCTCAGCTACCGTTTTACTCTTATTTCTTATAGAGGCTCTAAATGTTGGTGCAAATAATGCCAGCTTAACATCATCTTCTATATTAAACTTTTCTCTTACTCTTTTAATTATCTTTTCCGAATTTCTAAAAAAGACATCATTACGAGGATACCCCCATGGTTTAAGAATTCCATCATATTCCAACGCCTGTCTATAATTTATTTCGCATTGCCTACATGCTGCCACTGCTAAATCAACATCACTGTAATTCTGCTTCATTATCTGATAGCTTTTAGTATCATTTTTTAATTCATAAACAAATTTACCTATCTTTTTAAATGGTCCTGTGCCATGCCATGTATTTATATAATATTGGCCTGCCTTCTTCTTAAATCCTGTAGCTGTATTCATGTTTGTAATCACTATATGCGAAGAGTAAAATGCTTTCTCATATTCAATACTTCCTCTTTTAACCGGAATAATCTGTTCCGGGAACTCCATATTTGCATCATCCGTAATATCCCAAAACATTTCAACATCAAGTTTTTGCCTAATAATCTCTTCAGCAATATATTTAGGATTACACATATATCCAAGGCCCCAAAAAGTATCAAAAAAGATCCGGTTATTTCTGATAAGCATAGATTCTTTTATTTTGTTTATTTCCTGATCTAATTCCAATATAAACTGTCTTGGAATGACTTCGACACTTCTTGCATTTGATTCTTTTAGTAAATTACATATATCTTGGGAAAACTTTGGCGATACTGCCACATACACATGGGAATCTGATAATTCTTTCTTTATACTATCAAACCTAATAACTGGTTTATCAAATAAACTATCCGGTTGGTCAATACTGTCCGTTACTACAAAAAAACTTACTCTATCTTGCTCGTCTTCATATGTAAGATACCTATATAACTCATGTGCATATTTACCTGCGCCATATATGACAAGATTGCATAATTCAGGAACGTTAAGCCTCATCAGCACTCCTCTCTCATTAAGATGATTCCACTACTTTTTTCGTTTATCATCAATAATCCCGATCATTCTAATCCCTTTTTCATAAATCTTATATGTATAATCATGTAAATCATAAACTATAACTTATTATACTTTTGAGGATTATTTATTACGTCCATTATTCTATAGCTCAAACGTTCGCATGCATGCCCATCATCAAATGAAGGATCTTTTTCAAAAAATAAATGTAGATCTCTTTGATATTTATCATTATCAAAATCTTGAATTATTTTGCAAAGTTCCTTATTTGTTTTGGCGCGTGGGTAAGGCCATTCTTGTACTGGCCAATAAAAACCTCGTTCACTATTTAAGTAATCATCCAAATCTGGTTGAAATAAAAATACTGGACGTTTCTGCAATGAAAAGTCCCACATAATCGATGAATAATCAGTAATAAGTATATCTGAGATAATAAGTAATTCCATCACATCTGCATAATCAGTAACATCACAGCATTTAGAACTATTATCAATTATCTTTTGGCTAATCCCTTCGTATTTCACCCAATAGTGGAATCTGTATAACATCATTACTTTTTTCTTAAAACGATCTGATACCACACTTATAATTCTTGCCACATCCAAAATTTCATTTTCATTATCTTTCGAATTTTCCCTAAATGTTGGAGCATACAATATGACTAAATATTCCTGATCTATTCCTAGCCGTTCTTTTATCTCATTAATATAATTATCATTTTTTTGAAAAAGCACATCGTTTCTAGGCACTCCAAATTCTTCAATTTCTCCTTCATACAAAAACGATTCGCGAAACATACATGTATTATCAGCTGAATTAGATACAAAAAGATCTACTCGATTGAAGTTCTTCCTATCCCATATTTTAGATGATTCTGATGCATAATCTATGGATGCAAATACTTTTTTAAATGGTCCAGTTCCATGCCATGTATCAATTAGATATTGTTGATCTCGCTTTTCTAATTCCTCCTCAGCCCTATCATTCGAAATAATTATTCCAGAAGTATATAATTTCACATAATATTCAGGAGAAAAGCGTTCCACACAAGTAATACCAGATGGTAAATTATTAAGAATTCCTTTTTTTAAATTCCAAATTAACTCAACCGGTAATTTTGCATCAAGAATAAACTTAGCTAAATATTTACAATTACAACTATAGCCTTCGCCTTGATAACAATCAAAGAAAACTCTGTTTCTTTTTATTGGCAATTCCCTTAGTCCTTCTTCTATTAATCTCGACAATAATAGATAGTCTTCTTGTGTTATCTGCTTAACCTCTAATATATCCATTCTTTTTAAAGTCTCATAAATCTCCTGTGACTTATTTGGAGATATCGCTAAATAAACAATTTTATTTCTCAGAAACTTATTTATCTCACTTACCTGATAAATCCTTTTTTCATAAAGATATTTTTCACACTTTGATTTATCAGTTACCACAAATCCGTTTACACTATTCTGTTTTCCCAGAATACATAAATAAAAATACAATCGTTTTGCATAATTTCCTGCACCATATATGTAACAATCCTTATGATCCAATTCATCATAGCTCATAGCATTCATTATGTTTCCTCTATGCTATCCAATAATTCGCTAACAGATATTATCCTTTTGATATTGTCATTTCCCGAAAATTCATTATAAATCAACTCGTAGTCATCAACTGTTGTAACTATAAGCATATCAATTCTTGGTAGTTTATATGATGGAGCATATACAGGTATTAAATAATCTATCTTGCGTTTATCGATTGCATACCTAATATCTGCATTTTCAGCAATCAATCGCTTTGTAAGCGTTTTCCCAACAACCCCCATACCATATATCGCAATGGAATATTTTTTTTCAAAATATTGTGAAATCGTCTTCCCTTTATCCTCAAGAGTCAGAATTCTATTAATCAACCGCAGCACACGTGCCTTATGTTGTAATACTTCGTAATCCTCTGGTATGCATATTCCTTTTTTTCTCTTTCTATCTATTATTGATATTATTTGCTGCTTTTCTTTTTCGGAAATATTCAATGAATCCTGCTTTGCATTATAAACCGCTTCAAGATAGGCATAATGAAATTGTTCATCTGGCTCTAAATACATGCCTTCTCCCCATTCGTTCCATGCATTTATAAAGGTATACTCATTACCTCTAATTCTTCCCAGATAATATAAATACTTCATCTGAAGATAAAAAAGCTCTGGCGAACTTCCCAGAAAAGCTGTTCCCTTTTCGCCTCTTCTTGGTGTGTCATCATATCCCGGAAAGCCACAAAAAGCAGTGTTTTTCTGTGAAAAATAAGCATTAGATATTAACTGTTCAGATATATCCTCATAATCATGGAATAACTCTTGATATAAGCTGGAAGAGTAAGCTGGTTCCGATTGTATATTGATTTGGCATTCTTTACTGTATCCTTTTTGTCCAATGTAGTATAAACCCTCCAATCCTTTTTTTCGGGCCAAATTCTCCCAAAAACTTACCATTTCTGAAAGCATTGGTATATTCTGCGGATAATATATCACGAAAATTGGTTTTCCATCTTTTTTCAAGTAACGATCATCTAAAAAGAACGGGAGTAAATAATTAAAATGCACTTCCCATTCGTTTTTGTTTCCATAAACTTGGGGGATAAGTATCCCATCATCCATCCCCTCTTTTGTAGCGCATCCCATGTTCCAAGTGTTTCCGCTAAATTTACTCCAAGACCTAATCCAGCTCTCATTAGCCCAACTAAAGCAAAATGGCATATCAATATCTGTCCATTCAAGCAAATTCTCAGCTGGTTTCTCTAGTATTTTTCGTCCATTACCAAAATAATAATGATAGAAGCACAACCCATCTATTTGATATTTATGTAATAAATCTGCCTGCCATTGCATTACAGTTTTTTCTAATAAGTTATAATAATTTTTTTTGTAAGGAATATGTGGTTGTACGTGTCCCTCCGCATATGATTTTCCAGCCTTAACAGCAGTCCATTCTGTATAACCTTCTCCCCACCATGCATCATTCTCTGGTATGTTATGAAATTGTGGTAAGTACATTGCAATTGTTTTCATATACTATCAACCAACATCAAATTCATGATTATAATAAACTAACAGTCAAAAGAAAGCTCAGTCATAATATGTAATTACTTTCGGTGGCAACCAAAAAATAACATTCCTCGGCACTCCAAAAGATACTAATTCATCTTCAATATTCTTATGCAACCTATTACCAACAGATAAAACAATAATATCATACGAAGTGCTCTTTATTGTATCCATTCCACTAATTGGAGGTATAGATGGAAATATTATGTCTTTATAATTTTTATCTATCCAAGCAACAATAGAGAATTCATTTTTTTTCATTATTTCTTGGTAATAATCAATACCTACTCTACCAGCTCCATACAGGATTACTCTTTTACCAATGAATTTGCCCCAAAAAGGAAATTCATAAACAGGTCTAGATATCAGTTTATTAAATTTCAGATAATGTGGAGCCATTTTTAACCGAAAATATATGTATGATTCCAACTGAAGCATCAGCTCTTGTTCCAATGGATTACCTGCAAATTGAAAAGACAAACAATTATATATGCGTTCCAGACTATCAAGAAAACGATCCATCTTCTTATGTGTAGCTGAATCATACCTATGACAATAGTTATAGAAAGCCTTATCTGTTATAGTAATTCGCTTGCATCGAACCAAATATGAAAAAACAAATACTACATCCTCTCCAAATTGGATATTATTATCTATTTCTTTAAATACTAAGCTAGCCAAATCTTTTTTGAACAATTTGCCAACCATATATGTAAGCATTCCCCGATAATTATCCCTTGGGTTTGCATAATTATATATCATATGTGAATGAACAAATCTGATTGCTTCCTCTTCCTCGTAATTTCCGGGCGCAAAAAAATCCTGCTCCTTTAATTCCATACCATTCGTTAGCACCCAGTTACATCCACTTGTACAAACGTCCGCCTCTTCAATTTTTTCAATTAGATTAGAAACATAATCCCTCTCAACATAATCGTCAGAATCAACAAAACAGATATATTCTCCTTTAGCTTTTTGTACACCGTTCTTTCTGGCATAGTTAGCACCTTTATTCTTCTGATGAATTGCAATTATATTTTTCTCTTCTCTTTCGTAATCATCACACATTTTCCCAGACAAGTCAGTTGAACCGTCATCAACTAAAATTATTTCAATGTTTTTATATGTCTGATCTCGTATGCTTTCAACACACCTATCAAGATACTTTTCAGTGTTGAAAACTGGAACGATTACACTAATAAGCGACTCCATATTACAACCTCTACTCTGGTATCAAACTACTAATAAACTCCGCTGCACGCTTTGCAGCCTTACCATCTTCATGAACTCCATATTTATCAAAAAATGCTTTTATATCCTTAACATAATCCACCTCGTTGAACTTCAATATGTTTTCTCCGAGTTGTTCGTTACTTTTCGCAATCATAAATGGCAGTTCATCATAATCAATATAAAAGCCTCGTTCTTTTGACAAATACTCTTCTTTATCCGTTGCAAACAAAAAAACCGGTTTATTAACATACGCCGGTTCAAACATAATACTCGAATAATCTGTTATTAGCGCATCTGATACTCCTACAAGTTCTTCTCCGTCATAATAATCACTTACATCTATGACGAAATCAGGCATTTTTATGTTTTTGCTCTCTTCACTTACAAATGGATGTAGTCTAAGTAATATGCCCCAATCTCCACCAAATTTTATATCTAATGTTTCTTTTAACAATTCAAAATTTAAATCATTTGTAAAAATGCAATCATCTGAGTCGGCACTTTTCATCCTAAAAGTAGGGGCATATAAAAGATATTTCTTATCATTTTCCAGCGAATATTTTTCTCTTAACACACTATAATCATAATCACTATCAAAAAGAATATCCGATCGTGGTGAACCTACATAAATGGCTGGTCCATTATACTTAAATCCACTCCTACAGGTTTTCTCATCAAATTCGCTACCAACAAATAAATAGTCAATATTATCCCAACCATTTACTCCATGCGAATTCTTATTTTTGTCCCCCCTATACTCTAATTCATCATAACCAAACATTTTAAGAGTGATACTTGACCAATGCTTCATTTGAATTTTAATCTGACCATCTCGTACCACTTTACAACCTGTATCAGTTAAGTAATATTTTGCATTAAAAATATATTCATAAAATTCCCTGGGATGACCATGAGAAACATTGTATACATTATTCATTTGAACACCAACGTTATTGTTATCCTTCCATCCTATCGTAATATCTGGTCTTATTTTCAACAATTCCTTGACAATATTCTTTCCATGACCCGCATAATCCACAGATGTAATCAAGAGTATTTTTTTTCCATCCAATGGTTTTTCTTTACATTCCTTTGAATATATTTCCAAATCACTTTCAGCCAAAAGGTAATGATCGATATTATGTTCATCTAATGCTTTTATTACATCAAAACGGTATTTCTCAGTAAGTGCAACAACTATAAAATCTCCATTCTGAGGTTTATATTCCTCTATACCAGTTATTTTTTTTCCAAACATAGTATCTTTTCTATCTTTTTTTGAGACAAGAAACTCAAAGTTTGTTTTTTTCTTTTCAACTAGTTCTAATGCAAACTTCTTCCCCCAATTACCTGCCCCATAGATAATGATTCTATGTGCATTATTCAATAAATCATTGTGCTTACTCATCCATAGCGAAAACGTATTATTGTTAGTAAATGAAATATTGAAAATGTCCTTTAATTGAGCATTTTCAAGTTCTCTATTGTTATCTATAGTTTGGGGATTTGATAGTGGAAAAGTCATTGATTCAGTTCTGCTAATTGCATTATACAATTCATCCTTTTTAGAATTAAATTCATGTGTAGCATCCTCTGTAAGCCCTATGTACCTAACCAAGTTCTTATTAGGATAAAGATGTAACCCCTTTTCCAAAAATGAATTATATAAATATTGATAATCCCATGCAGAAGTAAGTTCTTTAGAAAAAACCCTATCAAATGATTCATACCAATACCTAATTACATCTCTGTCTTCAAATATTTCTGATAGATAATTTCTGTTAATCATCTCAGGAAAAGATTTTATCTCGAAATCATACTTTTCCCATGATCTCCTCCATGTAGCCCACCCCCATGTATTATTGATATGAGTAAAATAGTAATCTGCATCATCACTACTTGTAATGCCAAAATTCATCCCAGATACAGAAAAGATTCTCTCATCATCTTTATATTTGTTAAGCATTTCCTGACAAAATATATAGAAATCCTGCGATGGAACACAATCATCCTCTATAATTATTGCTTGTTCCTCGGTTTTAAAAACTTCCATTATTCCACTATAAGGTCTATATCCGCATCCCAGATTAATAGAAGAATATATCTTAGTGACTTCACAATCCCAGTCTACATTCTCAGCAATTTTCCTACACAATTTACATTTATGTTCATCCTCAGATACATTATCTCTAGGTCCGTCCGCTACAATATATAATTTACTTGGTCGTACAGCTCTTATACTTGCAAAACTTTCTGACACACAATCTGGTCTATTAAAAATAATATAAATTATTGGTGTAGTTAATTTAAATTTATCCATAATCATTCCATTGCCACAATCAAACATGTTTCTTCTGCTACAGCCATTCCCCATATTTTTGAAATCTCATCATTCTATTCAGATAATAAAACTAATTTCATCATCATTCTTTCAAGATTTCCTACAGTCATATCATTTTGAACCCAGTTTCTTGGAATTGTGAAATTATCAGAAGCTTTATCTGCTAGACCACTTTTCGTAGTAAATGCCATATCAATTCCACTGTTTTTCAAAATTGATATGGTTTTATACGAAAAATCATTTTCTCCACCAAAAGGGAACGAAAAGCACGTTACTCTTTTCCCTATTATTTCTTCCAGTTTCTTTTTAGATTCTACTATTTCATTTACTTGCTCATGCTCTGACTCATTTTTTAAGCAACTATGTGTTATTGTATGCGCACCGATATTTATATACTTTGATTTAGATAACTCTCTTAACTCTTCTTTACTCAAAATACGATTTTCATCATATCTAACACTCTTCACATCGTATTTCTCTGCCATCCATTTTAATTCATTTTCGCGTTCTACATGAGTCATCCCTTTTAGGATCGGATGCATTTCAAAGCATGTATTCAACTTACTTTCTACACTGTTAGTAATGTATTTCTTCCCTTTCCATTCAATAGCATCGGGAAGTATAGTACTATTACATATAATATGCTCTAATGTATCCCACCAAAATTCTTTTTTTGTATCTATATTACCGGTTGAAACAAAAATTGTAGCAGGAACATTATATTTCTCAAGTATAGGAAGCGCATAATACAAATTATCTGCATAACCATCATCAAACGTCACTGCTACAGAAGGTTCTGTAACTCCTTTAGTAATATCAGTTATACTAATTAAATCATAGTTATTCACAAGATATCTAATGTGTTCTTCGAACCGTTCTGGAGTAATAGAAAGCTTCCATATATCGCTTTTTAAATAATTAACCCTATGATAATATAATACCCAAATGGGATTGCAAAACTTGTTCCAACTTCTGTATGTCAGCTCTGACTCTATTTCACTTATCATATGTTCATAAACAATAAAACAGTCGTCTATATTCCTATGGTTAAGTTCGACCAATAATTGGTCTCTATACCTTTTACTTACTCCTATTATAATTCCATCATGTATTTTAAATTCAATATTAGAAACAGATATCACAGGAACATCTAATACTTTGTCATATTGATGATCATCCGTTACAACAAAAGCTGTCAGATCAATACCATTTTCTTGAAGAAAAGCTCGTATGAATCTTCCATACTTTCCCGCACCATAGCAGTATATCGTCTTATGTTTATTTACATAATTTAGTAATTCTCTGGCTTTCATCTCTTAAACGCCTTAACCCCAATAGCAATTGCGTATTCTGGATCAATCTGATTTAGTTGATTCAAATCCGGTAAGTCCTCCTGTGCTAATCCCTGAATAAAAGCTGTAGCAGCAAGTACATTTCCAAAAGGAAACACTTGAACATTTTCTTCTCCATATACTTCTGATACTGCTCTTCTAATTCCTTCATGAGTAAATCCCCAAAAATGTCCCCACCGCTCCATATCATATCTAGAAACCTGAGAAATATTTCCTGCAACAGTTGCAAGTAATAGTCCCCCATGTTTTAAGATTTGGAATGAACCTTCTATTGCAGCTCTATAATCATAAATAAAATTAAATGTCTGGGTACATATAAAGACATCATATACACTAGTTTTTAGTGTCTCAGGTCTTGTCAAATCCTGCCCTTTATCGTATCTAATAACGTCATGTGTCATAGCATTAGGAAAGCATTGTTTGCTATAAGTAGACTCACCAACTTCTAAGGTCATTTCTACCTTATAATCTGATGAAAATTTCAATGATTCATCTATTAAGAAGGAATCTATATAATATCTGTCTATCGCTGTTCCTCGATCAATCCCAAACTTTCTACTTATAGGTTCAACGTTTTGTAGAAATAACTCTGAATTTATCATACACTCACTACTTCCTTATAAATATTATAAAGCTGTTCGCTAACTGTTTTAGGATCATATCTCTTCCTTGCAACTTCATGCTCATTTAGCGATAATTCCATAGCAAAAGCATCGTCATCAAATATATGTTCAACACAACTAACAAACATATAATCTGCATCCATTTGATACAATAATCCCGTTTTTGTATGCTCTATAAGACTTGGTGTTCCTCCTGTATATGAAGCCACCACAGGAACCCCCAGAAGCTGAGCTTCCCCAATGGAATTAGAAGAATTCTCTATTGTTGAAGGAACCACTAGGATATTGGCGCTTAAATATCTTTCAATCATCTCTCCTGACTCAAGGGCCCCAATAAATTCAAATGTATCTTCAATAGCATATTTCTCCATTAGCGCCTTTAAATACTCGCTGTATGGATCTGTCACAATTGATGCAGTTTGGGATAACGACGAATTGCCGCTTATGAAAACTCTAATATCTGTATACTTTTCTTTCAACATTGCTATTGCAGGGATTATTAGATGTATTCCCTTGATAGCATATCCTCCTTGAGTAATAAAAATGGAATGCCGCTTACAATTTGCAACATCCCATCTACGATCATCTCTATAAAACTTCTCTCGTAAAACCTCTCCACAATATCTATATCGTATACTTTTATTTACACTTCTAATGTAACTTCTATCCCACTCAGTACGTCCTAATACATATTGGATTGCCTTCAACGTAGTAATTTCGTTCAGTCCGCGTTTTATCATTTGTTCATTATCGTCACTTATCTTACGTCCATTTCCTCCAATATGATTAATCCACTCCGATGGTATGGAAACTGAAGTGTATGGAACTATCGCTGATGCCAATCCCTGAATGTGAACAACTACTCTAGATTTAATACCAACTCTATCGCAGGCATTAACCATTGAGAGTGTGGCCCCATACTCACTCCCCCATATATGAACTACATCCGGTTCTGAATCTCTAATTATCCAGCTGAATCTTTCAACTTGCTCCTCATTACTATTATGTTCTATTCCAATTGAATGAAATGAATAAAATCTATAATCTGATGTTTCTCCATCTTTCATTCTTTCTAAATTACTAATCGGAACACATAAAGATAAATCAATATCAGCATATTGATTTATCGCATTGAGCATCCCTGAAATCCATCCCTCATAATATTTTTTTTTAAATCCCAGAATATCACAAATCTCTGCTGGAACTGTGTTGCAAAGCCATAGAATATTCATCTTTCGCTAACTCCGTTTGGAAAATCTTAAAATTGTAACTTTGCTTCTCATATTCAATCAAAATCTTATGGAAAACCCAAAATGGTATATCTACTAGGTTACTTTGCTTCTTTATGCATTCGATTATCTCATCACTATATTTTATTGAAGAAATAACTATAACTGTCCTATCATCCTTTTCCAATTTAGTCGGCGACATAACCTGAAATTTCCCCTTTTCTTTAATAGAAGGATTTGTATCAAGGTAACCAGCAATCTCGTATCCCATATCTAAAAAAAGCTTTTCTGCCGTTTCTCCATATTTTCCTGCTCCCCATATGAATACTTTAGACTTCATATCAATGACCTTAGCAAAATATTTAGCCACATTATCTATTTCATACTTATTTTCTGTAATACTCCAAAAAAAAACATTAAGTATAACGCTATCAATCGCCTTTCGCCTTGTTCCTAAATATAAATCTGGCATTTTCAGATACGTACTATATGTAAGCAGATTATTCTCTCGTCTAAGTGAGTCAATTTTTATTGATGAAACTCCCATGTCATCATAGTATGCTAAATTCTCATTAATCATTACAAATTTATAATTTTGCAAATATAAATCTATAAGCATCTTTCTATCAGCTACTATTTTGTATCTTGTATCAAATTCATGTTCTTTTTGTACTTCTGTTTTCACAAATACTCCTTGATGGCATGCAATCATCCCTTCTAAAATGTATGAAGGATCTTCACATATAGTTTTTATACCAACCTTTCTAAGATTATGAATTGCTGTCACATTTCCATAAACAATATCTGCATCCGTTTTACTAAATGTATCGATTACATTTTCAAGAGTATTATCATCATAATAATCTCCACAATTAAGGAATCCTATAATATATCCACTTGCCTTACGAATTCCCTTATTCATTGCGTCATATATCCCATCATCCAATTCACTCACATAATAGTCTATATACATTTCATATTCAGATATTATCTTTTTCGTCCCATCTGAAGAATTTCCATCAATTACTATATATTCTATACTGTTCTTCGTTTTAAGATTCTTGATATTTTCCAATGTAGTTTTTATGCTATTTTCTGAATTATAACAGACTGTTATTATAGTGACTGTGATAGATTGATTCATTATATTTTATCCTCAAACAGATTTTCTTGGAAAAGGGTATAACTTCACTATTATTTGTAATATGTTGTTTTTTATCAGTCGGTAATAATATGTAAATAATTAGGGTATGCTGAACAATAGCATTTATATAAAACAGTATACGATATATCGTTAATTTAATAGCCGTCTTAGAGTTGATAAACAGCTCCACCATGTGGCATCTGATCAAGATGCCACATGGTTTATATTAAGCTCTTTCATCATTCACAAAGTAAATTACAATCCACCCACATATAAGTACTAAATCCTTCTATTTCCAATGTCTTACAAATACTTAAACAATTTTTTTTAGCCGGCGTAATTATCACTAAAGCATCATCTTTATAATTACTATAATAACCAATATCTTTCACGGGTATTTCACAAATGCTTATTTTTTCTCCTTGTGCAGTAGTAGTAGCTATCCCTACTATCCTGTTTTTCAATAACTTCCCATATTTCTCCAGAAACCTTTCTGTATTCCTCCCAGCTCCATATATTATTATCAATCGGTTCTTATATTCAAGTCTTATAAGAGCATCCATATGTTCTGCTATCGCACAATAATCAGTAAATGAATTCACCTCCCATCCGCAAGTATCTATCATCTCATCAATATCTGCTGCAATTGTTAACAATACTGACTTGTCAGAAAAAATGCCATTTCTGTACTTCCCAACCATTCGGGTCACCATAAAAGGAGCGTTTATCATGAACATCTTTTTCATTTTATAATCTATCATCGCTTTTATGGTATCTCTCTGTGCCATAAAGATTTCTTGCCATGTATCTTTTGAAAAGACTTTCTGTTTTCCGCATCTATACCAATAGACCGGATAGTCTAATTCATATACTTTTCCAGCTTCTCCAATAGCCCTAATTATAAAGAATTGATCTTCAAACCTCTTGTAATTTAAATACCTAATCTCCATATTATCAATCAGTGACGTTTTATATATGTATCTCCAATGGCCATACATATAATAATACTCTTGTGCATCAATAAATCCGTTTTTAGTACTACTATCATCCCCCATTCCTGCTGAATAAAACAATTTTTCAGTCAGTCCATCATACTGTATAACATTTCCACCACAAACCTCAGCATTATTATCAACCGCTGCCATATATAATTTTTCTACACTATCGTTTCTGAGATACTTATCATCAGGATCTATAAAAAGCAAATAGTCTCCTTGAGCAAGTTCTATTCCCTTATTTCTAGCATTTCCAACTCCTTGGTTTTCTTGATAAATATAAATAATTCTATTCTGCGAATACTTTGAACTTATCAACTCACGCGTGTTATCTGTTGAGCCATCATCAATAACTATTACTTCATAGTTATCCAGTGTTTGTTGAAATATACTATCAAGACATTCACTAATATATTTTTCCATATTGTAAGTTGGAATAATGATGCTAACTTTAATATTCACTCAAATACATCCCCTCACTCTACATACTAGTAAAAACAGCATCCCAAGCCTTAACCGTATCAAAATTGATAAATCTTTGAGCATCTAACCAAGATTCCTTGGATTTTTTCACATACAGTTCATGATTTTCTTCCAGTTTAATAATCATCTCCGCTGCTTGTTCAGCATTACCTTGCTCAACAGATATAATGCCAGTATTCTTTTTTGCTAATTCCAAATAGTCTAATTGATACATGACTATAGGTATAGAAAACGCCTTTGCTTCTAGAATCACCATAGGAAAACCTTCTCCTGGAGAAGTAAATAACATAATACCTGCCTCACCATATATCTCATCTAAATCATTTTGAAATCCGCATAGCTCTATATTTTTATCTAGTTTTTCATATTCAATTCCACGTCTTAATTCATCCAGTACCGCTTGATTGACAGTAGCACCATACACTCTAAGTATCACTTTTGGGTCAATTTCTATCACCTTTTTCATTATTGGAATTATATCAAGGATCCTTTTGTTTTTATTATCCAACCTTCCTACCCATATGATATTGTATCTATATCTATACCTATTCTGATATGCTCTAATTAGGTTTGGATTTACTGGGTTAGGAATGTAAACACTTCTTATACCATATTTTGCCCAATATTCTCTATCGCTTTCAGACAACGTAATCAGTGTGTCATTGATTTTATAGATTTCATTATGCCTTCTAAGCCCCTCGCTTCTCCTCAAAAAATTTGAAACACTAGTATGCATCTGCGTTACCACCCTAAGGCCAATCAATTTACAGAAAACCGCTTTATAATAGTAATCCAACCCTTCATATGGTATATGAAAACAAACAGAGGTAATTCCGTTTTCCATAATAATTTTCATTAGTTCACACAAATATAAATACATATCTGTTTCAAAATTTATATAAATAATCTCTCTAGAAATCCCTGAAGCATATTGATAATCATTCATGCTCTCTGTTTGATTAATTAGTAAAACTCTATACCCCTCTTCAAACAATTTTGTTGCCATGATAGCAGTAACCCTTTCTGCTCCGCCAGTTGTCAATCTGTCAGAAATCAAAGCCACTGATTTTCCATAAGCATTATTCTTGCTCTCATCAAAGATTTGCGAAACTATATCATTGACTTTTTGAATCTCATCAACAAATAGGAATTTAAGTGCACATACAAATGCACAATAATCAAGATGTTTATTCTTCTGATATGTCCCATCTTGAATACTCTTTACATACATCAAGCACTTCTTCAAGTAGTTATTCTTTATAGCACCACTGTTTATAATATAAGAAATATTATTAATAACTATTGCATGAATATATTTGAAAAACTCTGTATAATCATACAAAGCAAAGGTCTTATCATGATACTCTTTCACAATCTGTTCGCGTATTTCCTTGTTGTTTTTGGGGCTAATGAAAATCCGGGGATTCTCATTTATTGATTTCAATACATCAGGCTTTTTTACACTCTTCCCCATGAACTGTTTATTTTGCTTATTTGCATCTGTATCTATAAAGAAATCAATTTCAGGAAGTAAGCCTTGAATATTTGAAGGCACATTATCAATTAAATTTCTTAACTCAGTCATTGCAACCTTGCAATTTCTTCCACATCCCCAAACTATCCATTTATTACGCTTCAATTCCAAAGAATCATTTTCTACCAAACCAATCTATCCTCTCCCAAATTATTATTGCAGCACTATTAGTATAATTAAATTTATTTGTACTTAAATCAAATGATTCATTAACTTAATATAGGCATTTTTTCATAAACTTTTTGCCCTGTCAGTCTATCTTACTTTTCATAACAAGACTTGTTTGGAAAAAGCTCTGCAAATGCTTCATTAATTATCTTCTTTACATTCTCGAACTCATTATCATATATATGTATCCCGGAATCTAATGAGTAACAACTTTTTTTGCTATGCTACTTTCTCTGACATCTCTCCCATCATCTACCCAGCCAATAGAATCTGAACTAATTCCATTTTTCCATAAAACATATGGTAAAGAAAATTGATCTCTAAGCTTATGTCTCATATATTCTTGATACCACAATTCTAGTATTTTATTGCCAAGTTCATTCTTATGATGGGAAACAATAATACTACATTCAAAAAGTCCATAATGGAGAGGCATGCCTTCCTTATAATATTCTTTAAATAAATTATTTAAGGCTCTGTTATCTACGATATTTCTTAATGATATTCTGATTCCCTCTTCATAAATACAATCGCGCCAGGGATGTTTTAATATTGCTAAACCGGTTGTGCCATTGCAACAATTGATATAGCTAGATATGTCTCCTATTATCTCTATACTCCCATCAATATAAATTGAATAATCATATTCTTTGAAAATTACATTCCCGTGCGTTTTACAATATCTATTCTTTTCTTTATTTGCTAATAAATGTATATTTCTAATTTCATCAACATCTAAATATCTGTAAATAGATGTATCATTTCCCTTTCTGTCACTAATGCAATAGTAATCACAATTATCAGAAATAAACTTAGGTTCAATTAGGTCATCATACCCTCCTGTTATACACGTATAAACTGCTATTTTGGGATTTGTTTCTATCCTCTTTTGTAAATCAAATCCATAAAACTTATTTATTACCATATCTTCTGAGATATAAGAATCCAAATCAATTATGTGTAAATACTTGTTTCTTTCTAGATTAGTGCATGCTTCTTTGACATACTTAACTCCCAAACATACAAAGACCAATATATCTTCTTTTATGCACAAAATTTCTTCCAAAGAAATCTTAATTACATCTCCCGTAAACGAATCAAGCACGTCTTTGTCTGCATCACAGACATAATTTGGCTTTAAATCCACATATTCCAGTAAACTATACCCATAGTTTCTACCTATTTTCCCAATGCCATAAAGGCAAACCTTCCAATCCTCGCTTTTTGCCATTGAAATCATTTTCTTAATATCTTTACGATTATTCTTATTCATACCCACCTCAAAACTGTACAAGCATTATATTATAGTCGATATGCTATAACCTATTACTGAGAATAACAAGTATTTCTCCGAATTCACAATCACACTTTTGTAGTAGTACTAGAATTCTAAAAAGGTTTATATTAGATCCCTTCATTATTTTCTAAATCACTGGTTTTGTTATAGTTGTTAATCAATTTAATTAAGAAAGATAATTATACTTAAACTGTTTGTTTTAAGGCAGCGCATATAATACTGTTTCAGATGAGTTACTACCATAATGTCTCATATATAATTTATATCCAAGATTGAGTGAAAGAATGTACTCTGGAATTCTATAAAAATCATCATGAAGATGATAAACGCAAATAGCTAGCTTAGGTTTATTTTTCATTATAACTTTCTCAGCACCTTTCAAAGCATGCAGTTCTGAACCCTCAATATCCATTTTAATAAAAGACACTTCATCTTCTAGCACTATTTCATCATCAATAGTTGTCGTCAATATTTTAAATGAACTGTCAATGTTCTTTTCTGTAATGTGATATTGACCATGACTTATATGAAAGTACACTTCTGTCTGCTTATCCCACAGACCTTTGGATATTATTCTATAGTCAGCTCCTATTGTATCTAATCTTTTCTTACATAATTCTAGATTATTTACCATAGGTTCAAATGCATATACTTTCTTTAGTTTTTCTTTTATTAACTCATGCAATAATAAACTTGTTTCACCGTCAAAACAGCCAGCATCTACAAATATCTCGTTTTTGTTCCATGTAATGAAGGGTAAATCAAAGTATTGATTCCTTAATGCTGTAAAAAAACCTTTTCCAATATTCAAAATATTATTCTTACTGACACCTTTTTCTAGCAACTGCCGTTCTATTTCTTCTCCATATTTTATTGAGCTAACCAAATATACTTTCGATAGGTTATTTTCAATATACTCACTTGCTTTGTTCACTTTTTTTCCATTTAAGTCTCCATTCTCAGGATTATTATCAATAAAGCATTCAATACTTATTTCAGGAAATAAATTGGCAATTCTCTGACCAATTTTACCCGCTCCAAAAATAACAACTTTATCTTTTTTCATAGCTGCTTGTATGATATTTCTAACATACTCATTATCTAAAATAAGTTTTCTAGTTGCTTTTTGTATTCCTTCTCCTACAGAAAAAGCTAACCTATCAATAAATATTTCTTTCGAAATATCGTCTTGCATTTTTGAATATATAGTACAAACACCATTTAATGTAATCTCGTTGTATCTCATTTTTTCCTGTCCCCAAAATAAAAATTCCGCTGTTCTGTATGTCATCTAAACTTATCCTTACCAAATCAAACTCCAATTATCAATCAAATCTATTCTAACAATTAGTCTATTTTATTATAGCAATACTACAATTATCACCTATAGGAAAACGCCTTAATCTCATATTGTTTTGCACTTCAAAATCTCTGACAGCCTTTCGTACACCTGAAAGTTCCTTGGAAAAATAGTCATGTAGAAGAATAATTCCCCCATCGACCATTTTATTATAAAAAAACTCCAATCCAGCAAGCATTGGTTTATACAAATCCATATCCAAATTCACAAAGCAAAACTCATCCTCTATTCCTCGACTACTTTCAGGAAAGTATCCTTTCCTTAAAATACAAAGCTCTTTATGTGGCATTCTGTTAATAACTATCCTCTCACTAGTAGCTTTAAAACCCTCTGTATTATTAAATTTACCATGCAAAAAATCATTATCTCGAATTTGACGTTCATGATCTAAATCTCGAATATCAAATCCATCAAAAGTGTCAAATAAATACAATTTCTTATATTTAAAAAAAGTATTCATATATTGAGCAAATTCCCCTCTATTTACTCCACATTCAGCTATTGACCCACGTATTTTTTCCTCTTCTGCATATTCTGCAAAGCGTTTTACCCATATAACACGTGGGTCTTTATTCTCATCATATCTATTATATAAAACAAACACTTTTTCTTTTAATTCTAAGTCTTCCATTAAAACTTTTATTTTGTTATTTGGAACCGATAAAGCTACTAGCTGTTTGAAAATATCATTACGTACACTTTCTTTTGAGTTACTTATAATAATCAAGTCAAAGCTTATTTCATTAACAACCTTTGGTGGAAAAACATTTACTCCATCTATCTTTTTTTTATCAGTAAAAGCATTATCCACAAAGCCTACTACCTCGACGCTATTGTCATTTTGGTAAAAACAATTTAATGCTCTCCCAAATTCTCCTGCACCAAATATCAAAACTCTCATTCGATTATTCTCCTAATTAGTAAAAGTGTTTTTTTTAAACCCTCTTTTTCAATTACGCTTTTCCAACTACCATGCTCTTTATGAATGGATACTGTTTTCTCAGAGAACATATCTGGGAAACCACTTATGGTCAATGGAGACATAACCTCAGAAGGATATATCACTACTCCATTCTCATTTTTACTATATTGATTAATTATTTGAAATCCATTTTTTCGTAATATTTTATTTAAAATAGTATGTGCCTGTTGCTTTTTCTGTTTACCATTAGAATCTACATAGTGTATAGAATCATAATATGATAACATTTCACCAATTACTTCATTTCCAGGTACAGCCCCAAAACCACATCCATTATTTATCCTATTTGCACAGCCCATATTAAAAAAGGCTTCATCATTCAGTAGTTTATCAAATGAACTTATTGCCTCAACATCAGTATCCAGATAAATTCCGCCATTTTCATAAATCACTTTTAATCTAATATAATTAGATGCAAATCCCCATGCTTTACACTCATATGCTTCTCGAAGATAATCACAATCTGAAAATGTCAAATTATTTTCATCCCATCTAATTATTTCAAAGTTCGGATTAAAATGTTTCCACGTCTCTATATTTTCCTTAAACTCGGTTGGTAGTTCCTTCTTTCCTAACCATACATAGTGAAGTTTTCTCGGTATTTTTCTTTGCCCTTTGCTAAAACTGTACTCCTTTATAGGCTCCCTAGTATTCCTAATAAATAATTCTAGAAAACATTCTAATCCATCCAACTCTGGTATTTTATCAAGTTGATCTATTATCTCCGCTGCGTAGAATACACTACTAATGAAACAAACATAATCATCAAGCTGCTGAACTTTTTTTATCAAGTCTTCCACTGAAATTATACGAAAGCTCTTACTTCCTAATGAAAAATAATGCCCCCAAAGTGAAGGATTATTATCAACCACAATTTCAATATCTTTGTCCAAAAAATATATTTCTACACACGATTCGAAAGATCTACCTGCGCCAAATACAATTACCTTCTTGTTCTTTATGTATTCTTTAAACTTTGTTGATCCAATGTTCTTAATTTTAACCATAATATTTTAGGAATTTGTAATCCGCATTATATGTATACTATAAGCTTTTATATAGTTCACATAATCCAATTATTTTGTCGCTCTTATCACTTTAAAATTATTAAATTACCCTTCACCTTTATTGAATATCATTCCTAAGCTTATAAAGGCATTGGTTAAGCTCATCCCTCTCATCTTTATAGTAATTTATTTCCTCTATTATTTTTTCAGTAAGTTTTACTTCATCGTTAATATACGGTTTATTGTCTAATGTTCTATAAATATCGCAATTTACTTTAGATATACCATGATAATAAGCCAATGCTAATCTATGCACTCCGTCGAAGATTTCATTGTTTTCATCTATCTTTAATTTGCTATCGTTTGAATATCCGCTATCTTCCCAAGAAGCAATTAGTTTTATAAATTGCTCTAACCTTTTCCTTGCTGTATCTGGACTACTATGTACCTGTTGCGCCTTCATATATATTGAATAACCAATTTTGTTTATCTTATAATATTCTTCAATAGCCAACACTCGAATCACTATCCTATAATCATTTTTGCAAGTTGTTAGAATTTCATTAGTTGGTACTAAAACTCCTTTTTTTATCGGTTCTCCATACCACATGTCAAAAATAAATGGATATATCCATACATAATTTTTTAGTCCCCTTTCATTAAGCACTTCTACAATTTCTTTCAAATTAGCTTCATGTACCGCAATACATATCAATAGATCATCATTTATATCTTTTATGCTCTTTACTGGAATCCCGTGATATTCACTGTTTTGATTATGGGTAGTAACAAATGAAACAGTATTTTTGCTAAGTTCAAGTCTGTTTAAAGCTTCATAAAAATGTTCAGCTACAAATCCTGTTCCATAGATATAAAAATTCTGTTTTTTCAACTTATCAATTAGTTTATCAGCTGTATACCCTTCATTCATGCTCATATGTTAA
The DNA here is from genome assembly GCF_000701985.1 of Butyrivibrio sp. WCE2006. NCBI lineage: Bacteria > Bacillati > Bacillota > Clostridia > Lachnospirales > Lachnospiraceae > Butyrivibrio > Butyrivibrio sp. WCE2006. The sequence continues at coordinate 114,164 of NZ_JNKH01000002.1, read as the reverse complement.
GTAATCTAATCGTTTTTTCTACAGCCTTACCATCATGCATAATTCCATTTTGTTTTATAAAACTCTCTGACTTACTTCTATATTCATGATCATCAAACTTTAGAATATTATTAATAAGTTCATCATTATTTGTCGCTATACTAAACGGTATCTCATTAAGCTCAAACATCATATTTCCACGGTCCCTCACATATTCTTCCAAATCATCCGCATAAATAAATCCCGGTTGTCCTGTAAGAAATCCTTCAAAAATTACAGTCGAATAGTCTGTTATTATTGCATCCGTAGCAGCCATGATCTCATTCATATCTGGTCTTACTGTTACATCAATAAGCCTATCGCTTTTGGTATTTACTGCCATCTTGTCCGTGTATTTCAATAGCTGAGGATGAAGTCTTAAAAAGACGTACCATGTTCCTCCAAATCTTTTTTCGAATGCATCTATCACTCTATCAAAATCAATTGATGATACATTTTCATTTATCGACCTGAATGTGCCCTGGCTTCCACCTCTAAATGTTGGCGCATAAATGACTATTTTGCAGTCCTTAGGAAGATTGTATTCTTCTCTGAATTGCTTGTGTTTTTTGTCTACTTCATTAATTAGAACATCGCATCTTGGAATGCCTAACTGCTCTATCCTGCCATCATAGAAAAGTCCATCTCTCCACATCTTTGTGCAATAGTCACTTCCGGAGATGAGTATATCTATAAGATCAGAATCAGCCTTTGAAACCAGATAGGCCATTTTAGAAAAGTTTTCACCGCGATACTTACCTATAGGTTTTAAGCTAAGTGATCCGTGCCATGTTTGAATATATGTAGTTCCCTTTCTTTTCCTTGTTCCATAGAAGGTTCTGGTATTTCCTATCCAAAACCTTGCAGTAGTCATATGGTATGCCCTATTCCATACACTATCCTTTACCTTTATTATCTCTTTTGGAAACTCCTTTGTTGTGTCTGTAAGAATCCAATATAGTCTGTAATCTGATTTATTTTCTCTGCTTTGTTTTAACAATTCTTCTGCTATATATTTTGGACTGCATCCATATCCGCCCTGGCCTTCCACAGTCCATAAAACAATCTTGTTCTTATCTATTGGGAATATCCGGCATATTGAAAAAGGAATTCCGTATATAAATGCTTTTACCTTTCTGCCTAAAATGTATACTTTCTCAGAAAAAGAGCTATTCATTATATTTAATCCTCTATAAGGTTGAGGAAGCGCTCAAGACTATAGAGCAGTAGTTTTTTTTCACCATTCATATTTTCAGCACACCCCGGGATAAATTCACCTCTCTCAGGGCCTTTCCAATTACGCATCCACGCCTCAGCAGGCCTTGACATCGGCTTTTTCTCAGGAACTTCAAAATCCGGATATCTTTTTCTAAATAGCTCTCTTATTAGATACTTGCTGTCTCCGTTTCGTACTCTGTTTAAATCCAATGGTTCTGACATTTTTAATTCTTCGTAAGGGTCTATGAAATCCAGTCCTATGCTTCTGCAAGCTAATGTGAGAGCTCCAGCAGTTGCTATGGAATAGATTTCTTTTATAAATTTTTCGTTGTCAGCTATCTCGCCCTTCTTGCCATATCTGTCATATATGTAATAAATGTCACTGGGATTTACCAATACTGTTTCAGGTTTTATATATATACTCCTATCTATCCACTCTTCCAAAGTCCAGTCCTTTGACATCATTAGGCTCATGCCACCAAATTCTGTATCTGCGGTATCCCCATGTATCATGCACTCTATTCCATCCTCTTTGGCTTTTTTAGCAATCTTATATGCCTGAGGTTCATTGGATATTATTGGTGCGCCTTGGAAAAGAGCCAGTTCGTTCATACAGTTTTCATAGTCATCCCAGCCTACTTCCACCACAATGTGTTCAAGGTCATATTTATCACAATACTTTCTCGCCTGTATGGTTTCATCAATTGCATTCTCACCTATGCACTTGGCAGTATATGCCTTAGTACCTTTGGGCATATATGATGCCAGTATAGCCGAGTCAATTCCTCCGCTAAGAAGAACTCCGCATTTGCTTAAATCCAGTTGTTCTAATATTTCTCGTATGTTACGGTCTATATCTTCTGAAGTTTTACATGGTCTTTTTTTATCTTCCGGAATTAGCTGGTGTTCCTTATGAGCTAAACCGCTTTTGAAGATTTTCTCTTCATCAACAACAAATCTAAAGGCTAAATATGAGCTCATGCAAAAATCTTTATCTACTGTCATCTGATTATTCCTCTTTTGGCGTAATACTATTTAGATTCCTATTTTTCCTCAAAAACGTTAATCATATTGGAGCCACAAAAAGTCAAATCTCGTCCACTCTTCTTGGAACCTCTACTCTTAGCAATGTACTGGATATATTCGGCGTGTGTGGCAGATATATAACGTCCACCCCATATGGTTTCAAGTCCTTTTCAGTCTGTATCCATCTTTCATCACCTTTCCAGTCATCGCCGATAAATACTGCATCAAAATGGTATTTCTCATATAGCTGAACTTTATCCAGTGTGTCGACAATTACACATTCATTAACGCTTCTGAGATTTCTGATAATCTCAGCTCTGTCTTCCTGCGAAATAACTGTTATCTTGTTCTTGTACTGCTGAACAAGACTGTCGGAATTAACACCAACTATAAGCTTCTCGCACCTCTTTGCTGCGTTATTTATAATGTGTAAATGTCCTATGTGGAACATATCATATACGCCTTGCGTATAGCCTAGTTTGTACACTATTTCTCCTGTTTTTATGTATGATAAAAGCGCAGCTATCGCTGCGCTTAACTATCCTTTATTGCACTGCTAAATACCTCTCTGACTTCTTCATTAGGAATATAAGTTTCATTCGTCCTGGAATCAAATCCCAAATACCCCATATGAATCAAGGCCGTCAAAACATCATCCTTTGATGAAAAACTAGTCAGATCATTTTGGAATGTACTAACATCAACCTGAATCTTTTCTCCTGAAAGCATATGGATGACTGCTTCTTTAAGTCCGTCTTTATTTAGTCCAATGTAATCATTTAGTTGTCTGAATCCTGCAGTATTTTTCCAATAGGATTCGACTTTATTAAAAGTAATAGCATCTACTATAGAATTTGGATTGTACATATGAACATAGGATCTGGTTCTGTCCGCATTAAGCGTTTCCATTTCATACCCATCGTACCATTTCTCTATTTTTTCTAATTCCATATCATACTTTTCCAGGTATGGCTCTATTTCCTTTCTTGTAAATCCAAAGTATGGCGCCAGATTTTTGGGCGAAATCATTGTATATTCGCTAAAATTGTTCATCGCAGATTCGCCATCATATTTTTTTATAGGCAAAATTCCTGTGATATATCCCAAAGCAACGAACTTTTTAGCTTCCTCCGTTTTAAAAAAGCCACGAAGATATTTTAAATAATACTCTATTAGTTTGTTATCATCTTTTGCATCACGAATAATACAGTCCCATTCATCAATAATAATAATGAATCCTATTCCATCTTTCTTCCAGACTTTTTCGATAGCTTTAGGAACGGAAGTAATCGTCTCATCTATTATATCTGAATGTTCCTCCTTAAATTCATTCAGCACAGTATCATTCATGTTGTCGACAGGATTTTCACCCTCTTTTGCGTCATTCAAGAAAGTAGACATGTCAATATGAAGGACATGATATTTGTTCAGGTGAATATCAAAGTTCTCTTTCTTACTGATTTCTAAACTCTGAAACAGTTGTCTGGAATCACAACCAAGACTATAATACGCATCCAGCATTCCTGCTGCCATAGATTTGCCAAATCTCCTAGGACGGCTAACTGCGAAAAAGCACTTCTCTTTTCCAATATTCGAATTCAATATATCAAGTAATCCGGTTTTATCTATATATATATCAGATTTGATAGCTTTTACAAAGCTCTCACTTCCTGGATCCAGGTACATTCCCATTAGGTATAATCTGCCTTCCTTTTAATGTTATTACATCTAAAGTAATATTATAAACATAGTTAGTAGAGTGTTCAATTCAGTTTAGTTAACTTGATAGTTCTCCTCTTGTTTTGTTCATTCGAAGATATACCTATAAATTCTTAATAATGTATAGATTCCTGTTTTCCTCAGAAAAACGGGAATCGTATTGGACCAGGTCCTCGCGAAGCGAGGGGCGTGTCCTGCCGAAGGCAGGATTTTTGCGGGCGATTTCCGCTTTTGCCCACAAAAAGTCATCATTTTTGTATTATAAAAGCGCAGCCTATGCTGCGCTTAATTTTCCTGTTTATGCTTGTTTTAACTGTAATTCCTGAATCTGTTCAGAGTGCTTTGTAACTACATTCTCTATTATACCTATTCTGGATATATTCTTATCGAATTCATCAGATTTATTTATGTATCTGTTTGATGCGTCTAAATAACATTGCTCCATATGTGTAAGTCTGGGAATAATATTGTTTTCCAGTAAATCCACTTTGATTATTTTTATGTCTGACTCTACATTATCCATACGAGTTTCAAGACCACCTATGCGAGTTTCAAGACCACCTATGCGATTTTCCAGACCACTTATACGGCTATCCAAACCGCTTACATGATTATCTAATCCACCTATGTGATCTTCTAACCCACTTACGTGTTCTTCTAGTCCACTTATTCCTTCATTTACTTCATTCCTGACTATCGTAGTTATTGCTTTTAAATCTTCTGCTGTTAAAGTCACTTTTTCACCTCCTTATCATAATATTCTTTTGCTTTCTCAGGTGAAAGTTTATACAGCTTTTGTAATTTAGCTAAAATTACATCCTCTGCTATGCCATCTTCAAGCTTATCTTCAATAAATATCTGTATTCCTTGCTCTACTGCCTGTTCCTTTTCTTTTTCTATATCATCTTTCATAAGTTCTCTCAATGCATCACACATAGTCGATTCCCTCCTTATTCTCTCATATAGCTCATAGTTGGCCGATACACTAACCTGTAAAATAGCATCCACGTTTATCTGATCTGCCTTATTGTTGATTGCAGTTGAATCATTGATAAACTTTCTTATAATAGTTTCATTTGCATTTTTAGTCATTATCTTTAGCGCTAAAAAAGTCTCATCTTCTAATTCATCAACAACGATAATCTGAGTAGGGATATTTATAATTCCATTAACATAATACACACCTTTACTATTCTCTTCAACCAAAGCTCCTAATTTGCTAAGTATCTTAAAGAGCTTATAAGGGTGTTTATGTCTAAATATTGATATCGACATGTTCGAAACATCAATTTGATTGACTCTTTCACCATATCCTTTGTAAAAGCATGCATATCCAATAGTTTTATAAAAGTCATCTATTGTAAGGTTATCCTCAGGACTTTTATACTCCACTATATTGTATGTACTGAATATTCTGCCTATAGCATTGTTGATTATGATCTTACTATTCTTTTTTATAATCAACAGATCCATTTTTATAGGCTCTTTAGCAAGCGTATGTTCCGGGGTGAATTTTAGTATTTGTCTGTATTGACGCAATCCAAATTCCATGCCTGCATAAAATCCCGGATGCCATTTAATGTTATTTCCTTCTTCCATCTTTCCTCCTTTATGATTATTTCGATTCAAATAACCATAAAGGACGAAGAATTAATCAGATTTACTCACTACTAAAATAAGCAATAAGCAGAACAAAACTTCATACAACAATCCCCAATAATCTGTAGTATACATGGAACTATTTGAGCGATTTGCCCGGATACCTTTATGGCATTTGAACAGTAATCATATTATCTTTTAACTTTGCTGTTGTCAAGTTGTATTTTGATTACGCATTTTGACCGAGCTTCGCCACATCACATCAACCTTTTGATGTAACTACCTCCCCTTCAATATGTCCACATCCTTGGCACCGTCAGTATAACCGCCCTGATACCTACAATGCTTCATAAAAATATCTAACAGCTGACTGCCTGCATTACATCTAAAAATACCTATCTTCAAGCCCTGCTGCCTGCTTTATTTCTTTAAAAATACCTACCAGCCTTGCTGCTGCCTTCGAATTCCCATGAATTTTTCTACGACTTTTGCCATAGCAATTGATTCCTGGGATGTCAGTTTGTAATCTTTACCGCTTGTTTTATTAATCTTGCCAATAAATTCTGCTATTTCATATCTAAATCCACTTCCACCGATGAATGGTGAGTCATAGTGGTCTACCTTATCAGGATCCTCGTATCTCACGTCAAAACTCTGAATGAGCCACCAGGGAGATTGAGCAATTATGTATCCTTCTGTCCCTGATATTACAAGTTGTCCTTCAGACTTTACCCCGGCTCCGGTTTTTGATGTAGCCATTCGATCTTTGTATAAAAACTGTACTCGCGTGAATCTGTCAATTCCGCCTTCACCTAGAATAGAATCAATCCTTATGTCTTCGTATTCTGTGCCAAATAGTTTAAATATCGGAAGCAATGTATAGCTTCCATATTCCATGAAAGCCCCACCATATTTTGCATCTGACATTTCTCTGGAATTCTTTATGCCTATTCGTGTAAAACATGCATCTATGTCACAAATATCTCCTATGCTCCCGTTTGTAGCCACTGTAAGGAGTTGCTGAAATCCCGGAAGATACGCAGCCCTGATTCCTTCCATCAGGACTACTCCATGATCATGGGCAAGTCCGTAAAGCTCTACTGCTTCATCATAAGTAAAGGTCATTGGTTTTTCACACAGTACATGTTTGTCCGCCAATATAGCCTTCCTGACATAGTCTGCATGGGTTTCGTTAGGCGATGCTATATATACTGCATCTATTTCATTTAAAAATTCATCAAAATAATCTGAAAAAGTAAGAACCGGATAGTTAACAGCAAAATTGCTAAGACTTATCTCATCCGGATTGTATGCCGCTACTGCTTCCACACCTGAAACATATTTGGTCTCGTCTATAAATCTTATTGCTATTCTGCCTGTCCCAACAATTCCCAGCTTGATCAGCCTCATTCTGTCATGTCTTAGGAAGGTAGATGATATATTGGGGGTTCTCTCAAGATAGACCACATTGCAGTATTTTTTCAGGTAATCAAATTTTCCTTCCCAGTCAGACCCAAGCACAAAGGTATCAATTCCATATTTCTGAATATCTTCAACCTTTTGCCCCACATGGTCTTCAACTATGATTTCATCTGCAAAGCCTGTGTGACGCACATTTTCTATTCTGGTCATTATTGAGTCAACCAGATTAAGTTTTCCTCTTTGCCTGTCAAAATGTTCTGTGGTCACACCCACAATAAGATAATCTCCAAGTGCCTTTGCACGTTCGAGAATCCTATAATGTCCTTCATGAAATAAATCAAATGAACCGTAGGTTATGACCTTTTTCATTGGCGTGCCCTCTACCCTATATCACAGTTACTACTGATTCTTATGAGTTTTCACTGCTTTATCCACAAGAATACTTATTACTTCTTATATATATCGGACCATCTTTAGATTTTTATAATATTTTGAGTTATATTACTTTGACATCATCTGCTCTAAGCTCTATTCTTGCGGTAGTCCCATACATTTCAAATGAAGAAATCACGGTTCTGTGCTTCGCATCTACTTTTTCTACTGTAAAGATCTGTTCACCATATATTCCGGTTTCATCGACGACTTTATCGCCAACGTGGATTCCGATATCTATAGCTACAGTTCCTGTAAGCACATCTCCTTTATTGTTTTCATCGTTGTCGAATATATCTAACTGCCTTTGCAATTGCGGAAGAGTGGGATCATCATCTGTCCATAAGCCAAATCGTACTTTTCTCTTTTTTTCGAACATTTCTGCTTCAACTACGGCCATTCTATGACGCATTTCCAATTTGGTTATATGATCTTTGTAATTTGCCAAAGGCCCCACAATTTTATCTATTCTTCCATTTTTAGCCATATGAACATAGCTAACATGCATCATTCCATCCGTAAAAAGTGTCTGAAGGAATTCTCTATCCTTATCCCCAATTGGTATGAATAACTTAGTCCCATCATCTTCCACGGTTCCAAGGAGTTTGGTGAATTCCGGGACCTTCTTTAAATTCTCAAATATGTTCTGTGGATTATCACTTTCAACAAATATATATCCCGGGAAAAGCCTTCTGAAATATATGTTACACTTACCACCACTTCTTCTTACTTCTTCATAAAGTGGCACAAAACATTTCCCTTTCAGGTCATTGCCGCTCCGGTTTTCTATTAGTAGTCTAAGCTCGTGTTCATCACCGCTCTTGACCTGAACCACGTACCAGGTGTCTGCCATTTATGTCCCTCATCTGTCCTTCAGCATTTTTTCAAAGACTTCTGCCCGTGCTACTGCCTCGCACTTCTCTCGATTAAGTAGTTCTTCTATATCATTGTGACAGTTATTATGTTCTACGCCTTTCGGTATCTCTCCTGTGTCATGACTAATTCTTTTACAAAATTCCTTAAATTCGTATCTTAAGCCATCCCCTTCAAATTCACATTCATACTTCTCAATTTGTTTCGGGTCTTCATGGCGTACTTCAAAATATCTTGTAAGCCACCAGGGTGATGGAATGAGTATGTATCCTCTTGTCCCTGATATCAGTAGTTGGCCTTCACTTTTAACAGTTAGTCCTGTCTTTGCTGTGGCAAATTTATTTTCATATTTAAATATAGCTTTTGTGTAGCCGTCCACACCCTCACCATGCTTAACAGGAATTGAATGAAAAAACACTTGCCTATAGTCTGTGCCCAGAAATCTAAATATCGGAAGCATAGTATAACTGCCAAATTCCGTGAACGCCCCACCATTTGTTATGTCAGTAAGTTCTCTTACATTTCCATCTGTAAGTCTTGTAAATGCTGCTTCTACGTCAATTACGCTGCCGATAGCACCACTTTTTACTACCTCTTCAAGTTTCTGAAATCCGGGACAATAAGCTGTTTTTATAGCTTCCATCAAAATAATGTTGTTAGTTACAGCTATTTCATAAAGATTTCTGATTTCACTGCCGCTTAGTACCATTGGTTTTTCACAGAGCACGTGCTTTTTCTTTGTCAGTGCTTTTCTAGCATATTCATAATGTGTTCCGTGCGGCGAAGCAATGTAAATCGCATCAACACTTTCAAGGAATTCATCTATATCAGCATATGCGTGATCAATATTATATTTTTTTGCAAATTCTTCTGCGTGTTCTTTATTGGGATTAAATACAGAAAAAAGACAGAGGTCTTCAACCTCTTTTATTTCATTAACGGCTCTACCGGCAATTCTTCCGGTACCGATCATGCCAAGTTGTATCATTTTCTCCCCTCAATCGAAAACGCTAACATACCATAATATAAAAACCACCGCATAGCAGCTTCATATTTCATCTCTGCTTTACGGTGGTTAATAATTCTATTAATTTGTTTCTGACTGTTGTTCTTTTTTCTTTGCAATATTACATCTAAGCAATCCTGTAAAGCAAAAATCAAATTTGAAGTTGTCACGGTGCAAACTTTAAAAAATATAATAATATTATACCATAGTTTTCACAAAATTCTTGAAATTATATGGAAATTTTTAAAGTCATGTACAAATTCAATACGCTGACCGAAATTGTATATCAACTTTTCGTTTTTCATCACATCACAGCCTAATTCTAAATCACTGCCATTCTAGCTTCTACAATTTTTATCATATCTTCCTTCATTTTTTCCGGTAAATATGAGAATCCTATCTCATTAATGATTACATCTTTTGCACCCTTGATTTTACCGATCAAGTTTGTTGCCACTCTTTCCGTAAGTCCAAAATTGTCAGCAAGTATCATCCAGTCCTTTTTCCTGATATTTCTTTTTTTACCATTTAATGACAATGCCATTTGATCCAGATCTTCCGGAAGAAGTAGGTTCACTGGTAATAAATCATATGCAGGTGATAAACCATATATTCTATTTCCAGGAGCATTTTCGATAAGTGAAAAATTCTTCAAATGCATATCGGAATTACCGGTCACAAAACAAAACAAGAGTCTATAATATAGCTCTGCCAAATCAATTCCAATATTTTGTGAATATTTTTTTATAACTTTTCCGCAGTTTTCATAGGAGCCTCTATATTTGTCACTTGTCATTCTTTCAGAAAGTTGGCAAAAGTCCTCCATAGCCAGCATTTTGCTCTTATTTCTGTCAACTCTTTTAGTAATATAGGTGTAACTGCCATCTGTCTTGATAAGTGCGCAAGGTACTGTTTTTATACCCATAGCCTCGGCCATCTTCATTACCATGAACTCTGCCTCGGGCAGATACTTATAAATCGCAGATTGCGGTTTAATGATATATCCTGCTGGATAATCTATTACAGTCAGTTTGGATACTCCGGCATCTCTGCTTAAATGAACAGATAGTTTCTTCTGGACTCCGGGAATAGTAAGCCCTTTATTTACAGCTGCATCTGCCATTTTCTCTAATGTTTCATCATCAATATCCAATTCCGGAAGATGTTCTGTACCAAAGAATTTTTTTACACATTTCTTATGCCATCCTATTCTTACCGACTCCGCATCTGCAATATTTATTTCCTTATTACAGCATAAACATCTCATTCAACAGCCTCCACACAGACATCTCCTATACAGTCACGGCACGATGCAAGCATTAACCCAAATCTATCCTTACTGTCTACCTTCCAATTCCGCTCTACAACATTTAAAAGCCACCCCTCTGGTATGAGCCCATCAAAAAAAGGGAATAAGACATTTGATTTATACTCTTCACTTTGCAAAGGTAGTGTCAAGCTTACGGCTAATGCTCCTTCATTTTGTAAATATGACTCATAGTATTTGAACAAGTAACCATCATCCTCTTCGGATATTTCTCCCACCGGAATTCCCTGAACATAAACCTTGCCTCTTCTACTCATAATTTTTCACCTGTAAATATTTTCAATCAAACATCTATATCGCGCGATAATTCCCCTGGGACTGCTTCCATTCCAAACATGGCGAGTGCCTGGTTAACTTTGTCCATGCGTACGGTCTCTTTTCCCTGTTCAAGTTCACGCACAAATCTAAGCCCAAGACCTGCACGTAGTGCAAATTCTTCCTGAGTTAAACCTGCCTTTTTTCGTTCTGTTTTTATATATTCTGCTATTTTATTCATAATACAAATTTACACCCTATAAGGTATAATTTCAACTCATACTAGTTATTTTATACCTTATTGGGTGTAATATTGACATTTTGTATTATTTTATACCCTTTGGGGTATATTTTTCCTTTTCCTCGAATTTCATCCTCGGCCATCTTCATTTCCATACTCTGTCTCAGACAAATCCCTTTCACATTATCAAATCCTTCATATCACAGCCTAAAGCCTTACTAAGTTGCAAAACAGTTTCTGCCTGGCTTTTCCTTATATCTCTTTGTCTTTGCTCAAAAAGTTGAATCTGTCTTAGTGATACTCCGGATTTAATCGATAATTCTTTTTGTGATATTCCCAGTCTGGTTCTATAACGTTTCAAAGCAGTATCAGGATAATATGTTTGCAGTTTGTAATCTAGCTCTTCAACAAACTTCATAATATCCATTTCATGAAAAACAGGATACATTCTCAATAATTCAGAAAAATGCACAGCCTTCAAAATATAGGAAAAATGCAAATCTCTAACCCACTGATAGTAGGAAAGTACCCATCCTCCCCAATACTCAGGGCTTCTGTCAATATACATTTTATCCTGCGGTATAGGTACATTATAACCTGCAGTTTCTAAAACCAACCTGACTATCTCAGGGCCGGTTTTCCCGGCTACATAGGTAGGATTTCCCTTTTCCATCTGGATGGCAATTGGTGAAATTGCAAACATACCGGCATATTTATCCGCATCTATACCAACTTCATTAATTGCAAAATCAAACATATGTCCCATTATGTTCTGTGCAGATTCGATATACATTTCATCGTAAGCGTGGATCTCCATTTTGCATGCCCTCTCTCATAATATCCAACATATATAGTTCACTTATTTCAGAAGCAGAACGTTTTTCCTCACGATATTCTTTTCTGGCTCTGCCGTCCCTTTCCATTTTCTGATTGTAGTAAATATCAACATCTGCCTCATGACTACCAATATATTTTATATTTTCAAATGCCTTCTTACTTATTAGTACAATTTGTTCGCCAAGTTCTCCAAGATGCATAGCCCGTTTTAATTTTTCCAAGGAAATAGCACCTGCCACAAAATCCTGTGCAAAAGTAAAATATGAATCATCTGCCCTATAGCCTATGACAACATCTGCCTCAGACAAATCTACATAGAAATTATCCTGTAAATAATTCTTTGCATCCGCAGAAATACTACTGTTTTGCCAATATGTTCTATGCTTGGTCAGAACTGCCAGCCAGTTAAGAATGTTATAAGGTTCTTCATTTAAGTTAAGAATTTTTAATCCATCCATCTCTAACTCATATTCATTAGCATACCCACTGTTCCCCCTGCCACAAGCCCATTCCTTAGCCAGTTCAAGGCTTCTTGTACAGTAGAATCCTCTGCCATAATCATTTTTCATACTGCCAAGTCCATACTCCGGCATTTCAATTATATGATCTGATCCATGGTAAATTGTCTCTTTCATAATATACTTTCTCCTTTAGCAGTATTATATCGCCACAGCGATATTTATTTCAAGACTTCCATGTATTCTTAACACTCCGTTATGCACGCTTACCAGATAAAAGGTTCTCTTCTTTTCTGTTGTGAGGAGATTTGCAGGTACTGTCACAGTTGCCTTTATACTTTTCCCATTAAGATCGCTAAGCTTCCTCTTATAGCAATTTGCCAGTTGGAAAAACATTGAAAAATCAAGATACATTCCAGCTGTTGCATCATTTAGTACTTTAGCCTCCTGCTCAACTTTCTGCCTGTTATCATATAGGAAATCCAACGGAATTTCCTATATGATAAAAGAGGCGCCCTCCATCATGGAGAGCGCCCCAGCATAATTGATTTTGATTGAATTTAGTTTTAAGTGCGTTTGCTTTGCGAGCTTTTCGTAACACATCCGAATCAGATTCGAAATGATATCATCAGGTTTTCTCAGCTTAACCCTGAAGGAGTGACATAACACCCTGTGTGCTCTGGTTAGCCTGAGCCAGCATTGACTGTCCTGCCTGTGCGAGGATGTTGTTCTTGCTGTAGGTAACCATCTCATCTGCCATATCTGTATCACGGATTCTGGATTCAGCTGCTGTTGTATTCTCAACTACGTTATCCAGGTTCTTGATTGTATGCTCAAGTCTGTTCTGTACTGCACCGAGTTCTGATCTCTGCTCTGATACCTGCTTAAGGGCATCTTCTATAGCATCGATTGCATATGTTGCTGCAATTCCTGTAGAATCTGCTACTGTAAGATTCTGGATTCCAAGAGAAGCTGCTGTCATAGGCTTAATTCTTACTCCTATCTTGTTAGTCATATCTGCATCAGATCCTACATGGAGACTGATTCCAAGATCTTTTGCAACCTGAGCTGTTGATTTAGAGATACTGAATACATATGTGCCGCCTTTTGCTCCAACATATCCGGTAAGTCTGGTCTTTCCATCATCAGCCTTGGTCCATCTTGCATTCTTCTCGTTAGGATCTCTGTTGAATACATCATCAACACCGTTAATGAGATCGCCTGTATCTTTTATACCGCCTGTATATGTTCCGGTAGTATCTGCATAAGCTGCTGTTCTTGTAGGTTTAAGAGTAACTTTTACTTCACTGAGTTTAGAAGGATCTACGCCTACTCTGTTAGCCTGTACAAGTGCATCCATAACCTTTGAGACTGCTGTACTTACATGGATATTCTTATCAAGTGTTTCATCTACAGCGGTTCTTGGCCACTCTGAGTCACCATCTGATACGGATACGATTGTTCCATCCTTAACCTTAGCCTTGATTTCTTCAACTGAGAATTCCTGCTCACCAAACTTGAAAACAACTTCTGTATGAGTTGAAGAATCAAGTGCAGTTACATATGATGTTCCATCTATTACAACTGTCTGCTTAATCATTGAAGCCCTTGCATAAGCTACAGATGTTATTCCATCAGTTCTGGTTCCAGGAGGATTATTTGACCATTCGCCGTTTCTATTCTGAATCTTATCCTTCCAGGATTCGATCTCATTACCATTCTTATCATAGGATGTATATGTTGTGATTCCATCCTTCTCAGTTTTTTCAATCTTATCGTATTCATATGCATTCTTTCCAGCCGGAGGATTCTCAATTCCATCTGGCCACATCTGACTTCTGGACTCAACGCTAAATCCGTCAGCTGCTATGTTTGCTACTCTTTGAATTGCCTGCTGGATACTTGCTATACTATCATCGTCTGTGTATACGTGATATTCTTTTCCAGCGATCTTTACGTTACTGTCGTCTTTGATATCCATTCTGAAGGATGCCTTAATACCTGCATCTCCGAGAACTCCTTCAAGACCTGCGTCATGCGCTTTCATATATACATTATGAAAACCTGTTGATCCTTTAAGAAGGTAGGTTTCATTAAATTTCGTAGTCTCTGCAACGCGGTCGATTTCTGTTGTGAGCTGCTGTATCTCATTCTGTATTGAAATACGATCTGTCTCACTGTTGGTTCCGTTTGCTGCCTGAACTGCCAGCTCATTCATTCTCTGGAGCATATCGTGTACTTCTGTAAGTGCACCTTCTGCTGTCTGTACGGAACTTACACCATCGTCTGCGTTTGTTGATGCTCTATCAAGACCTCTCATCTGCTTTCTCATTTTTTCTGAAATTGAAAGTCCTGCTGCATCATCTGCTGCCCTATTTATTTTATAACCTGAGGAAAGTTTTTCAGAAGATTTTGCCTGACCACCTGTTGTAATGCCAAGCATTCTATTAGAATTCATCGCCGTCATATTATGCTGGATAACCATATTATACCTCCATGTGGGTGCAGTTCATCCTATAATCCGTATAGTCAGAGACTGCCTGCTTGATAAAAAAATTCAAATTAAAAAGTTTCTTATTAAGTTGAGTGCGCTCCCACATCGATCATCCTTGACGATGTTTGTATTTGTTTTTACACTCTATATATCGTTCGGTTTTTCGATTACTTAACCCCTTCTTTGAAATTTTTTTGATTTTTTATTTCAAAAATGCAAAAACAAAAATACAAAAAGCTCAAAATCGCAGTATCCATGCGGCTTTGAGCTTTTATACAAATGAATAAAAAAATTCAAAAATTTGAAATTTTACCCTTGCACAATCAGTTAATATAGTATGCCAATCATAAATTTGTTCTAATATTATTTCACTCTAAGCATTAATTGCTTCCAAAATTGTCTCTTTTAAACTGTCACAGTTTTCCGGAAGATGAGAAAAATAATTTATTGCTGTTTCAAAAACCGGTATAGCTTCCTCATTTGTTCTGATAACAAACTGATAATCAGGTATTGAATACACATCCTCCACCCAAAACTCCTCCAAAAGAGCATTTACCGTTTTTAGGTAAATTTCACGTCTGAGATTATCAAGTCTATCCAGCTTTTTCTTGTTTTTTCTGTCATTTATATCCTGATATTTACACACCTTCAGCAATTGTTCACATAGAGTCGTTATTTCTGACGCATTTTTCTTTATCATATCCAGGTCAGTGCACCAAGCTTTAAGCTCCTCAACCGTTTCCTTATATTCATCCTCTGTCTGAGCCCTTGGAATATTTCTTATCATCTCAGGCAGATTATAGGTTTCTGAACTCAATTCATCAGCAACTTCTTCCAATGTCTTAACTTCTGATCCTCGAATAAGTGCGCCCCCTTCAGTTGCATCAATAACGTGAAGCTCAGGATTAAGTTTTATTCTCCGCTCAAAGAAATCCCTGAATTCTCTCCACATTCCGCAGGAAATAACTGTGCCTCCCAAAGCCCCCGGAAGCTCAACTATCTTTGACTTTTTCGCATCATCCCCACCGGATTCCAAATCATCCGCGTGGTGTTTCCCATCCAGATATGCCATATCCTGACCAATCAGAATTATAGTCTTTATTCCCAGTTTTTCACAGGCTACAAAACACGCACCAGACACATTTCCTCCAAGGTCCAGTCCTTCTAAATCCGCCTCAACCCTCTCTCCAAACAATTCATTCTCATAATGAAGAGCATGAAAATATATGCACCGTCCTCTAAATAATTCCTGTGCCTCACTATTTGCCTGCATGGAACACAAAAGTGGTATATTATCTGCTACCTTATATTTTAAAAATGAAGGATCCTTTACCGGCTCAGCTGATAAAACTACATCTGGCTCAATACCATGCGCATCAAGAACACCAAGTGCTCTGTCACTGCACATGATAAATGCATGCCCTTTTATCTTTTTCAGAACATCCACATTTTTACTAAGTGATGGTCCAGCAGAAACTATCACTGCAGGTATATCAGCCGGTAATACCGCTCTTAAATCCCTTAAAATAGCTGCATCTCTCATATGAGTCCAGGCATATATTCTGCATCTAAGGCTTGCTCTTCCACGCTCTCTCTGGTAATTGCGCTGTCCACTCATAATTCCGGACACTGCTTCACAGCTATCCAAAAACTGCTTATCTTCTACATAAAATGGCGTTTTTATCCCTTCTGTCTCTGAATTGAATGTAACAACGTCCATCATTGCGCTGTTAACATACAATCCTCTCTGTTTTTCATTTACGAAGAGACTCACCCTACTATCATTTATTAGATCAACAATATCTATGAATCCACAGATAAATGAAAACAGGCTCTCCTGAGGTTCAAACACATAAAACATAGTGTCAGGCCGCATTTTTCGTATCAGTGCCCGCAGATGATATCCTGCTCCGAAACCAAAAAAAAGAACTGTTGTCCTTCTATTTATAAATTCAAATTTCTCGCACCAACGCTGGGCTTCATAATCCGGGTCATACTCACTGTTCATTCTAAGATCACTGCCATCGGGCGTTGCTCCCTTAATAAAAAGGATGGGGTCGCCATTTTTCGCGAGTTCCATCCTGTAATCATTGTCTTCATTCGCAGCAATCTGTGGCCTGAACCCATATCGTTTTTCAAATGCCTTGAAGTTCTTTTCTCTTATTTCTTCGCTCTTTTGAATCATATTCCTTATTTAATCCATTCCTCTATCTGTTTATTCAGATCATGATGCATTATATCCGCTGCCAATATCAGGTCACCTGCTTCATTAGCAGCTGCGAGTTTCCCAAAATCTGCCTGCCACCTCTGTAATTGAACTGCATTATTGGAATCTATCTTGCCGCTCTGTACCAGTAATTCTGTAAACATAACAAGCTGCTTCATAACAGGTGCAATCATTTCGGCTCCACCTGGTTTTCTCTGGTAAATAGTGTCTGCAGCCTTATCATTATTTTTTATTACCTGTCTTCCCAATTCTTTTAAACTTGCCATAACCATCACCGCATTAAATCGTCTAACATTTCATTTAATATACTGAAAATTATACCATGTCGTTACAACTATTGAAAAGAGCCCTCCCTTTCGGGAGAGCTCTCTTTATGGTGTACTTAATGTACTTTAGTAATTTGCTAACTAAATTAGCCGAGGAGTGAAAGAACACCCTGGTTGCTCTGATTAGCCTGTGCAAGCATAGACTGACCAGCCTGAGCAAGAATATTGTTCTTGCTGTAGGAAACCATCTCGGAAGCCATGTCTGTATCACGGATACGGGACTCAGCTGCTGTGGTATTCTCTACTACGTTATCAACGTTCTTAATTGTGTGCTCTAAGCGGTTCTGAACCGCACCAAGTGCGGATCTCTGGTTAGATACATTCTTGATAGCATCTTCGATAGCATCGATTGCATATGTAGCGGCAACACCTGTGCTGTCTACTACATTCAGATTCTGTACGCCGAGGTTCTTAGCGCTCATGGCCTCTACGTTGATCATGATCTTATTGGTCATATCAGCGTCAGCACCTACATGGAGCTGAAGTCCAAGATCCTTGGAAACCTTTGCGAAGCTCTTCTGGATAGAGAATGTAATCTTCTGTGAAGATTTGTTGATTTCATCATCCTTAAGACCAGTTCTGCCAGTGCCACTATCCTTTGTAAGGTTAACCTTTACCTTACTCTGGTTACTTGCATCAACGCCAATCTGGTTAGCCTGCTTAAGAGCAGATGCCATCTTATTTGCTGCCGTAGCAACAGAGATGTTCTTATCAAGTGATGTATCAACTGCCTGACGAGTACCCTTTGTGAGCTCATTGCCATTCTCATCAGTGATGGAAACCTTCGCACCATCAACGATTTTAGCCTTCATCTGCTCAACTGTGAACTCTTCGTCACCATACTTGAAGATATCATTCTTTACAACAGATGTGCCATCTGACTTAGTCGTCATTGCCTTCTGCTGTGCAGCTGTCAATTTATTTGCAGAAATACCAACACTGAATTTAGCCTCAGTTCCATCAGCATTTTTGAGTGTTGTTCCATCTGCATCTTTAAGAGTAATCTTTCCATCAGAGTCTGGCTGAGCCTTTGCAATCTGATCATTTATGTAGTTTGTATTAGCTTCATAACTCTTAGATGCAACATAAGTTGTTCCATTGATTGATACAGATGCAGTATTTCCGGCATCCTGTCCCAGCTTGATATCTTTCTGCAGCTTATCGATATCATCTTGTGCCTTCTCGTATACGTGGTAATCTTTTCCTGCAATCTTAACATCAGTATTAGCATCGATGGTTGTTGTGAATGTAGCTGTCTTTCCTGCATCAAGACCATCTGCAAGTGTTCCATCAAGACCAGCGTCATGACCTACCATGTACTTATCTCTGTAACCAGTAGCGCCCTTAAGCAAATATGTCTCGTTGAACTTGGTTGTCTCTGCAACGCGGTCGATCTCGGTTGTCAGCTGATCGATCTCGTCCTGGATGGACTGACGGTCATTTGTGCTGTTTGTTCCGTTAGCTGCCTGAACTGCAAGTTCATTCATTCTCTGCAGCATATCGTGTACTTCTGTGAGTGCACCTTCTGCTGTCTGTACAGAACTAACACCATCCTGAGCGTTTGTTGAAGCACGATCCAGACCTCTGATCTGCTTTCTCATCTTTTCGGATATTGATAACCCTGCTGCATCATCTGCTGCGCGGTTAATCTGATAACCTGATGAGAGTTTCTCGGCTGACTTTGACTGTGAACCAGTTGTTACTCCGAGCATTCTGTTAGCGTTCATCGCTGTCACGTTGTGTTGTACTACCATAATATACCTCCTTGTTTGTGTACGCGGCAAATCCTTTTGCCGTAGTAAAAAATGAATTTTGTATCAGATTCGGATATACATCTGAGCAGGTTCCTAGGCTACTTCTCAATGCCTATCCTACTATATACACTAATGCATCTTTCTGCGTTCCGTGCCACATAATAAATGCATATGTGTTCTTACATACATTATATCGGACGGACTATCATAAAGTTAACCCCTATTTTCAAAAAAAATATAAATTATTTATAAATTAAAATAAAGTCCTTCCCATTTTTATCGTTTTCATAAATAGTCAAACCATCAAAATGATGGTGCGTAAAGCAATTTTTACAATCATTTTGATGGTTTTATAAATAATTAGCTAATTTCTATTTTTCTTCTTTTTTGCTCTTCAAATATTCATATATAGGATATTTTGTTATATATTCCTCTTTTCCCCATACTATCTCTATCTGTGCACCCTTCCCGGTATCTGAATTAATGAGGATCGGTGCATTGAGATTAGCAGTCATATTTGTAATATCCTCAGGAACAGTAATTGTAACAAGCAGAAGTAAATTCTCCTCTGTAAGTGGCTCAAGAAGCTCAACGTCACTTTCCTCAATCTGAGGATTATAATCCGGTTTAATCGTAAGAGGATCTATAACAGGTAATGCAATATCAGGATCATCCATAGATTGTAAATACCACAATGCACCTACAGGCTTCTTGCTGTCATGGATAAGTGCGAATTTTTGAAGATCAGGGAATCCCACAAGCCCAAAGGGCATTGTTATAATCTTACTATTCTCGATATCCACTTCTCCAAAAATCCTGGTATTTACTTTCATTTTCTCTCCCTCCTACTATAAATATTGGCACGATTACTCCGTAATCCTTCACGTTTCAGTTTATCATATTTTCGCTAACTTTAAAACGAATTTGCCAAAATCTCTTTTCCTCAATCATTCTTCTGTAATTAAGAAGATTCTCCCTGATATGTTGTGGATTATCATCAGGTGCTATCTGATATCCCGGAATTACGGGAACAATCTTTGCAGCCAGTGAAGCTGTTATTGAATGATCACCACAGCTGATAATATACTCCGGTCTGAGTTCTCGTAATGTACCAAGTATTATCTTAAGCTCGTCAGGTGATGGCATCTTGTCATCACACTGAAAATAAGGTACTGATAGACCTCTCACAAAAACGCTGTTGGCATTTGCAAGGTACTGCATGGAATTATGCCCCTCTATTCCAAAGAGCGGCACCACATTTGTAACCGGCAGCAGATCATTAGTATTTATTATGAAAACATTCTGGCACATACTTATCATAATCTCCTGTGCTATGAGATTAGTGATATGTGTCTCCCTGTGGGTATCAGTTAAATACTGCTGTGTCAGAATAACTGTCTGTCCTGCATTTCTTTGGGATAATTTCAGATAACTTCCAAAGTTACCTAATATATCTGCATAATATTGTTTACTTCTTTTATAAATTTTATGGAATAATCTGTCTGATTCAAACGTAATGATGTAAGGCTTTTGATATGATAGATATCTTGCCTGCATTAATAAGAAAAATCTATATCGTTCATCAATGCGCATGCCATCTACATAAGAAAGGAATTCTGTGTAAAATTCCTTACTCTCAGTAAGGCGCACCATTAAATGAAGATATGCTACATGACGCAGCATATCCGGTGTATCTTCCGTTGGAAGAAAATAGATACTTTTTCTGATACGCTCAGCAAGCTCTCTCTTACCTTCAGGCGAGAGCGCTCCGCTGATTATCCTTGCCCCGATCTGTAACATTTCATCAAAGCACTCTGTAATATCCTCACATAAAAGTATCTCTACTATTCTATTTTCGTATTCCTTTACAATCGGAAATTCATTCACATTATCACCTAGTTCTTCGTATCATAGAACTGAGGCGGTGTAATCCTGGATTTGTTCATCGTAAGATAATAATCAAGAGCTGCCTGTGAAGATCTTCGGCCCTGATTCATTTTATCCCTGGCCATACTAAAATAACTTTTTGCCAACGCTCTGTTGCGCTTTTCGCCAGCCTCTATTGAACTTGATAAATCAGTTATCTGCCTTATAAGATCCTGAAAAACAGCTATTTTTTCTTTATATTTATCTCTATTATCCTGAAGTTCAGCCTTTACACGTTCGTACAAGCTTTCAAATCCGTCATTTAGATTCTCAATCCGCCCTATCAGTTCGCCTTTGCGACTAATTGCTTCATCAAATCCTGCTTCATCAAATGCTACTGTACTTTCCAGTATTTCTTTCTGAGCCTCATTTTCCTTAATTATATCTTCAAGTACTTTTATTTTTTCCCTGAGGCTCTCTTCCATCATGTCCAGATATGACTCTGTCACTTTATCTTCCCCACTTTCTTCAGTCGTGTGATCCCCATTATTCCTCATCCGTCAGACAAGCTGACAAATACATTTAGCCATTTAAAAGCTACAGTTCTTTACGCCCCCGCAGGAACCGGTTTAGGTGCAGGTGCCTGCCCCTTAGCTATCTTGCAGGCCTCTACCCATGTATCACGCATGGTATGAATATGCTTATTTACCTCGTTCATGATCTCCATTGATTCTTCTCTATGAAGATCAGCTTCAACAAGCCTTTTCATGAGATAGTTATAAACATTTTCAAAATCCTTTGCAACAGGATATTTCATGTCGAGGGTATTGTTAAGGTAGTCTATTATGTTTTCTACCTTTAAAAGATATGTTGTAAACTTTCTTTCGTCATTATTCTCAAGCCCCATAATGGCAATATTGCAAAACTTTATGGCACCCTCATAAAGCATCAGAGTAAGTTCCTCAGGCTTAGCCTGCTGAATTCTTGTATTCTGATACTGATTCATTTGCTTCGCATAAGGATTCCTTGCTACCGGCATAGAATTCACCTCCGTGTTGTATCTTGTCGTTATACTTTTAGAAAACAATGTCTTCCTGTGGGCCAAAGAGAAAAAGCCCACAAGAATTCGAACTTTAAAATCAACCTGTTCCAAGCATTCCAGCCAGGGAATTAGTCTGCTCATTCAGCTTTGTCATAGCTTTTTCCATGTTAGAAAACTTCTTGTAATAGTTGTCTTCAACCTTTCCAAGTTTGTCCTGAGCTTCCTTGAGCTGGGTCTTATATTTATCTACCTGCTTCTTCATAGTTTTATCGTCATATAATGTATATGCACTTGAAAACTCGGTTGATTTCATAAGATCACCGATTTTACTGTACATATTTTTAGAAATCTGCTTAAAGAAGCTGCTTACAAGCGCAGAATTATTCTTTATCATCTCTTTTAATTTATCATCTTTTCCGCTTGTATACTCGTCATCCTCATCGCCGTCAATATGCCACTGGCCTCTGTCATTCTCTTCTGTCTCAAAATAGCTTCTCGTTGCGATTCCAAATGAAGCAAAAGATGTCTTAAAAGGTTTACCATTCTTATCAACTTCACCCATGTCAAAACTGCCGAGCATAATATTCTTCATCTCGCGCATAACACGTCCGATAGTTGCATCTTTTGAAAGAAGACCGTCCTCGATTTTCTTATTCCATTCATCGATTTCCTCTTCTGTCATGGATTCCTTCTGTTCAGCGGTAAGGATATCATATTCCTTATCACTCTCCGCATTGTAATATGTAGCCATCTCACCGATGAGTTCGTTATATTCCTTGAGGAATCCCTTAACCATATCATATACACCGCTGGTGTCATCTTCAGTTGTGAGGCTTATGTCTGAAGCTACCTGCTTGGCAGTAATTGTGAGACCATTGATATCAAACGTATTTGAATTGGACTTGTATTCGAGACCATTCAAAGTAATCTGAGCATCCTCACCGGCATTATATCTCATGTCATTGGAATTATTCATTCCCAGAGCAAAAATCACATTCATGTCTGTCGCACTATAGTCTATTGAAAAGCTTCCTGCTTCACCGGAAGTAGTTGATGTCAGATAGATACGTCCCTGATTTGAATCAAAATTTGCGTTTAAGCCATAGCCACTTTCAGATTTTACATCTTTGAATTTTGCAAGGGCTTCAGCAACTGTCTCTGATCCCTTAATTTCAATATCAACATATTCTCTTTCATCCTTGGCACCTGCCTCAGGCTCCGGCCCAAATCTTATGCGAACTTTATTTTTGATACTCTCATCTGTTGTTACAGATCCGTATCCTACCAGATTGTCAAGAGTAGTAGTATTGCTTACAGTTCCATCTCCCATCTTGGATTTAAGCTTAGAACTGGTCATATACGCACTACTTGCAAGTCTGTCTACTGACATTTTCTGCATACTGTTCATCGCAGATCCGCTGGTGGTAATGGAAACTGCATCATTATTAGAAGACGTTGTCGTCTTCTTTATATAGCTCGAATCAAAACGCATGTTACTCAGAGTCTTGTTGTAGAAACTTACTACCTTTTTGTTAAGGTCTTTCCACTTGTCCATCCTCATGTCATGCTTTTTTTGATCATTCTTTATTTTATCAACCTTTTTTGACTCTACCTTCGTAAGCTCGGTAACTATACTCTCTGTATCGAGCCCGGAAGCGAGTCCGGTTATTCTCATGGTCATATGGTGCTCCTTTCCCGGGTATATAAAATACTGCACTCTCTACATTCGCCAGAACCAGCTTGAAAAAAGCGCAGAATACCCCTTGCACGTTCTAAAACTGCTTTCAAAAGAACCTTTTTAGCCTCTTTCGTCGACCATAAGTCCTGCAAGTTCCCAAGCTTTTGCGATCATATCCAGCGTCTTCTCCGGTGGCAGCTCTTTTATTGTCTCTCTGGTTGTCTTATCCACGATTTTTATGGTGATACGGTTCGTATCCTCATGAATACCGAAGACTGCCTCTGAGTTGCTGATAAGCTTTTTGTTCATCTCGCTGATCGCGTTCTTGATTCGCTTGTTCTCAGCATCAATCTGTTCTTCTGTTATTTCCTGACGAGTCGGAACGTTACTGTTTTTGTTTTCCTGCTGCTCTGCGGCTGCTACCTGTGCTGCCTGTGCTGCCTGAGCTGTATGCTGAGGAGTATTCAATGAAAAATCAGGTTTCTCCTGATTCTGTCCTGCTCCACCTTCAGGAAAGTTAACTACACGTTCTGCTTTCTGAACTTCAGGAATCTGAGTTTTGCTCAATGCGCCTACATTACTAATTGCATCCATAGCCATCTCTCTCACCTCCTTGTGTTTATCACAGCGGCTATCCTTTTCCGCACTATTATAAGTATCCTCTGCATATTCAGCTCTGAACTAACTAAGAACCGTCATAAAAGGTCATACTTATAGTTTCCTATATCCATTATATCGGATGAAGATGTCAAACCTTTAGCATCTTATAGTAATTTTATAGAATATTAATAGTCTGTTAATATAGAAAAAGGGAGCTGTTACCCCCAACTGTGTAACAACTCCCTCGTACTTTACTTCTTAAGCAGATCAGCCAGTGCAGAAATACCATCGGTATTTGTCGCCGCTTTGTTCTCCTCCTGAATCTGCAGATAAACTTCTTTTCTATAGATAGGCACCTCTTTCGGCGCCGCTATTCCGACCTTTACCTGGTCACCCCTGATATCTAAAATTGTGATCTCTATATCATTATTAATGATAATAGATTCATTCTTTTTTCTGGATAATGCTAACATAGCTCTTCCTTCCTCTCCTTTTTTATACCGAACTCCCAACAGAAGTTTTTGATGTGATATTATTCTGAAGCTGCTTCCTTCTGTTTCTGAAGATAGTCATAAATAGGGTACTTAACAGGATAATCATCATCGTCGATAATGATCTGGCATGCCTTGCAGTTACCCGAATTAATAATGATAGGTCCCTTAAGGTTAACTGTCATCTTGGTAATATCCTGCGGAACAGTTACTGTTACAAGAATCAAAAGATCCTCATCATCCAGAGGCAGGATATCCTTAATGCTATCTTCCTGAACCACCGGATTGAAATCCGGTTTAACATAAAGAGGATCCATAACCGGCATTGCAAATACCGGATCATCAAGTGATTGCAACCATCTGATGTTGTTGGTATCCTTGTCCTTATCATGCATCAGTGCAAACTGAGTCATGTCCGGAAAACCAATTATGCCCTTCGGAAACTCTATGATCTTGCTGTCTTCAATCTCAATTTCTCCGAAAATTCTGGTTTTTAATTTCATTCTGGTGCCCCTCCATATGAAAATATGTAAAATGCTGTTTAAGCATTTCATCGAACTTTCTCTTATTAATGATTGTATAAAAACTAACGATATTTAGCAAGGTAAAATATATTACTCTAGTCTAGTATCTTGATGATATTTAGCAGCCAGAGTAATAACTATATCAGATGTAGTTCATAAGTGTATCTTTTCCTATTTTACCTGTTGCCATAAGCGCTGCCTGATAAGTCAGCTGCGCAGTGGCAAGATTCGTAGCTGTCTCGGCAAGATCCGCATCCTCATTGTCAGATTGTAATGTCTTAAATGTTGTATTCTGGTCCTGAAGTCTGGAGTTGATGAGCTCAAGTCTCTTACTTCTTGTACCATTATCAGTAACTGCTACATTTGCTTTATCCAGAGCAACCTGCATACTTGTAATCTTATGTTCAAACTCTTCCTGAATATTCTGTCTTAAATAGTCATAAGCCTTTTTGCATGCATCTATTTCATTCTGAACTACTCTCTTTTCCTTTTCATCCGTAAGTGTAGCGAGCTTATCCTTTAGTGTATTCATGGTTGTATCTACGTTATTAAGCTTAGCTGCTAACTGATCAAGATCGAAAACATCTCGTTTTACAGTTGTCGTGAAAACTGATGTTGCACTGGTATTTATAGTAATTTTCTGTGAATATCCTACATCATACTGAATTTCATGAGGAGCATTTCCTCCGTTGTAGATAACTTCATCATTGTCCACACATGCGAACAGATTCTGAGGTCTTATATCTCCTGTCTGCCATTCCTTCTTGTCATAAACAACATCTGTAGTATTGGCATTTATGATGAATGGAAGTGCAGCCAGCTTTTCTGTCAAATAATTGTTCAAAAGAACCTCGCCAGTCTTTGCATTTAAGAATACTATGTTGTTGTAGGTCTTAAGATATTCCTCATATGCTTCTTCATAATTTTTTTCATCATTAACGGGATCACCTGTGTCGAAGTCAGCCCTTCTTGGAGCATAGTCGCCATTTAACTGTTTATAAGCTGCATCAATCTCGTCTTCAGTGGATGTTGAATAAAGGATACGTGATGAATCAATCTCTATCGAAGTTTCCTTGTAGGAAGTGTGAATACTACCATTTTCAGTAACTTTGATAACAGTCTTTGTAGGATTATCATATTCATCATAATCCGTTTCCTTTTCCAGGGTAAATGTTCCGTCACCATTGACAGTTGCTATGAAACCATTATGAGTTTCGATGGTGTATTCCTGCCCAACCGGTCCAAGGAGTGGTACTGTAGTCTCGGTGTTCTCTCCATCTGCAAAATCTATGGATGAAACGCTGGTAGTATGTGTGGATACAATTGCACTTTTTATTCCGGTCGGAACATCCAGGTTTCCGTCTCCATCAGAGTCAGTTAAAACTCCGTCCTTACTTACTTCAAACTGGTACAGATCATAGGTTGAAAGATCTGTAACGCTTATTATATATCCTCTTTCAGGATCTGTTGCGCTTGCTCTTTCAGCAGAATATGTGTAGTTGCCAACAGTAACTGAATATACATTTGAAAGCGGAATGTAGGCCTTTTGCTCAATACCTTCCGAATTCACAAAGGTCATATCAAAATATGTAAGTCCTGTATCGGTAATCGATGCAGTTGCTTCTTTGTTCAGATTTTCCCTGAACTTAAGCTCGGAGCGCTTTCCATCCCCTTCACTATAATCAAGGTTGTCATAGGATAGTCTGATTCTTCCGATATCAACCTGCCTTATATCAACTTCCTTTGTTTCATTTATGAAACCGCCTCCGCTGACATTGAGAATATTTCCTGCATCAAGGTAATGCATGTTAAGTGTTCTGAAGGACCTGGATACATCTGCCGCATTGAATTCGTCATTTATATCTGTAAAGTTCTCTGTCGTAGATTTGTCATAGGATAATGCTGTATCTGTGCGGAATCCTGTGAAAACATAACGACCGGCATAGTCCACATTACCTGTGGAGTAATACTCTTTAGAAAGTGCATCAAGCTGAGTAACTATGGTATTCAGATCTGCCATCGTAAGATCCTTGTTTGCACCTCTGTTAGCCTGCATTATCGCATCCGTAAGCACATCCGTTATAGTTGAGAGTGCATCCTCTGTAACATCCATCCAGCTCTTTGCATCCTTCGCATTTTTGTCATAATACTGTTCGAGCTGTGATACAGTTGAACGAAGTCTGAGGGCTCTGATCGCTATAACCGGATCATCAGAAGGTCTTGCTATCTTTTTTCCGGTGGCCATCTGAGTGTTAACCTCATCCTCAACAACCTTATTGTTGTTGATATTATAGAGTGAGTTGTTGTTCATGATTTTGTTGGTAATTCTCATGGTAAATCCTCTCTTTATACTCCGGTCTCAAGTATCAGTCTGTTATAAACCTGAGATAGTGTGTTGATCATCTTGGAGTTAAGTGTGTAGCTGTGCTCAAACTGAACAAGTGCAGATGCTTCTTCGTCTTCATCAACACCCATTACTGAAAGTCTCTGGTTGCCGATTGTTTTCTCAAGGGCTGTGTAGGTCTGTTCAAGTGTCTCAGCATTGCTTGCGTTAAGTGCCACATCTCCAAGTACCTTGTCCAGGAATTCTCCGCTTGTGGCGCCCCTGAATATATCTTCTTTGGTAAGAAATTCATTCAGTAATTCTATATTTCTATATTCTGACTCACCTTCCGTTACATCCATCTTGGTTGCCAGGAGATCTGAGTTTGCCCTGAGTTCTCTTGTTACGATGAAATTACCTGCTGTAATATTGTAATAGCCTTTATTATTGGAAAGTGTTGTCAGCTGCGGATATGAGTACTGCGAGCTGGAATCCATACTATTGGTTCCTGAAAAAATGTATTGTCCTTCAAGTGAATCTGCAGTAAAACCCTTGGACATTATCTCATTTACCCTGCTTGAAAACTTTCTGACCCATTCATTCATCTGCTGCATGTAGTAAGGGATTCCTTGGTATTCAAAGTCTGCTCCCGCTTTGGCTGTCCTCTCTGATGGCGGCGTTGTGGAGGCTGTACTCTCTGCTGTCAATGTAAATGTATAGGTATCTCCTCCGTCATACTGCCATTCTTCATAGGAGTAGATTTTATTTGCAACTTCCAGTTTTCCTGTGGGTGGAAGTGTGCATTTGTTCATGTCCTTCAAAAGCGGATCATCTACTTTTATGGTAACTTTTGTAGTGCCGGTATATTTATTTTTCTCAGAATTCTGGACTACTCCGTTAAAGTAAAAACTGTTATTTCCGTCACGCATATCGATAAGGCCCTGAAGCTCTCCGCCGATCAGCTTGTTATCAAGATTAAATACGTCAAGTCTGCTGGAGTCATCGCCATCTTTAAAATCTGAAGGAGCCCACTTTATATCATATAATCCTACAATGTCACTTTGATTTACATTTTCATCTTCATCTCTTGCTACGCAGATAAGTCGTCTGTAGGAATAGCTGTCAAGGAGCTGCTGCTTTCCTGCAATATTTACGATAAGTCTTGTGGCACCTGTCTCCCTTTCCGGATTGCTTGCATCAACTACTTTTGTTTCTTTAACATCGATATTTACAATCTTGGAAAGCTTATCAAGAAGTCCGTCTCTCTGGTCTCTAAGTTCATTTGCCCTTGAACCCTGCATCTCTATTATGTTTATCTGTTCGTTAAGTGAGCAGATCTGCTGTGCGTAGGAATTGACCTTGTCACAGTCCATTTTGATTTCCTGATTTATGTCATTCTGAAGCTGCTTTAGCGATTCTGACATGTAATTAAAATAGTCCGTTATCTGGGACATTGATGAGACGAAGGTTGCCTTTGACTCCGTTGTTCCTGAGGCCTTCATAACATCCTGAAGGGCTGACTGCATTTTTGAAAACAGGCTTGAGAATCCGGTTGTTCCCTCATCTTTGAAATACTCCTGGGTCAACTGGTTAAAATAATTTCTCTGGGATACGCGCCCAAGAAGTGTTTCATTGGTTCTGTATTTCACGTCATAGAACTCATCTCGCACTCTCTCGATTGAAAGGGTATCAACACCTGCACCCGCGCATCCATAACTTGTAAAAAGTCTCAGCGCATCCGATGCCTGCTGATTTACCTTCTGACGGCTGTAATCTTCAGTATTGGCATTTGCGATATTATTTGCAGTTGTGTTCAGCGCTGCATTTGCTGCCCTGAGTCCTGACGCCGCTATGTTTAATCCAAAAAATGTTGAAGGCATATGTTATTCCTTTCTTTCTAAAGTAAATCCGTTCATGAAATTGCTAATCAAGAACCAAGAGCAGTTACCACATGCTCCAGCATCTCACTTACCACGTTGATGTATCTGCTGGAAGCGTTAAATGCATTTTGGAACTCGATCATGAATTCCAGCTCTTCATCACTGGATACACCAATTATCTGTTCTCTTGCATTTGATACTGCTGTTACTGTCAGTTCCTGATTTGACTGAATACCTTTATATACCTCCCCTGAGTTTGCAACCTGTGAAACCAGCATATTGTAATAACCTACAAAATCTGTTTTGGTAGCAACATTGGGATTTATCAGATACTCTGCCGTGGTAAATGCGCTCTTTAGCTTTTCTACTGCATCCTGATCTTCGCTTCCATCATTTAGCATGAATGTCATCGCAGTAGGCTCATCAAGGTATATCGGATTGATTCCAATATTCGTAATGATGAATCCTTTTTTATTTTCTCCTGCCTTGTGATTTTCATCTATATCATAGTTGAGGCAGTCCTCTTCGTTCAGGACTTTGAAAAGATCGTAATCCGCTGCAAATCCCTGTACTTCTCCGCTGGTAACCGGATTACTTGCTGCTTCTTCGTACACTTTGTTGATCGCTGTGCACATGTTTTTTATCATCTGGTCAAATTCTGCTTCTACATTCATGATGACTGACTGTGCAATATTTCTGTTGTAGTAATTGTTTGTCGGGTCATCTGTTATATCATGATAGTTCGCATGATGATCACCTCTTGCAAGCAATACTGAACGAAGTCTTCCGATATCAGTGTTCATGGCTGAGGATACCTGCTGCTGAAGATCAAATACTTTCGCACCTCGTATATCTGTTACCACCCATTCTTTACGAACTTCATCGTATTCTTTTTTTGCTGCAAATTCCCAATATGGTGTGTTATATCCAACCGGGCTTCCACCTTTATCTGCCGGAAGAATGCTGTCACATGCCATATGATTTACATGGTCTGTCGTTACAAACTGTGTTCCTTCGAACTGTACAAGTACATTTCCGAATACATCTTCGTAGTAACTTATTCTTCCAAGATCACCAAGCTTATCAAGAAGTAGATTTCTTTCATCTCTCAGGTCGTTGGCATGCTCCTGATGCCCTGATTCTATCTGAACTATATTAAGGTTAAGTTCTTTTATTCTGTCACCGATTTTGTTTATCTGCTCTACATAATCAGCAACTTTGAGGTTCATGTTATCCTGATAATTTGTAAAGCCTTCATACACACTATTGGCTCTTACAAGGAACTCATTTGCTCTTGTCACAAGTGTACTCTGGTTAACTGCAGAGGTTGGATTTTTACTCAACTCCTGAACTGCCACCCAAAGGTTTTCCATGGACTCCGCAAATTCAACTCCGTTCATCTCCTGAAGCTGATCCTCAATCTCTTCAAGGGTTGATACAGACACATCATAAAAGGCTTCTCTTCCGGATTCCTGTCGATAACTCTGATCAAGAAACAGACTCCTGACCTGCTTACAATTGTTGTAAGCAACACCGAGTCCGGTCTGCTTCCATGAGATTATTCTGAAATCCTTTTCAGTGGTGATGTATGGGCGAGTGCCCTGTGAAACCTGCTGCCTTGTATAGCCTTCCGTGTCTATATTTGACATATTATGAGCTGTTGTATTAAGAGCATTCTGTGATGTCTGAAGACCTGATGCTCCAATATATAAGCTACCCATTAAAGATCCCATGTATCTACCTCGTCAAGTAATTAGTGCTTTGCTAATTAAACTTATTATTTCTGTTGTTGCCTGCTTTGTTATGCAGGATATTCTTGCTTCTGACAGTTATAAATCTTGCTTCTTAAGTTAAATAGTTGTGCGCTGGAAGTGTTATTCACTGCTTCATTCATATACTTTATCGGCAGATTTGGCTTATATCTTATATTTATGAGAAAAAATGTTGCCTGTTTCTTTGCATTAGTGACTCCTTCTTTTACACAAATTCTTCCTCATTTACCTGATCCTCAGACCTAAATGGCAAAAGAAAAGAGTCATATTTGTTGTTTTTAACAAATTGACTCCTCACACACTTAAATTCCTATGACTTTTTGTGGGCAAAAGCGGAAATCGCCCACAAAAATCCTGCCTTCGGCAGGACACGCCCCTCGCTTCGCGAGGACCTGGTCCAATACGATTCCCGTTTTTCTGAGGAAAAACAGGAATCTATGACTTTTTGTGGGCAAAAGCGGAAATCGCCCACAAAAATCCTGCCTTCGGCAGGACACGCCCCTCGCTTCGCGAGGACCTGGTCCAATACGATTCCCGTTTTTCTGAGGAAAAACAGGAATCTATGACTTTTTGTGGGCAAAAGCGGAAATCGCCCACAAAAATCCTTTACTGCTTCGCATCAAATCTTCCCATAGGTGCAACACCCAGTCTGTCGCCTCTTGATCCTGCATATCTTGTATAATTCGCAGTCTCAGGAGCGCGCCTTGCTGATTGAATTATGTTCATCTCATACTGCACCATTTCAAGTGAGCTCTGAAGAAGAATCTGATTCTGGTCATTGTTTCTCTGGACATTCTGTGAAATAAACTTGAGCTTATCTCTCTGAACAGCAAGACTTCGCTGCTCGTTGGGTCTTGAATCAAGCATTCTTACAAGATCAGTAAGCTTAAGGTCATTCCCTTTCTCACCGATAACATCTGCAATGCTGTCCATTACTGCTTCACGTTCCTTATCAACTGCAGCTATGAGGGAAACAACTGCCTGCTCATCCTCTGTTATCTTAGCAAGCTCTTTTAAGTTTCTCTCCACAATTACAGGAGTCTTCTTTCCGGACAAAACCAGAAGTCTTTCATATAACGCACATTCTCTGTCGAGAACATCAACCAGATTCTGTAATAAACTTGCCATAGTTTTGTCCTCCTTTTTGTCCTAACCGGCATATCCTGTAACAAATTGCTTAGTACAACTCACAGTCTCCCTGATTGCCCATCTGGCAATTCATCACATCGATTTATCCTAAAAAAGGGCATAGATATAGAGCCTGCCTAATTTCCATCGGAGCTTAAACCGTTCGATTAAGCCGGCTCTAATAGTTTCCATATATGTTTTTCATGACAACTTCCTACTCAGAATGATTCACTGAGCTTAGCGAGGAGCTTATCTGCAAAAGCCTCTCCGCTAACGTCATACGTTCCGTTCTTAATCGCACTCTTTATAGGTGCCGTAACGTCCTCCCTGACATCCGGAGCCTCTTTCACAGCCTGCTTAGCAACCTGAATATCCTTACCGATGTTGGAAATATTCAGAGAATCAGAAACTCTAGTGGTATTCTGAGTCTTTGCTGCTTTATTCACTTTACTGGTGCCATAAACCTGTTGAATCTGGCTGTAAGCTTCTATACGCATATCGTTTCCTCCTTCCTTGGAGAATTTCTTTAGTTCTACTACTTTTATCGGAGTATTTTCTATTTACTTTAGAGGTTTTCTGAAAAAATATCAAATAATTTTTATTCTTCCTCTGCTCTCTCCCTCATATAACACTATCTTGTGGATAGTAGTTACGACATACCCGATTTAGTAGTTTCACCTTTGAAAACCCAAGGTATTGTGTCATTTGTTCCCCACCGATAATATTATCGGAGAGCATATAGCAAAACTTAACCCCTGTTTCATAAAAAAAATTTATTTTTTTTTAAGATTTTCTCATGTTAAATTTATGACATCTAAAGCCGATTATTGATCAATGGTTTTCTAAAAGTTGATAGATACTGTTTAACTGATTGCAATGATGCTAATTAACGTTCAACTGATTCCAACACCTTCACATCCTCTGTAACTATCTCAGGTTCTCCGGGAAGAGTTCCCATATGATCGCCATCTTCTATCATAAGCTCAATTTTTTCACCCTTATGATGATATCCAAGATCAATAACCTTCTGGCATGAAGCATTCCCGTATCCGCTGACAAACTCTCCGTCAAGGTAGATGGACAGCGCTCTCTGAATCATGCCTTCACGATTCATATAAAAATACAACTCACCATCAAGTGATGGTGTTACCACATACTTGAAAAGATTCTGCTCCTCTTTTTCAATCTCTGCTTCATAAAATACTTTTGAATCCATTCCGGTAAATCCTTTCAGCAACATCTCCTGTGCTGTAAAAGGATTCCTGGTTTCATCTATTTTTTCCAAGAGCTTTGTTACATTCTCACCTGACGTATACTCTACCGGGAGTACATAAGGATTCTCAGTTATCTTGCCATCATCGCCAATGAGGTACTTTATGCCCAGAATAGCATCGGCACAGGCTGTGTTTTGTGCATCGTAGGTTGTATAAAGACCATTATCATTAAATCCCAACTTGTACATAAAGAGGCGATTCTCAACCTTAAGAAGACTGTTGTAGGTTGTGGTTCCGTTATAGTCATAATGGAGACTGTCGTTGGGAGTGCGGGGAGATAGGAACTCTAATCTGTATGATTCCTTCGACTTAAAAAATCCGTCATCTGATACGGTAATTCTTTCAAGGTTGCTGTCTTCGCTTTCCGCTATGTCCATAACTTTTGAAAGTGCCTGCCTTGTCAGGATACATTTTTCCATATATCCTGATGCTGTCTCAGCATTCATGGAAGAGCTCTTATAAACACGTACAAAATTCATCGATATATCAAGCACAAGAACAGCCACAAATCCGACAAATATTGCTCTTGCTGCTATTTTCAGGGTTTTATTTAATGACTTTCCTTTCAAAGAATCTGTTGTATTTATCCGTGATATCCATCCCATAAAGGCAGCTGAAACAGCAACAAGTCCAGCATTTATTATCCACGCCTTTGTTCCCATAAAACCAGGCTTATTTATGATTGAAACAATAAAAAGGCCAAGTGCAATCCCACAAGCTATGAGCACGTCCTTAAAAACTATTCCCTCCATACGGGTCAGCGTATAATAAACCAAAATCAGACATACAAATGAAAAGATAAAAGAATATCTGTACAAGTATCCATATGCCTCAGTTCCCCCGTGGGCAAGTGTATTTAACGGCTTAATGCAGAAAAACATCATAAGCATGATCAAATAACTTCCACAAAGTAGCTTTGCCCTCTTGTGAATGCTTCGGTTAAAGAAAAATAAGATACACGGAATGATCAACACCGCACCAAAATATATATTTGGCAGACCATTCATTATTTCAAGCGAATCATAACTCATTGTGAAAAGCTTTGATATTACTGAAAAAGGAGACAGATTTCTCCCCACCGCCTCAGATGATGGTAGATACTCTGAAAAAGCCCTTACCATGTCTGCGGAATGATCCTTATTACTTCCCATAAGCGATAAAACAGTCGGCACCAAAAACCACGCATCCAGAATCAGTGCAACTACTGTCGTGGTAATGAATTCAGCAAAGCCACTTATATCAATGTTACGATAAGATCCTGATATATTTTTCCTGTCAGCAACTTCTCTGATACTTAACTTTTCAGAGTTTCCACTATACCCTATCAGGCATTGCAGAACCGCGAAAGCTCCCAGAAACATCAGAACCATAGCTGAAATATAGTAGTTAAGTACTATCATCACCATTACTGAAATGATGTATATTGCTCTTCCCTTTGACTCGCCGCGCATCATCTTAAAAAATCCAGTCAGAACTATCGGCATTAGAATTACAGCATCAAGCCACATGATGTTTGTCATGTTGGCAACTGTCCAGGCACTAAAAGAGAAAACAACCGACAATAAAACGTTAATCCATAATTTGCCACTTCCGGAATTCAGGAAATAATCTTCTGCCAGAATGGCAGAGCTATTACGCTTAGCATTATCTTGGGCATCTATAATATTCTTCCCACCCAAATACTCATGTTTACTCTCAGCCGAATACTCAGGTTTTCTATCCTTGTTTATCTTCATTTCATCCCCGTCAATATATGAAAAAAACAAGGATGTAGTAGCTGCCATTGCAGCCACCTTAAACATGATCAGGAAGGTTACCGCTATCGCATAATATTGGTCCTTAATAAATATGAACATTAGCAAAAATGGACTTGTCAGATAATATGCCCATATACCGAACATATCTGATCCAAGTCCACAGTTTTCAGAATAGAAGAAGCCATCCTCTCCATGCCAGACATTATGATAGTATGAAAAGAAATCCACATACTGCTGCTTCATATCTTCATATAAAAAAGTCTTATCACCAAAAGGTGTAATATGCAGCAGCAAGCACAGAGCAGCAAAAAGCCCTGCAGCAAAAAATGCTGAAAATGCTGCCCATAGTTTCCTGTTATTTTTTATTTTTTCCCCAATTAAACTTACCATATCCCCCGAAGCCTCTCTATACTTCAATCAAACTCTATCAGGCTCGAAAGAACCTTATCAGGTCGACTTACATAGATTGAATTAAGCTCGTAAAACTACACTAAATGCTCTGTTCAAGCATCTCTTGATGCTATACAAGCCTAAATTCTCCCTGAAAAACAAAACTAAAATACTTTACTTATCTTCGCCCCTGACGGCACTCATATCAATCCCTATAAGTACCATTATTACAAAGTATGCTCCCGGCCACCCCTGAAAGTCAAAAATAAATGTCATAGTAAGGAGCGGAAGAAGTAAATAATAAATCCATTCCGGCTTATTATTCCGAGGTGTCTTCTCCTCATAATTCATCTGCAAAACCTTTTTAAATGAATACAATGATTCCCCAAAATACATGATAAATGCAAATATTCCCTGCTCAAGGATCATTGTTGAATATGAGTTATCAATAGCAGGAAGTGATTTATATTTCTCAATAAGCCAGGTCTCAATCTCCAGAATATGATATGCTTTTCCAGCACCAATTCCAAACAGGAACCCGCCTATTCCTCTCTTAAAAATATATCTTACCGCAATACCTATCGTATCCATGCGGAATGTATATGAAGGATCATCACGCCAGTTGATTCCAAAGAATCTGTTGTAGATAACTTCTACCACACCGGTCACATATAATATTACAAACAAAACCGCCAGTACTCCAATAACAGTTGCGATTGTAACAGTTATTGAGGTGGATTTTTTCATGGCTTTCTTTCTCTGCTTTCTTATCCGTTTCAACGGATTTTTATTCCCCGTAGCCCATATGATAAGCATTACAGCAAGCACCAGATATGCTGATCTTGTAAGTGATGAATAAACTCCGGCGATACCAATAAATGCCATAACAAATCTGATACCGGTATCTATTTTCCTTCTCTTTTCATCCAGAGCAACATCCCCTGTCTCCTTTATAAAGGGCCCTGAAAACAGTGCTATACATACAAGGAACAACATAAAAAATCCAGCTAATATAGGATGAACATAAACTGACACCATTCTTCCCGGAAGTTCATAGAAAAATCTGGCAGCATCCACTGAGATACTCTCAAGAGGAAAAATCCAAAGCGCCCACCAGATAGTTCCGAAAATGGAAGTTACCGCCAGCGGAACTGTAGCCACATGTAGAACTTTCCCAAAGCTGTCCTTATATTTTTTTCCATATAAAAAGCCCGTGAATATAAGTATATATAACAGCAATCCTCTGGCTATCGTATGAAAAGCCAGTCTTAATACAAACATCTGATACAGCAGGCACATGCAGGCTGTAAAGCTTAGAAGCTTATGCTCCCAGAGAAATTCTTTCAGATATAGAGTCCTGTTCGTAATCAGATATAAAAGCACAAAAAATGCAGTCGCACCAATAAGCGTATAGTAACTTCTATAGACTTTAAAAAATCTTAAAGTCACCGCAAAGAACATTCCCCATAAAAAATAGTACTTCAGGATGAACTCTGCAATGTTCACAGATATTGACTTTTTTTCTATGCTCTTTTCATTTGCCATATTATTTCTTAACCTTTACTTTTGTTGTCCCGGAAACCTTTTATTACTTATACTTAGCTTCACTATTATGGAAGCCATCACTTCTTAACTTTGACTGTAATCGTCTTGGAAACTTTGTTATATGTGGTAACTGTAATAGTTACAGTTCCTTTTTTCTTTGCAGTGATGAGTCCGTTCTTTGACACTTTAGCTATCTTATTGTTAGAAGATTTATATGTGTAAGTGCTGCACGCCGTGTTAACCCTTGGATTTAGCTGATAAGTTGTGCCTTTTTTCAGTGTGAGTTTCTTTTTTCCAAGCTTAACTTTACTTGGAGCTTTCTTAACCGTAACGTCTATCGCTATATTAACTGCTCCGTTCCCGCGCTGCCATAATGCTGAAACAGTAGCTCTACCCCTTTTCTTGGCAGAAAGCTTTACATTTCCGCCTTTCACGATTGTTTTCTTGGATGAGCTGAATCTAAGAGACTCAGCATTTGCAAGGTCGGATGTCACTTTGGGCAGACTTAATTTCCTAATCTGAACATTTTCCCCTGCGCCCATGGTGTAACTTAGTGAAAAGCTACCGTTACAGGTCGAATCATTATCGATATAAAGCGCATAAGGAATCGAATCAGCAAGTGCATTATCTCTCACATCAGATATTGTTCCACCACTTCTTGCAGCAACTGCAGCGGCCTGTATGTCTGCAAAACTGTTATTTCCAACTGAAGAAGCCTCACTGCTGCTCTGAACAAGGACACCAAATCTTCCGTTTCTCATGGTGTTTCTTGCTACGGTCACACCATTAGCATACAGTACATATATATCTGCGTAAACAAATCCATCATTATAATTTCCCCAGTCACTGTAACCTGTTATTACATTATCTGTAATAGTGAACCCAGAGGGTGCATAGGTTCCTGCAGGATATTCATCACTTGAGCTGCTGCTGTGATAACCGCTTATCATGATTGCAGAAAGCGTATTACTGTCTCTGTCAGCTCCACCTAAAGCGAAAGTATTGCCAGTAATAGAAAGATTTGCATCATATGAAAATGCTGATGGCTTGTCCTCTTCTAATGTTGCCATATGTGTATACCAGGAATATGAAGTAGTATCAATTCCTCTTCCAACATTTGTAAATACATTGTTGTAAATTGAGGAGTCTTTCCACATGGTGCACATGATAGCCGTATTGGAGATGTTTTCAAAGGTACAATCATGAACCTTAACATTAGTCTGATAGAACTTGCCCTGAATTGCAGTGTGACTTCCAAATCCACGATAAACATTTCTGAAAATACATCCGGAAACGTCTACATTTTCGCAGCAATAGTCATCATATGCATTGTCCTGATCATATTTCATTGCATCTTCATTGGCTGCATCAATCTGAAAAGCCTCAAGAGGTTCAACACTAACCTTCTTTGAATTCTGGAAAATACAGTTCGTTACGGACACATTCTTACATGCCGCTATCTCAAGCATATGGCTTGCTGCACTATCCTCAATTGTCACATTATCGATAGTCAGACCTGTAAGATGTGCAAATCTGACAGGTACTGTCTCAGATGAATTGCAGCTAAAGCAGCCATTCTGTATTTTTATATTCTCATAATCATCATATTTGCCTTCACCAACAGGATAATCGCCACTCTTTATTTTTCTTGTTGTAAGCATAAGTCTTCCATCAAGACTTACAATGGTTGAGCCGTTCATATCAAAAGTGGTGTTACTTCCAATTCTCATGGAAACATCACTGATATCATTATTCTTATAATATGTTCCTGTGGGAAGAACTACTTTATAATGCTTTGACTTATCCTCCCTGTATCCATCCCAGGCCTTTTTAAATGCGCCGTTTACATACTGGGTAAACTGAGAGTTCAGCATTTCTGTATCATTTAAGGTATATACTGTCTCTTGGCCTGATGCAGATTCCTGGTAGCTGTATTTTAACAATGTTGCTATAGAGAAAACTGAAAAACTGTCTGTATCACATTCAAGCTCATATTCCTTAAGATATTCAGGCTCCTCAAATGTGCCGGCATTTAGCACCTTTACATCAGACTTATTTATAAGCTCATGAGTCAGGGGATCAATGTTTGACTCCTCCACGTAAACCTCGGTTGATTCTGATGATGTAATGACAATATCTGATTCGTCTTCATTCACCCTTGTGCTTAATTCCTCATTGTCAGCTTCGTGAAGGTGGAACATCTTAAACTCAGCACTTCCGCCGTAATCCTCCATGGCGTAGGATTTTTCCTCAGGAAGCTTAACCTTTATATGTACCTCTCCATCCTGAGGCTGAATCTCCTGTCCGTCTTCACCCAAAAGCTTAATATCAAAGGATGATGTCTCCATTACGCTGGTCTCAGACATCTCCTGAATCTCTTCCCTGGCAAATCTCTCCTCTTCCTCAGATAACTTAAGTATCTCTACAGTGGTGCCTTCCGGAATGATATTTTCCGAAGCAGACAATGAAAACTTATAGCCTTCAACATCAGCTTCATAGGTAAATTCTGCGCTGTTTAAAGGGCCTTCTTCGTGATCATCAGCATTTCCGTCTGAAACAGCAGGGTCATCTGCAATAAGCTCTTCATTATTTTCGGATGCTTCTGCATTTCCATCGGAAACCTCGGATTCAGCAAGTTCCTGCGATGTTTCTGCGTTTCCATCAGACACCTCGGATTCAGCAAGTTCCTGTACTGTTTCAAGGTTTTCCACAGCGCTTACGCTCTGCCCCTGAAATGCACATGAAACTGCAATTGTGCCGACTAATACTTTTGATAAAACTTTTTTCATTCTTATTTCCTTTCCCCTCTCCCCAAATTATTCCTCAGATTACTTATGTTTTTAATAGGTGTTAATTTTTCTCAGCCCCAACCTGATTCTTAAACACGTGCTTTTTACCTGTCACATAATTAATCGCAATAACAAGCACAGTCACAATGATTTTTCCATAAAGCTTCTTCATATGAACTATTTCCACGAGGAAAATAAGTCCTACATAGTCCAGAATCATTGTGGCACCGCGCCAGAAAACAAACCTTGCAAACTCCATGACAAGTTCCATGAAATTATTGCATTTACTCTTAAAAACAAAATTCTTATTACATAAATATGCAGCCAGCTTAACAGTTATAAGAGTTATCAGATTGGCAATTCTGTATTCCATGCCAAGTATATCCAGAACATGAAACATGGCTACATTCAAAATACTTGTAGCCACGCCAAAAATCGTATATAGAATAGTCTCTTTGTTAACCAGCTTTTTAAATATCTTTTCTAACATACATTTCTTTCCGTTAATTCAATATATAGATTCCTGTTTTTCCTCAGAAAAACGGGAATCGTATTGGACCAGGTCCTCGCGAAGCGAGGGGCGTGTCCTGCCGAAGGCAGGATTTTTGTGGGCGATTTCCGCTTTTGCCCACAAAAAGTCATGCATTCATGAAATCTTACGCTTCAATCTTGTCCTCATCCTTTGCAGCGGCATTATCATAATCAAGCTTCCTCACATGATACTGTACATCTTCAAGTATCTTGCGGTTTGCTGCAATAACGTCTGCCTGGAGCCCTACAATAAAAGTCATAAATCCCAGCATCATCAGTGTGCTTGCAAGAATAAGCGACTGAACATGACCACCATCTATGCCCATTGCTATAAATACCAGATAGCGCACTCCTAAAATAAAGCCAATCAGAAATGGTATAGCACCGCAGATTGAGAAAAACTGCAATGGCTTATACATGATATAGGCTCTTATTATAGTAAGCATGGATTTTTTTACATATCCAAGCATACTTGAAAAGAGTCTTGATGGTCTAAGCTCAGCGTTAGTCCTGATATCAACCGACTCCATAGGAATCCTCTCGCGGCCTGCCTGTACAATCGTCTCAAGTGTATAGGTGTATTCATTTACAACATTTAGTCTCATGGCTGCATCTCTGCTGTATGCCCTGAATCCGCTTGGAGCGTCCGGTATATCTGATTTTGATGCCTTCCTTACAACCCAGCTTCCGAAATGCTGAAGTTTTTTCTTTAATGGTGAAAAATGCTCAGTCTGATCTATAGGTCTTGCGCCTATCACTATGTCAGCCTTCCCATCAATAATAGGGCGAACAAGCTTCTCAATATCATCTCCGTTATACTGATTATCTGCATCCGTATTAACGATAATATCCGCGCCATTTCTCAGGCAGGCATCAAGTCCTGCCATAAAGCCTTTAGCCAGTCCCTTATTTTTCTTAAAGTTCACAACATAATGAACTCCCCAGTTTCTGGCCACTTCAACTGTGTTATCTTTACTTCCGTCATTTATAATAAGATACTCTATCTTATCAATTCCATCGATGTGCTTCGGCAGATCGTTAAGTGCAACCTCTAAGGTCTCTGCCTCGTTATAGCATGGAATCTGAATAATAAGCTTCATACACTTCTCCTCTATAGACGCTGGCTTATATCTGACTCAGTCCGGTCGGATATGGATAACGTGAGCGCCCAAAGGCGTGCGCTAA
Source organism: Butyrivibrio sp. WCE2006 (assembly GCF_000701985.1). Classification (NCBI taxonomy): domain Bacteria; kingdom Bacillati; phylum Bacillota; class Clostridia; order Lachnospirales; family Lachnospiraceae; genus Butyrivibrio; species Butyrivibrio sp. WCE2006. The sequence goes on along the minus strand of NZ_JNKH01000002.1, from coordinate 72,157 downwards.
CGGTAACCAGCTCCCACTTCTTCAAAACAATATCATTACTATATTAATGGTAATCACACTTATCTGCAAGCAAAAATAACCTGATACCAGTCTCACTGATATCAGGTTATTTCCTATATCATAAAACATCTGTCATGACAGCTGTAACACCCATTTTTCTTAGCTGCCTGTACTTCGAAATAGTATTTACGGGATGAGCAATAACTCCAACTCCTATTTTTTGGAACATGCTCACCGCATTTTTGTTTACATAATCTGTATAAAATGCGATATATCTTATTTTCTTACGTCTTTTGCAGATTTTTCTGAAATATTTAAAATCCGCATGCCCGCCTTTTTTAGGAGCTCCGGTTAGTCTGTAGGCTTCAAAAATGTATTCCGGAAAATTATTGAAGCTTTCAAGCTCTCTGTACTGTTTCTCATAATAAATCTGAGGAACTATATTCTCGAAATACTTTTCAGCCTTTTCCTTCCTGCATATCTTTTTAAGCTCTTTATACACCGTAACAAGTTTTGGTTCCTGGGTATCCACGATCAGTTTAATATCAGTATTTTTCAAGAGCTTAATTGCCCGTCTGGCAGTCATGGCCGTTCCTTCTTCATCTGGTTTTGAGCTAAGAAACTCATCATAGGAAACAGTCTTCCTTCCGAATGTAATAAAAGCATGATCGCAAACAAGCACATTGTCTGATGTGAACATAAAGTCAATCTCAATAACTCTTCTGTTTTTATCTATAGCTTCCAAAAGTGCCTCTTCGCAATTAGCATGTCTTACTCCGTTATACTCACCACAGGCATGAACTATTTTTCTATCCTTTATATCTTCCGGGAAAAGTGTCTGATTAACAACAGGACTCTCAGCCATGGCTCTGCCCGGTAATAAAATAATAGCAAGCATTATCGCTATTGCAGCTTGTATTACTTTTTTCACATAACCTCCTATGCGGCTCAAGAAATAGATTGCCGCGCGTTTATTATATGAAAAGGCAGTCAAATCATTTTGGCTGCCTCTTTTGTTATCATATATATAATACTTTAATTATGAAACATTTACCACTTCTTGCACTTATTTCCTTTGTCCTTAAGACTCTTATAGGAATCAATGTGGTATGCATTATCTATTCCGCCCTTACTGAATACTGTATTTCCTGTAAATGTAACTTTACCGAATTTAGCATGGCCTGTAGTTCCTGAAATACTTGCGCCGAACATTCCACCCTTAATGGTGTTGTTCTTTACTACTACTTTGCCTTTACTAAAGCCACCCTTGCCGCTGCCATAAGTCTGAACATGGAGACCAAAGGATTTATACTTCTGTGACTTCTTGGCATTGCTGATGATCTCATTATCAGTAACGGTTATGCCGTTTGTATTGAAGAGAAGTAATGCTTCTGTTTTTAGTGATGTAATATTGCAGTTGGTCACTGAAATTTTCTTATGATAATTGCTTGAATAAGTCTTCACTGCATTGCCACCCTTAATAGGAATATTAGCTGCAACACCTCTGTTTCCGGTAACAGTGCACTTATTTATAACCACATTCTCACAGCACTCTCCGTACATGCTGGAAGGAACAAATGCTGCTGTTGTCGGCGCTGCCATATCAAGCTGAATCTGCTCACAGGTCTTATCACTGCTGGAGCCCTGACCTTCAATAATGCAATTATCGATTGTTACGTTCTTACATGCTACAAGCTCAATGTTGTGTCCGCCCATTCCGGATACCTTTAATGTAGCGTTTGTAATCTTAATGCCATTACCGCCCCAAAGTTTAATAGCAGACTGTGTATCATGCTTAGGCTCAAAAGCAGGATTTCCATCAGCACCATCAGCTCTGATCCATGTTCCACCATTGAGGGAAAAGTCATTGAAGCTATCAACTCCATCAGCATTTGCAAACATATTTCCTCTGCACTTTATGGTAGCTCCTGTAGCTTCAATATGTGTGCCACTCTTAATTCTAAGATAACCATTTAAGTATATCTCACCCTTTAATACGACATCTTCTCCGTTATCTATTGCTTCCTGAATAGCCTTTTGATCTCTATACTGATCAGCATCATCGTGCACTACTTCTTTCGCACTTACCTGCGAAGGTCCAATCAGCATTATGGAAAATGCCATAATAGCTGCGGTCAGTCCATACTTGATTATACTCTTCCTATCCTTCATAAATTATCCTCCTAAAAATACATAAATCATAAATTAAGAGTCATTTTGCATATCTAGTGGATTTATTATAGCATCTCAATACAGCAAGAATTCTAAATCAACTATTAAACTTTTATTACAGTTTTGTAAGCCTCTACATTATGGTTTTATTTAATCAGTTTTTTAAGTTTGTCTATCAGTTCAGCATCTGAAGTCACACATAAATCTGGATACAATTCAGCAATACTTAAATATTCTTCCTGAACCTTACTGTATCCAATCTTGTCAGGCATCCATAAAAACAGCGGCTTTTCAGCTTCTATTGCAGCAAATGCTCTGGGACTGTAATCAGCTACGACCGCATCTGATGCTGATATAAGCTCATTTACTGAAAGTGGAGGCATATTTTTGTAATCTGCATCCGCCGCGCCTGTCATCTGGAACTTCTCCCGGTCGCCTCCCTGTGCTCCCTGCATTGCCACCATTTCAGCAAGGCTTCTCCTTGGATCAAACACAAATCCCTCAAGATAATCAGGAACTGTAACAACACTTCCCGGCTTACCATCCACTGCCATGCAGACACAAATAGTGGTTCTCGCAAAATCCTCATGCATTTTTGTAAACAGCTTAGCAAGCTTTCCCTCAAGCTGCTCTCTGTCCCTGCAGATAAAGCCGATGACTTTCTTATCCTTCGCATATGGGATTATTTGCTGAAGCCTCGTTCTTGCCTCTTCTTTGTAAGTCTCATCACCAAGCATTAGAAGTGTCGGATTCTTGTCTGTTTTTATCACGCCGCCACTTCTCAGTCTATAATTTTTCCTCCAGAACTCTTCCTCTTCCTTTGTGCTGCCATAGACAACATCATAAGCGGATTTAACAGGGAAAAGCCTGGTTTCCTTAACATTATATCCGCTTCTTGATGCCTTCGAAGCTCCCCACAGAGGATACAAAGGTCTAAGCTCAGGGCTTATCTGGATCATAAGAGTTTCAGGTCTTACATCAAACATCCTTAAAATATAAGGTTCGCCTGCACAGTAAATACATTCTGCACAGGATAGCTTTTCACAAAAAGTTTCAATGTTGTCGCTGTTATACTTTATATCCTCAAGAATCTCCCACTTTTTTCCGCTACTCTCAGCTTCCTTTTCAAGAATTCTCTTTACACCGAGAAAAACATCCCAGTCAGAATTCTCATCTCCGAGCAACACTACTCTTCCGGGAACTATCGGTTTTATTTTTCCACTATCGTAAGCGCGCCTTGCCTTTTTCCTGAGTTTTTCCATCTCAGCTATCCGCTTCTGTTCTGTGCCAAAAAGGCTTTTAACCTCCGGAAGATCAGTAAAGTCGCCATTTACAGGTTCTGTTCTCTTATATTTATCAAGCCTGCTGCCAAAAAACTCCCTGGCAATACGCTCTGTAGCATGCCCGTCACAGGCACTCATGAACCTCTCTCTGAAGGCATGGACCCTGGCTTTGTCAAAACGCTCGTCAACATGCTCGATATAATCTATCATTTCTGCATTTGTATAGCATACTGGTCCGGGGGTAAGCTCATCAAAGTTGTAATAGAATCCTCTCCAGTCAAAATAATTAGCCAGATCATATGCAAAAAACAGCATTGGTTTTTCAAATATGGAATATTCGAAAATAAGTGAGGAATAATCCGTAATACAGATATCCGTCACACATAAAAGTTCATCTATACTCATGGCATCAGTCATATCCCTGGCAAAATCCGAGTACTCAGAAGATATCTGTGGTTTGTTCTTAACAAGAGGATGATGCTTTACCAGCAAAACATAGTCATCCTTGAAATGGCTGTAGAACTTACCTATATCAAACATGTCCGGTGTCATGGCATTTCTGGGAATCCCCCTGAAAGTAGGTGCATAGAGAAGTACCTTTTTGCCTTTTGCAGCAGGCATTTCATCAAGGAGATGCTCATAGGCTTTCCTTTTGAAATCATCTCTGTAAAATACATCAGATCTTGATATTCCAATTCCCTTTACACAGGAGCTATCCATGCCCATAGCTTCAGCATAGGCCCACTCGACTTCAGGACTTGATACCGTAACAAGGTCATACTTTGGATGGAGTCTGTAGACCACTCCCTTTTTTCCGTCATTATAGAGCTTGTCTGCGGTGCTGTTGCCGAACTTCTTAAAGGCTCCGGCAGCATGCCACACGTTCATCACATGGGTTCCGCGTCTGACTTTAAAGGACCCTTGCGTATCACTGCTGTCATTGTAAATAAGGTATCTTGCAGTGGCGGCATCCTTTATAAAGTCTATCTGCCTTTTCAGCTCCTGCCTGTTATTCACAAAGCCCTGTCTCAAAAAATGACAGTGTATATCCATCTCATAATTTCTTACAAGATAGTTAAAAAGCTCTCTGTAGCTATCCGTAAGTTCACCGAATCTTATCTCCAGAAAAATGACCTTATCATCCTTAACCGGTTTTAGCGCATAAAAATGATAGATTAAGGGAAACATTATCTTTCTTGTAAGTATTCTGTTGAAATTTGCTGACAGACTGGTGTTGGCTGATGCAGAACTCTTAAAGCTCCTGCCTTTAACATGTCTGTTATCAAAAAAACTCATCTGTTAATTGCTCCTTTGGCAGTTTCTGAAAATATTCATGGACATGGCAATAAGTGGAACCATCGCCATCTGTATAGGATATAAGTATCTGATGTGAGCTCCGCTCTGCGGTCCAACAATACAAAGTGCTATTATCGCAAGGAACGGCACACACATTAAAAATACATATTTATTTTTTCTTACAATCGCATATAAAGCAAGAAGAATCAGCGTCCAGGTATATGTCGATGAAGAGCTGAAAATGCCGATTACAGGATAAGTTGATAATGCGGTCTGTATGCTGTAAATAACTCCTCTATATCCCGTTAAAGCTTCTGATTTTGGAAACGAAAAGTCTGCTCCCTCATCCTTAAGTATCTCGTTCAATTCTCCCATAGTTTTCTGAGCAGAATCATAGTTGTAATATGCCTTATTAAAAGGCACCGGATAAAACAGCTCATACTTAAATTCCAATAGCGCATAGAAATAAACATTGGGATGCTTCTTCATCATTGAGAAAAACGCTTTAAAATAGTTCTTCATATCATCAGATGTGGAGTCCTCTTTAAAACCGTTTTTTACCGGAGATGAATGCCTTGGATTATATTCCTCTGCAAGGGTGTCATACGAAAGAACCGCATCAATTGCGTTTTTTTCTTCTTCAGTAACATCATTTCCGCAGTCTCTGACATATCTGGCCGTCATCTGAAATGGCAGAGACAGCATTTCTCGCTTACTCCCCTGCATGATTCCTGCTGCCGGAAGAAGCGCATTATTCCAAAGAGAATGAACCACCACGATACCTATCAGCACTAAAGCTATGATCAAGGTCCACCCGGTTCTTCTTTTCCATGAAACAAGAATAATTGCAAATATTAAAGAAAGCAAAAGAATATAGTAGGCATCTTTCCTGAAAGCCATCATGCCAAGCCCTGAAAAAATGAGCATGAAATTCATTTTCTTATCCTTGAAAATCTTAAATGCTCCTGACAGAAAAAGCAGCATGAATCCTGTATATATGATGTCCTTAGTAGCAAGAAACATGTACCTTGTAAGATGTCCTCCCGCAAAAAGCACATATAACATAAAAACGATATTCCAGAAATCAGAAAAACCATATTCCGTGAAGATTTTTACAACATATGAAAAGCAGCACAGCATGAACAAAAACTGTATCAGGGTGTAAAGAAATAGTCCTGCATTAAAGGAACCAAAGATCACTACTCCCAATCTGATACATCCATATAGTAAAAGCGTATGCAAAATCGGATGATGGTTATCAAGCTTTGAACCTGTATAGTCCACAGCATAATGGTTAAAGGATGCAGTATTAAAGGCTCCGGCAAGCTGCGCCTTATTATCAGACATAACAAGGCCGGGGAATGCCGCCACAAAGAAAGGCAGAAAGCATATAAAAAGAGTAATGAAAGTGGTGACAAACGGCTTTTCCCTCAAGTATTTCAAATAAGCCCCAAACATGCCTTTTCCTACAATCCTTATACTGTCCTTCTCTACAGCAATATCCACAAGCATTGCTGCCACAGAAAACGCGACAAAGAGCATAACAGAATATCCAAGATACTCTGCAATGCTCTTTATCAGATTATTCTTTATAAGTTCTATCCCGCCTGTAGTTTTAACGGAATATCCAACTGTGAGGAAAAAGGCAAAAAACAGTGATGCTATCACATCAGCTATAACAAAGCCCTTTTCCTTTAAAATATTAAAATACCTTTTCAAGCAGTGTCACTCCCCATATTCAAAGAACGAATCCACCCTGTTCTTTTTATCAAAAAGATGGTTGTAGCAAAGTGTGTTGTATACATTGATCTCATTGAAGTAGGGTGAAGTCTTATCGTCCACTTCATAAAACTTACCATCTGCTCCAACGTAGCCATTGGCATTTATGATAGGAACATCCTTCATAAGATCCAGCAGATACTTATTATACCCGCTCATCTTCATTCCGCAGGCTTCAAGCATAACAGACTGAAGGTAATTTATGCTTATCCCATCTTCAAAAACATAGTTTTCTTCAGGTATATCATAGTTCGCCCAGATAAGGAATCTGGTGTGATACAGATTCATCTGCTCGAGTCCCTTAAGGCTGTTCTTCTCAGTTCCAAGAAGCTCATTGTAGAACTCATCAGAAAGTCCCGGCTCGTGATCTCCAAAGTAAACTATTACCGTGGGATCATCCGTTTTTCCAAAATACTCAACCAATCCTTTAAGTGCATCATCACTCTCATGAATGAGATTAAGATAATTCTCAACGCCATCCTGCTTCAGGTTATCATCAAGAATATCTATCTCATCAGGAAGATTTTCCCACTCTCCAACGTAAGGACTGTGATTTTGCATGGTAACGTTGAAAATATAAAATGGCTCTGAATTTTCACTCTTTGCCTTCTCATATTCCTCAATAATTCTTGCAAAGTCCTCTTTATCATCAACGTGTCCGCCGATAGTATGTGTATCCTCAGCAAAATCAGCCACAGTAATGAAATCAGAAAATCCCATGTACGGATAAACATTCTGTCTGTTATACCCGCTTGCCTTATAAGGGTGAAGTGCAAGTATTCCGCTGTAGTTATCAAGAATCATATTCTGAGTAAGTGTCGGAATAAAACTCTTAATATAGAGCTGATATGGCGTAGTTCCCGCAGGAAGAAACGCCTTGGAATCATTACTTAAAAACTCATACTCTGTATTAGCCGTCTGACCACCAAAGACTGAAACATAGCTTCTGCCCTTTATCGTGTTCTCTGTCAGACTGTCATAAAAAGGCATTACCTCTTTATCAGTATGAAGCACGCCCACATCCTGAAGATCAGCAAATGCCTCATCCATAATAACTATTACATTCGGTCTCTTGGCATCAGTATCTGCGGATACTTTATCCGAAGGGTATTTTTCCTGAAGCTCCGTTATGGTATTTATGCTGTAGCCCTTGGGCTTATCAATCACCATTGTACGTATGCTTCTGGTAAAAGTTAAAAGTCCTCCGTTATTTCGATAAGACTTTATCGGCATGAAAGTATTGATCGTAATGCCGTGGTTTTTAAGGAAGTCCGTTCCTGCCAGTGTATATGCGGATGAGATAACAACAACCGCTCCAAGTCCTGCAATTATAAGTCTGAATCGGGGATCTCTTCTCTTCTCATTTCCGGATCTGTAAAAAAGGAAAAATGAAAAGCAGGCAAGAATAAATGCGATCATCATAAACTGTTTTATGGTATATGAATACTCATAATCGCTTGCAACGTTTAGTGCTGTTCCTGTTGTAGCTATATCCCCTGCCAGAATCGGTATCTGCCTGAACTTGATTACATAATAGTTCACAACACCGAACATCCCTGACAGCACTCCCGAAATAAATAATGACCATCTAAGGGATAAGGTAAAAGCATAAATCGACCAGAGAAGCAAAGCGTACAGCCCGTAATTACCAACTATAACCTTAAGCTTACTTCCTATTATCGAATATGTAGTATCCAAAGCGCACTCTGTAAGGTAGTAGCATATAAAAGGATATATCAAAAGCACCACATATCTTGGCCACTTATCCAGGATTCCTCGCATTTTGTCACAGATAAACGGAAATGCAAATGCAAATAATAAAAAGCAGGCAGTCAGAACAATATATCTTTTTCCTGTGTAATCCGTTACCAGACTAAGCCCGAAAACCGTTACCACTGCCGCAATTACCAGGTAAATTATTTTTAAAACTCTGTTGTTCTTAGTCATTATTTTTCTTTCTTCTTATACTTCTCAAGTGATGGCTCAAAGAACATTTTCATGATTCTGTCAGTTGCATGGCCATCGCACGCACTCATAAACCGCTCCTTGAATTTTCTTACTTCTTCTTTGTCGAATCTCTCATCGATGTTTTCGATATAATCAAGGATTTCCTCGTTAGTCTTATAGACAGGTCCCGGAGTCAGTTCATCATAGTTATAATAAAAACCTCTCCAGTCAAAATAGTCATCCAGATCATAGGCAAAAAAGATCATCGGCTTTTCAAAAAGTGAATATTCATAAATCAGAGATGAATAATCGCTAATACAGATGTCACTTACAAAAAGCAGATCTTCTATAGTCATGCTGTCTGAAAGGTCCTTAGCAAAAGAACTGTATTTTTCAGGAATCGCAGGTCTTTTATGTACAATAGGATGATGCTTGAACACAAGGACATACTCATCACTCAATCTCTCAAAAAACTTCTCTACAGAAAGTTTATCCGGAGTTTCGGCACCAACAGTCTTCCCTCTGAAGGTCGGTGCGTAAAGTATTACTTTTTTGCCTTTGGCCTCAGGAAACTGCTTATAGAATCTCTCGAAGGCTTCCTTCTTTTCGCCATCCTTATAGAAAACATCCGTTCTTGAAAGTCCCACTGCCTTAATGCATTCAGGGTCTTTCTCTTTTCCCATGGCTTCTATATAAGCCCACTCAATCTCCGGAGAGCTTACCGTTACAAGATCATAATTCCCGTGGGAGGGAAATCTTTTCATGTTATCAGCGGTATCCCCAAAAAGCTTCGTAGCCGTGGAAAGTCCGAATCTCTTAAAAGCCCCTGCAGCATGCCAGGTATTTAACTGATGCTGCCCTTTTCTCTTGGGCACACAGGCATGAACATCATTTCCTTCGCTGAATATAAGGTATTTTGCATCAGAGGCCTCCCAGATATACTCTGAATAATGCTTGTATATCTCCCGGCGTCTGTCAGTTCCAATCCTGAAAAACACGCATTTCACATCCATATCATAATCTTCAGTGAGCCTCTTATACAGCTCCTTGTGATTATTAGAAAGTGAAAGGAGTCTCAGCTCCAGAAAAACCACCTTATTTTCTTTAATGGGTCTACGGCTCCCGATGAAAAACATCACAGGAAAAACTATCTTTCTGGAAACCCATCTTATAATAAAATCCTCAGTGGATTGTCTCCACTCCTTAAATGCCATTTAATTACCTTTCTCATCTAAAAGTATCCAAAAGTCTAAGACTTCTTGAATGCAAAGAGGAAAATTCATTCAAGAATCCTGCTTTACAGGATACGCCCCTCGCTTTTAGTTAGCCTTCAAAATGTCTATTGTGCGCTCAAGTCCCTTCTTCATGTCATAGCCTGCGCTCCATCCGAGAGCTTTTAGCTTTGCAGAATCAAGTATTGCCTTGGTTGCTTTGGAATATCCTGCTGCCTCAGTAGCATCAGGAAGCTCAAAGATAACCTTTTTACCTGCATAATCAGCTATGATTGCCGCAAGGTCCTTTAATGCTATATCAGAGGCTTCATCTGCGATGTTATAGGCTCCACCATTTTCACCAAGAAGAAGTACGTAAAGAAGACCTGTAACCGCATCAGCCACATAGCTGTATGAGAATAACTGCGTTCCCTCTGACTTAAGAACTATATCCTCACCATCAACGCCCTTCTTAATAAACTGCGATATAGCCTTGGTATCAGACCAAAGCATGGTCGGTCCGTAGGTTCTTGAAAGTCTCGGAATAACGATATCCATCCCCTTCTGCTTGATGTAGGACTGGCAAAGCGACTCACCTGCTCTTTTTCCCTCCGGGTATCCGGCCCTTACGGTATTACAATCTATGTATCCAAGGTAAGATTCGTCGAAACGATCCACATCTCCTCTGTTCTCACCATATATCTCAACAGAGGACGCAAACATGAATCTCTCTGCATCGGTGCTTATCTCAAGCATATTATTTAGTCCGATAAGATTGGTCATTATAGTTCCTATCGGATCTGTCGAATACTGCATAGGATGAGTATTACTTGCAAGATGCAGCACATAATCTGCTTTAACACTTTTAATCTCATCCATGAAAGGTTTATTAACATCCTGCTCAATCGCAGTTACAATATCAGGATTAAATCTGTTAGCTATTTTCTCTTTGCTTCTTCCGATAGCATATATTTTTATTCCTGATTTTTCTCTTTCCTCAAAACATGTAAGGGCATCAATAAGGCAGCTCCCTATAAGGCCGGTAGCTCCTGATATGAGGAAGCTTTTCCCCTTAATCTTTTCCCAGGGGAGTTCCTTTCCGAGAATGTACTCTATGTCCTCTTTATATAATGAATTTTCAAGTAAATTCATACCGTTTTATCCCTCCTCCTCTAATAACGATAGTTTATATCTGACATAGCTCTGTCAGATATTGGTATCTTATGCGCCAAAAGACATGCACTAACAGTAATCAGCGTCTAAAAAGCTTTTTGGGAAGCCAGAGCAGCTTTTTACCAATCTTATATGCCTTTGAATTGACTGTCTTATTGTACTTGTTCTGAAGCTCGCTCTCCATGAATAACATATATTCTTCATAGCTTCCTTCAGTAACATGCTTAAGAGTCAGATATTTATTGTGCTTATAAATATCATCAGTTCTTATTTCATCCCAGCCAAGCTTTCCAAAAGCTTCATTTTTAATATAATCAAAGGATTCTCTGAAGCTGTCTATAGTACTAAGACTCTTCTGGCATTTTAGACTGTACAGATAACTGTCTACCGCTCTGTTCAAAAAGCTTCTCTTAACCTCTTCGTATACGCCCTTTTCCTCAAGAAATCTCTTTGTCTCCTCAAATGCCCTGAACACACACATGGGAGATCTTGTTTTGTCGCTGGTGGTGCTTATCTTCTGATTGAATCTCCAATAGACAAGGGAATCTCTTATTATTGTGACTTTCTCTGCCAGAACCATTGCTGACATAGTAAAAAAAGCATCGTTTGCTCTCTCGATGCTTTGAAAGCGAATCCCCGTACTTTTAATAAACCCTGTGCGGAACATTTTATTCCACGGTACATTCGTAGTTATATTGAGGATGTAGTCAGGGTTGGTTTTCCTGTTATAGGTATCACCGTTTATAAGATACTGATAATTATTCTTATTCCCGGGAGTCCTTTTTCCGCTCTTATCATCCACATGATAAGCATCGCAAATACAGATATCCGCATTCTCTGCTTTGCACTTCGTATAAAGCTTATCAAGAGCATTTACAGCAAAAAAGTCATCTGAGTCCCAAAATACGATATACTCACCTGTTGCTTTATCAAGGCCGGTGTTTCTCGCTACTCCCGCATTCTGGTGCTCATTTCTTACAACCTGAATCCTGTCATCCTTTTTGGCATACTCATCAGCTATATCAGCAGTTCTGTCCGACGAGCCATCATCAACAACTATTATCTCGATATCCTTAAGCGTCTGTGAGCAAATGGTATCAAGACATTTTTCTATCTGATTCTCTGTATTGTACGAAGGAACTACAACCGTAACTTTCTTTTCCATACTAATCTCTCAACTTATCAATATCCCTGAGTGTTTCGGGGAATTTCTCTTTAAGAAAACCAATAGCTGCTCTATATGCTTCATCCTCCGGAACTGTCCCCATCATCTTTCTAAGCTCTGAGGTCTGTTCCTTGACTTCTTTCTCCTTGCGGATCTTAAAGTCTGCTGCAAGCTTATCTATGTCGGCCTGTGACTGCGGAATCTTCATCGTCTGAAGGAATTCCTCATAAGCGTCACAAAGCTTCTCTACATCGCTGCCAAACGCAATCTGTTTACCATGATCAAGCCACAGTATCTTATCGCATAGCTCTCTGACCTGAGATATGGAGTGTGATACAAGAATTGCAGTGATACCTTTTTTAAGTATCTCTCTCATCTTATTTCCGCTCTTTTCTCTGAAAGCTCCGTCACCAACAGATAAAACCTCATCCAGAATCAGTACATCCGGATCCACAAGACATGCGATGGAAAAGGCCAGTCTGCTTCGCATTCCGCTTGATAACTGTTTAAACTGATAATCCTCAAACTTCTCAAGCTCGGCAAACTGGATTATCTCACGGTATCTCTCATCCATAAACTGCCTTGTATAACCAAGCATGGCACCACGCAGGTACGCATTTTCCTTAACTGTCATATCTTCATCAAAGCCACTGGTAAGCTCAAGCAGCGCTGCTATTGTTCCATTAACCTTGATAGTTCCCTCAACGGGAAGAAGTATCTGGGAAATAGCTTTAAGTATTGTACTCTTACCCGCTCCGTTAGAACCGATGATACCAAGCATTTCTCCCTTTTCAAGCTTGAAATTTATGTGTCTGTCTGCCCAGAATTCCTCCACATGATAGTTACCACTGAGCTTTCTTACCACGAATTCCTTTAATCCAATTGCCTTTAAGTCTCCGGTGATATAACGGATACTAACATCATTACATTCTATTACTGACATGTGTACTCCTAAATCTTTGCCTGTATTATAACTATTACGGTCTTAACATTCTCCATAAAGCCCGTAAGCCCCACCAAGTGCTCTCTTTATATAAATCCAACACTGACGCCATCATATTACAGGTAGTAAACAAACTCGTGGTTGTATCTCTTATAAATCCACAAGCCTATTGCCAGATAAAACAGTGCATAAAAAGCGCAAAGCACATGATACTCTATTGAAGGTATGGTGCACTCCATTACAACAACTCTGACATACTTTATCATGACATAAACGGGATTCAGCAAAAATGCCCTCTGGATCATAACATTATTGAAATCCTCTACATGATAGAATATAGCTGACAAATATCCCAAAAGTGTCAAAAATACGTCATACAGATACTGAATGTCTCTGAAAAAGACATAAAGCGCTGATAAAATCATTCCTATTCCGATATTCATGATAAGCAATGTAGATATCGGATACAGGATCATAAGCATATGCGGTCCGAACTTTATCTTGTCAAAGAAACAGAATATGAAAAATACCACCAGCGTCAGCATGAAATTAACAAAAGCCGACACGTTCTTTGACAACAGGAACAGATATTTCGGAACATTTATCTTCTGAAGAATCCTCCGTTCCTTAAACAGTGAGCTCATTCCGTTCTTCGTAGCTTCCTTATAGAAGGACATCATTATATTTCCCGAAAAAAGGTAGGTCGTATAATAAAGCGAATTCTTACCTCTTCCAAAAAACTGTGTGAACACTATCTTCATTACAAGAAGATGAAGAAGCGGGGATAAAATACTCCATCCCATACCAAGTATGGTTCGCTTATATTTCTGATTAAAATCTCTCTGTACAAGTTCCTCAAACAGGAATTTGTAAGATTTTGCCTTTCTTATTCCTTTTTTTATCTTATTACTGATTCTCATATCTCTCTTACTCTTCAAAATTTAATTACTACACCAAACATCTATAATAGCAATTATTTACCCGTTTTACAACCTGGCCTGTTTATCAGCCTCTATCACCTCAGATATTCTCTTTGCCCTGCTATCAAAAGTATGATTTTCCAAAACCATCTTTTTCCCTGCTCTGGCAATTCTATCTCTCTCATATTCATGGGTAAGGTAGTAATCTATTTTGTCACTTAAATCTTTCCTGTCCTTATAGGTCACAAGGCTTGAACCGAATGTCTCATTAAGTCCCGGAACATCATCACTTATCACAAAAGCGCCTGCACACATGGCATCAAAGATTCTGTTGGAAATGATTCCGTATTCTCTCATATCATCCCAGTGATCATTTAAGAGAATTCTGGCATCGTGATAAACTGCAGAAACCTTGTCATTAGGTATATAATTTGCTATCACATGGCTCTGAACCTCAGGAAATTTGTCCCAATGTCTTCCATAAACATGCAGGTCATGATCCGTCGGAAGTACATCCCTAAGTATTTTCCTGAAGACTCCTCTGCTGTTACCCACAAAAAGGAGCTCAGGTGCATAGTTGTTTTCAGGTATAACCTTATCCTTGCTGTATGACATTACGGAAGGGTCAGTGCACTGCATCAGAATTTCAGAAGGAACCGCAACTTTTTCGCCAAACTTCTTTTTCATAATATCCGATGCATAGAATATGTAATCAGCCTGCATCAGTTCTGTCTCCCTGATATCTGCAGGATGTGAGATTGTCCAGTAAACAAGTCTTTGTCCGTCGCTTAAAGCTTTCCTGTAATATCCGTGCTTACCGCGAAGTACAATAACTGTCCTTGCAGTACTCTCCTTGTACCAGTCGTCGATTGGAAGCACATTTACCTTATATCCCAGTTTTTCCAACGCACCCTTTAAGGCATATGCAAAATGATAGTCTCCCCAGAATTTCCCATCGTCATTTCCGGGCATGGATGCACAGATGTCAATCTCGTTGTTGTCAGGCTTTGGCCTTGTTCCCTGATTTCCACCGCTCCGCCATCTGCCAGGCAGTATTGGCCTTCCGTAATTATTTGCTTTCCTTATTTCTTTATCTCTGAAAACAGAAACCAGGCAGTAATCCGCCAGATAATTATCTTTACCATATGCCTTGGACATAAGACACAGATCCGCCAGTGCAAAGTCCCAGGAATTATTCACATATAAACTGCAAAGACCGCCTATCTTTTTATAATAATCAGCCTTGATCATAATGATATTGATGGAAGGAATATCCGTCCCGGCTATACCAAAATTTTCCTCCTCTGTCTTCACATCGGCATCGAGAAGCTTACACAAAGTCCCGCGGTTTGCAGTGGAATAGGGAAGGTACTTTACTCCCTTAAATCTGATCTTCAATGCTTTTCCTTTTCTCATCTTCATTGAGTAATAGGTTGAACCACCGACGATTCCGACATTGTCATTTCTTACAAAGGCTTCTGCAAGAAAATCAAGCCAGCCATCATGTACTTCATCCACATTGTTCACAAAAACAAGGTACTCACCCCTGGCATCAGCTGCATTTTCAACTATTTCGTATTTTATATTTGTTTTGGATTTTTTTATTGATTCTTCGAATCTCTTCCTTACCCCCGGATTATCATTAGGAAGATAGACAACAGAAACAGACATACCGGAAAAATCCTGTATGCCCTTGAAATGCTCCCTGATTCTGAACCTGTCAGCACCTCTTGCCGCAGAGTTTCCTATAAACAAAAATCCTTTTTTTATCTTATTGAACATTAAAATAATCCTTTGATAATTATCAATACAGGCATAGATAATACTTTGCCCATTTGGTACAATATACTATGATTTCCCAAACAATAACAAGGATAAATTGTGTGGGAATCATTGATTTTACCTGCCTTTGCAGAAAAAATCAGAATTACTATTTTAACGAGGCAAAAATGAACGAACCAAAAATTTCAGTTATTATTCCGGTTTATAACGCCCAGAAATATATCAGAAAATGTCTGGGCAGTATTCTCAAACAGCATTTTCCTCTTGAGGTTATTTGCGTGGATGACTGTTCTACAGATTCCACTCCGGAGATTCTTAAGGAATACGCAGAAAAATATTCCAACGTCACTGTCCTTAGGAATGAAAAAAACATGTATGCAGGCCCTTCAAGAAACAGAGGTCTTGAAATCGCAAAGGGCGAGTATGTCCACTTTATGGATTCCGATGACTTTGTAGCTCCGGGTTCTTACGCCTACATGTATAAAAAAGCCAAAAAGAATTATCTGGATATGCTGAAAACCCGTTGCGTTGCCATCAATGAAAAAACAGGTTTTCCCATAAAAAAGCAGTATCGATTCCCCAGATTTAAGAAGGAGCTTTACAATACTGTACTTGATTTTCATAACAGACCTGAAGATCTGTACTGTATCAATGTTGTTCCATGGAATGGCATTTACAGACGTGAATTTCTCTTGGAGAACAATATCCGATTCAACGATCTTTTCTGTGCAAACGACCGCTCCTTTTATGTAAATGTCTGCATCATCGCCAAAAGGGTTATGATCACCAGACGCACCTTTGTCTTCCACAGAAAAAACATCGGTGACTCTCTCGTGGGAAAACGCGCCACACACTTCGATTGTGATCTTGAGTCCTTCAAAATCTGTGAAAATATGTGCAATGACAATAATGTCAACGACAAGGTTCGCTTTGAAATTCTTGAACACGAGCTTCGCAATGTCTTTGGATGGTACAAGATTTTTAATGACAAGAAAACCGTTAGCCCCGCCCACAAACAGGCAATAAATGAGCTCTTTTCCGATAGTCGAAGAAGCTACTTCGATTCCTATGGGGAAAAGAGCAAATGGTCAGTCTTTAAAAAACTTATTTAATCATAAAGCCTGTAGGCTTTCATATCATGTGTCTTCCTCTTGTCCTCAGGAGGAAGCTGCATGTAATCTCCAAACAGGTTGTGGAGATATTCGTTCCAGTATGAGCATGCTTTAAACATATGCCCTTCAAATTCCACTTCTATCCACTTCTCATAAGCTTCTCTCGGAATAGCTTCCCTTACGCCGTACAGGCCTTCAGTTACAATTCCAACATTTTTCGCTTTTTCATAGGGATAGGCGCAGCTCTCGCTTATTAGCTTATCATTATACCTGTCAGTATTTACAATATTTGCTATAAGAAAAAGAAGAGGCTTTACCAGCTTTTTGGATAAGCTCTTACCTTCAAAAGGTCTTATGTGCTTCATCTGTACATATTTTCTATAGGTAGTAACCCTCCTATACAGATCTGCAACTTCTTCCTCTTTATCCGGAAGTCCATCCACCGGAAGAAGATCAATCCACAGATTGTCGTATTCCTCTTCTCTGAAGTAGTCATTAAACACCACTGTTCGCTTATCAAGAACCTTTATAAAAGGGAATCTGGACGTGCCGTTGTCATAGCAGACTATCTTTAGCCAGTCGGGAGACTTGAGTTCATCATTTTTTACAAGCCTGCAGAGCCTGTCATATTCCGGTCTTGCCATGCAGATGTCTATGTCATCATCCCAGGGTATAAAGCCCTTGTGTCTTACTGCCCCCAGAAGGCTTCCTCCGCAGAGGTAAAAAGTAAGTCCGTTCTCATCACAAATCTTCTCAAATTCAAGAAGAATATTCAGCTGAGTATCTTTTATTTCCTGTAGGGAAAGTCGTTTCCCCTTAACATCCGATTCTCTCACTTTAACCAGTTATCCTTATCAGATTTAAGATATGCCTTGAACATCTCAAGGTCGTCCTTTGTAGTAAGCTTGATATTCTTATCAGAACCTGCTGCAAAGTATAGTTTCTCTCCCAGATCAACCATCATAGTATTGGTATAAGCACTGCCCTTAATTCCGATGCCTTTTTCAAAAGCCTCATGATATGCCCAGTCGAGCTTACCGAATTTATAAGCCTGCGGTGTTGAAACTCTTCTTAAGGTCTCTCTTGGAATATATTTTTTTGTCGTGCCCTCTTCCTCATCATTTACAACAAAGATCTGTTCATTATAAGGAAGGGATGTCACAGCATTTCCATGCTTTTTACATACTACGATTACATCGGAAAGAACCATCTCATCCACAAGAGGTCTTATTCCATCGTGAATGATTATTATATCATCATCCTCAGCCTTACCTTCAAGATTGAACACACCATTTCTAATGGATTCCTGTCCGCTCTCTCCGCCGGGAACTATCCATTTTAATTTCGTAATATTGAACTGCTTGGCATAAGCCCAAACCATATCCTGCCAGCCGTCGATACATACAAGCTCTATCGCATCAATCTGAGGATGCTTTTGAAATCCCTCCAGAGTGTACATCAGTACAGGCTTATCATACACATTGATAAACTGTTTAGGAATATCCTGCTGCATACGATGTCCTGATCCACCTGCAATTATGATTGCTATGTTAGCCATTAGGTCTCCTCCTCTTTGTGTATTGGCACGATTACTTCGTAATCCTGCCCTATCGGTCGGAACCATTCCGAATCATGACTTCGTCATGATGGTTCCTCCTCGTAAACATAATTTTTCACAAAACTTACGGTTATTTATCAAAATACAAAGCTACCGCCGAGTGAATCTCTCGGTCCTCTTCCTTGGGAATCTGCATATAGTCCGGTCCGTAAAGAATCTCCATATAGGTCTTTGTTCCCTTGGGAATCCTTACATCTAACCCTTCAAAAACTGCATTCTTTGATTGGCACATATCTTCTCTTTTGTACATTTCACCAAAATAATGCTTTCGTCCGCTGGGTATGCAGACCAGCCTGGAATCCTCCAAACCACAGTAAGAATACCAATAAATAACACATTTGGCAACTTTATCGAGGCTCAGCCATTTAAAGAGTTTTCCAAATTTCATCTTCTTTTCAAAGGCCTCTCTTAATACCTCATTGACCGAGAGATATGGCTTTAATGCCTCCCAGTCCTCCGCTGTTTTCCTGCAGGTCAGAATATATCCAAGAGCAAGACAGAGCATACCGTGTATCTTTCTTTTTACCGGATTGTCATAGGTGTTTTCCAGGATAAATATATCTATGAAAATACCTGTGTCCTTCATTGTAAGTTCATTGAAAGCCTTATAGGTAGTTCTCTTTTTCTTGATCTGAACATGGGACATTCCATAGCCTCGTCCACATTCTGGTCCGCAAAGGACATACTTATCCCCAAGCCTTTTGTGGAAAACTTCTTTTAAATGTTCAAAATCCTTCCTGGGCATGTTTAAATCAATGTCATCATCCCAGGGTATAAAGCCCTTATGTCTTATGGCTCCCAGCACGGAACCACCGCTCAGGGTATAGAATATTTTTTCCTCTTCAAAGACCTTTATGAAATCCTTAAGCATCTCCAGAAGAGTCTTCTGCAACTCCTTAAGCTGCTCATCACTTAGTTCAAAGGTCCCCGGTGCTCCCCTGAAGCCGGTCTTAAAAAAGTGTCTCCTGTCACCGGCTCCTATAGCTTTTTTATTACCCATTTATTCAAGTTCCTCTTTTATTTTATCAAAATCCACCACATCACTGTAAAAACCATCTACTCCGAGCTTGATAAATTCCTTCATCTCATCGGCACTATTTACAGTATGTGTAAACAGCGGAATTCCAGTAGCCTTGATATCAGCTACAAACTCCTCATTTATAAAAGCTTTTTTGGCAGTAAAGGCAACAAAGTCATGCTTTGATGCAGCGTCCAGAATGGCAGCCGCTGTCCGCTCCTCTTCCTCTGTTCTATAGAGCGTAAAAATAATATTGTTAAATCCAAGCTCCTCCATGACCGTTGCTTCTTCCTCATGGTAAACCTGAATTATAAATCTGTCCTTAAGGTCAGGGCAATACTCCGCGATCATCTTCGCGCCCTCTGCGTTATAGTCCTGTTTTATATCTGTTACGATATATAAGTCATCGTGGCTTCTCAAGAAATCCACAAGACTTCCAAGCCAGAGGGGTGTAAATTCGTCCTCCATCCTGCAGGAAAGTGCATCCTCCAGTGATACCGCCTCTTCCAGGGGCTCACCATCTTTATAGAGCTGCTTCCATGCATGGGCGCATACGAGCTTTTTATCCGTTGTCATCAAAAAATCCAGCTCGCAGAATTTGTTACCCTTGGAATAGCAGTTATTCAGCGCTTCCACGCTGCTGGTGTAATTTATCTGCTCACCGCCTGCCGATTCGATATATCCTCCTGCATGAACTATATGCTTTTCCGCCACAAGGTCATTTCTTATTTGGGCTGTTTCCTGCGGATTACTCAATGAAAACTCATAAAAATCATCCACCCTTGTCTTTTTATCAAACAGATGGTTGTATACAAGTCTTCTGTATTGCTCCATACGTTCATAATATGGCGAAGTACTGTCATCTGTGTTATAGAAATTCCCGTCAGCCCCAATATACCCATTGGAAGTAACTATAGGAACCTCCTTCATCACATCAAGAAGATATTTATTGTATCCACTCATCTTCATTCCTGCCGCATCCAGCATAAGTGATTGAAGGTAATTGACGCTTATTCCGTTTTTTCCGGAATAATCCGCCTCGGGTATGTCATAATTTGCCCATATAAGGAACTTCGTGTGATACAGATTCAAAAGCTCCTCTCCCTCAAGGTTATTCTTATTTCCGCCAACCAGCTTATTATAAAAACTGTTTCCCACTCCGGGTTCATGATCCCCAAAGAAAACTATAACCGTCGGCTCATCAACTTTTTCAAAGTACTTAACAAGCTTCTCCAAAGCCTTATCACTCTCGTGTATAAGATTAAGATAATCCTGAACACCCTCCATGTTCAGCTCTTCATCTGTTACTTTCACTTCATCAGGCACATTTTCCATATCATTTGAAAAAGGTCCGTGGTTCTGCATGGTCACGTTAAATATATAAAATGGTTCATCACTGTCTTTCCTTGACTTTTCATATTCCTCTATGATTCTGTCATAATCCGCATTATCAGTGATGTGCTCAGACATAGTCTCCACATCCTCAGGGAAATCCGAAGCCGAAATAAACTGATCGAAGCCCAGAGCAGGATATACGTTATTACGATTGTATCCATTCGGTTTGTAAGGATGCAATGCTATCGCCCTGCAATAATTATCAAGGAGAAGATTCCCTGTAAGGGTGGGCATAAAATCCTTGATATAAAGCTGATACGGTGTTGTTCCCGCAGGTAAAAACGCCATGGAATCATTGGATAAAAACTCGTACTCGCTGCTGGCTGTCTGGCCACCAAATACCGACACATAGCTCCATCCCTTTATGGTATTTTCCGTAAGACTGTCATAAAAAGGCATAACCGGTATGTTGGTATTTAAATCCCCCACATCCTGAAGATCAGAAAATGCCTCGTTCATAATAGCGATCACATTGGGTCTTACTTTATCATCAGATATGGAATCAGAGTTATATGTCTCCATAAGCTCTTCTATCTCTTTCGGATCATATTCTTCAGGCTTATCAACTACCATATTCCTGATGCTTCTGGCAAAAGTCAGAAGTCCGCCCTTTTGTCTGTAGGTTTTAATAGGTATCCATACATGAACTGATATACCCTGATTTTCCAAAAAATCACTAAAAGCTATTGTTCTTGCAGCAAATAAAAATACTACTACCGCTATGGCTGCAACTGAAACCCTTTTTAACAGGCCGGGCTTCTTTTCCCTTTTCACTCTGAAAAACAGAGCAAAAGCCAGCGTTGCCAAAAGGAACTGTATTGCCATGAACTGACGCATTCCCATTTCATAGCTGTAATGTCCTGCCACATTCATCGCCGTTCCTGCTGTTGCCACATCACCGGCTAGAATAGGAACCTGTCTGTATAAAACCGTGAAATAATTTGCGAGTCCAAAAGAAATAAAGAGCAGTCCGCTAATAAAAAACGAAATGCCGTAAGATAGGGTTAACGCGAAAATGAACCATACGATAAGTGCATACAGTCCATAATTGCCCAGAATAATTTTTAATCCATTCCCTGGGAAATCAAATCCTGTCTCCAGTGCAGCTTCAGTAAAATAGAAGCACAGGAGCGGATAAAGAATGAGTCCTGCTATATAAAGTGCTTTCGGTGCCTCCCGCTTCACTTTACCCGGCAAAAAGGGTGAAGAAGCCGCAAACACAAACAGAAAAGCACTTATGATAATATATCTTTTTCCTGTAAAATCAGTTATGTGCTTAAAACTAATAGCTGAAACAAATAATATAAATAATAAATAAACAATGCCGACAACAGCACTTTTTCCTGATTTTCTTTCCACTTTACAATTCCCACTAATTCCTTATGATCAAAAACTATGATCATATTTTTTATGGAAGAGCTTGGCTGCAAGGAATGCTCCTCCCTTTTTTAACCAATTAATCGTCTCTATATGTACACATGGCAGCTCCTGAATCTGGTATCTGGGAATCGCTCCTGTTGTAACCTGATAATCAAGCCACACATTAAATATGAGCTCTGCTATTCTTCCAATGTAACGCCCCTGATAAGCGCTCAAATTCTTCTCGGGATATCTGTTCTCAACCTCCGCGAGAATACTGAACAGCCACTCACAATACTTATCAAGTACATCCCTGCGCATTATAAACATGTTAAACATATGTCCTGAAGTCTGAGTCATCACTCTCTCAAATGATTCCATGTAATCAGGATAAAGGTCCTTTATGACCTTACCGGTCTCATCAAGCTGTTCCACATAATGAGTGTGCGCATAATGCGATTGAAGAGTCTCTATATAATACTTTCTCTTTTTAGGTACTATAATACAATTTTTAGCCAAAAGACGCTTAATCTCTTCACCGCCCATGATCCTGTTAAAGGGATCATCCTCTCCCCTGGTCTCGGGTGAAGCAAAATATCTTCTGTAATGAACAAGTCCAATATAATCTGCTTTAAGGTTTTTCCAGGCCCAGTACAAACCTGTAAGCTCACAGTAACTGCTGTTTTTAAGCGAAATATTATCCCCAGTATTGTCCTTTTCATAAGGTGTAGAAGCTGCCTTCTTCTGACCTGCTCCCACCTGTAAAGGCATATACACCGGATCACTTGGCATTCTATATTTTTTTGTTGTTGCTATAATGATCTTTATATCGGGCATCTGCCGTTTCCTTCTTCATACATAATCGCCAATTTCATATGAGCAAGTCACGTCGGCTTCCATGTCTCACTGAAATCTGTACTAAAATTCTATTTTACATTACATTGCCATCTTTGTCCACGAGCACCCATGAGGGCCAGTATTCATGCATAAGCTGCGGTGTGACAGGCTGGTTATTTCGCATTGTAAGCGTCCTGACAAGTTTCCTGTCAGGCCTTTTATTTAACCTTGCTCCCCAAAATGAGAACGTGGAATTGGCACATATATTCCCCATGCAATGACTCATTAACTGAATATCAAGCAGTGAGTACTTTCCTGTGTTATGATCCACGATGGTGTACCTTTTGGGATCAGAATACTTCTGCCTTGCATATTCAGGGTCATTGGTAAAAATATAAAAATGCGTATCAGGGTTAAGAGCTCTGAAGTAATCCATGGCACTCTCATAGTATCTCTCAGTAGCGATATTTCCAAAGAGCGCTGCATTTTCAGGATCGAGATAATCGCCCCTTCTTATATGGACACTTACACTGGGAACGTTTTCCATCTCATTCATAAGATCCATATTTTTTATATTGATCTCCTGATCCGGATGTGTAGGGAAAATGAACAGTTCCCTAAGTTCATCCATGATGTCGTCATAGTATTTCTGACACGCAAAATACCCTTCTATATATTTGTCCTTGAGCTCAAATATCTCCGGATGATACATACAGCTTTCCGTAAATCTTTTACTTGCAGCAGGGATCAGCTTCTCAACAGCCTTCCTGAATACACTTCTGTCTTGAAAATATGCCCGTTCCTCATCTGTGCAGACAGGCAGAGGAAGATTCTGAAAATAGGAAAGCTCAAGCTGTCTCTTAGCCAGTACTCCACTTTGATTTTTTGAATCAAACCAGGATGTATCAAGTTTTATATCTTTGTCAGCTCCGGCTCTTTTCAGCTTTCTGTATATAGCGTACTGCTGCATCTGATTTCCGAGCCCGCCGGCAATCTGTATTATAAGCATTTAGAAAAGCTCCTTTATGTATCTCACGTTTAAATCCGCACGGGATATGTATTCCGGCATTATCGTATTTAACCTGTCCCTGATGGAATCTTCATTTTCAAGTATATAGTCAAAAGCCTTCACCAGATCCTCCTCGGTAGCAAGCTTTTGTACCGGCACCACATAGTTTTCATCAGTTCCAAAAAGGTCTCTTGCAATTCCTCTCGACTTTACGGAATATCCAAGAACAAGCGTAGGCACACAGGTTGAATAGGCTGCAATCGTGGAGTGCGTTCTTGCACCTATGAAAATCCTGCAGGCGCTGATTATTCCCTTAAGCTCCTTGGCTGAGGCATCCTCCACAAGTATAACCCTTCCGGTGTCCTTAAACTCATTATAGAGCTCAGTAAGCGGCCCTCTGTCATCATTACTCTTCCACACTACATGAGGAATAAGAGCAACGCATAAATCTCTCTTATCTTCCAGAATATGTCTTATAAGATTCCTGTAGTTTTCCATGGTAATTCCGGGCTTTGACTCTTTTCCCTGAACCATGGGACTTACATTTAATCCTATAGTCTTACCTTCGACAAAGCCTTCAGGAAGCTTTTTATTTTTAACAGGAAGCATAAATGCCGGATCCGGGCATAATTTCACCTTATCCTTTGGGATTCCTCCTGCAATCATTCCATCATAGGATATGGACTCTCTTACGGTTATGAGATCAAATTTCATAAGATCATCCTTTAGCGCAGGAACCGTATCAGGTTCAACAGAGCAGCCCATAAGAACCGAGGACATGCCTTTTTCCAAAAAGGCTTCATGAGCAAGCTTTAAATCATTCACCATCTCAGGATAACAATAATTATCCCCGCCTATTGAAACTGCAATGGGTCGCTTATAGGAACCTGCCTTTTTCAGAACGTCCTTAAACTGGTACCTGAGAAATGAAACCGCATCTCCTGTGAGTTTTCTATATACATAATAATAAATATGAGGTATAAGGTCCTCTGAAATAAGTCTCTCCTGCACAATTGAGCACTGGTTCTTTGAAACCCTGTCACCCAGACCGTATTTCAAGTCCTGCTCTTTGCTGTTTGAGATTATGATCGGAGGTATGCTTTCTTCACCCCCACATACCTTGTCAAAAGCTTCCAGCGTAGCATCTGCTATGGCTTCGCAGCCATGATTTCCGCTGCCTGCATGCATATAAAATAAAAGCTGCCTATCCATATCACTCCTCCTCCCAGGCATCAGGATCTAATCCCAATACTGTCTGGAAGCCATAATATCTTGCAATCATCTGATTATTCCAGTTCTGCCAGTCCTCTGTCACATCGGATTCAAAAGCTGCTGAATACTTATTGTCAAACTGACTGTGAAGCATTGGTATCTCTGCGTCAACCGCGCCTTCTTGGGCCTTCTCCTCAAGATATGCAAAGCGCTTATTCTCATCGCGATATATTCTCGCAAGATTTGCAGCATTCTCAATATAAGTAAAGGTCATAAAGATCAGCAAAGCTGCTACACTTCCAAGCTTAAGAGTCTTCATGAGCTCAGAAACATCACCCTTTTCATCCATGGTATTTACATTTGAAAATCCCTGGACTATGGCTACTATAAGAAAAATCCCGGCGCCAAAGTACGCTCTCACCTGAGGCGTAACCGTAAGAATCAGGCTGTATGATGTGGCAAAGAATATAAAAGCAAAAAGCCACATCTCTTTTAATGCTTCAAAATTCCTTCCCTGCACCACCAGCAATATAAAAAGAACTGCAAGTACGATCAGAAGAACCATGAATTCTTCCTTTAATGTAAGAGTTATTTTCAGGAATCTCGCCGCAATTGCCAAAAGACCTGTGTTTGACTCCTCCATATACTGAACTCTTATCTTATTCCCGGGGGCAAGCACCATAAATAATAGCCCGACAAAGGTTCCGGATATGGCGGTAATTGTCCAGGGAAAAATCTTTTTATAGTACATAACAATTATCAGCATAAGCAGGAGCAGTCCACCACTTGTGTTCTCATTACACCAGCCTGCTATGATACCCAGGATGAAAAAGCCGACACTTCTGATCAAAAGGTCACTTCCGGTACTTTTCCTTCCGGAAATACTGTCTCTGTAGGCTCTCCTGTAGAGAGTGATCATTGTCATTATGATCGTTGTGGTAAAAAGGTAGTTGCAGGCACCGGTCTCCCAGAGCACGGTTTCTCCAAAGGATATGCCTGTCATCCATATAAGCAATACTGATAAAAGATAATTATTTATGTTATATCGTACATTACTATCCACATTAAGATATATAAGTAAAGTAAGTGCTGTAAAGACCGCTGCCGAAAGGAAATTAAAAAAGACTCTTCCCCCAAAGGTGTGCAGGTCTATGAACATGCAGATTCTCAGCATTATATGGGCCACAGATCTCCCGGTCCAGGTCAGATACTGATTGTGTTCCTGCCCAAAAAGTTTAAGAAAATTACCTGCCTCCTCCACTTCTCTACCATAGGACATGTCATCCATAAGTCTGGGAGTCAGCATCTCATATATCAAAATGGTAATAAAGCACATTATTACTGATAAGATGAACAGTTTTTTTCTTGTGTTTTCTTCCTTTATCATCTCTTTTTCCATTGTCCGTATAATTTTATATATAAATCAGGACTGAATCTAAAAATCGCAACTTTTATCTTATAACCTGCTGAAAGCCGGTTATAGGAGCCTTTTATCCGCAGAGCTTTGCTAATAACCTGAGAAGCACTACCTATAACCTTATCCTTCATGACTTCTGCGGATATTTTATCTATATTCTCTCTCATATTATTTGATTTAGCAAATTTAGAAACCACTAACAGCGCTGCCATTATTCTAATGACTGCAAATTTCAAACGAGCTTTATCAGAGAGCTTATACTCAATTTTATTTAATCTTTCATCAGCTATATCCCAGCATTTTATCTGGTCAAAATAGGATGGCTTAAACTCTGTCAGCATAGCACCGCTGTCATTAAAGTTATACCTATAGCCGCTTCCGGTTATCATGCTGATGCACTTTTTACTACCTGCTTTTATAAGTATATCCAGCAGGAAAAGCATATCCTCACCAATGGTAATTCCCTCAGGGAATCTGATTTTTCCATCTTCTTCCAGAAGACTTCTTATGAAAAGCTTCCCCCATACGTGTGTATCCTCACTAAGGATCCCATCTTCAATATATCTGTATCCGGAAATCAGTTCATCCGTTTTGATCTTTCCGTCCATGATGACGATGTCTGCATTATTTTGCGCAGCACTCCTTAGAAGATCAGAAATATAGCTTTCTTCAACCAGATCATCAGCGTCAACAAAAGCGATATATCTGCCGCAGGAATTCTCAATACCAAGATTCCTGGCTTTTGATACACCGCCGTTTTTTACATGAAGTACCTTTACATTCGAAAATTGTGCAGAGAGCTCATCGCAGATTCTCCCTGTAGAATCTTTAGAACCATCATCAACAATGATGACTTCAATTATATTATCGCTTTTGGTAAAGCCATTAATTACATCTTCTGATATTTTCTGAGAGCATACTGATCTGACACAGTTTTCAATATAGTCCTGTGCCTGATAAGCCGGAATTATAACGCTGACCAACGGCTCTGCCATGGCTTTATTCATTAGTGTGCCCCCATCGTCACTCTGTCAAAACCCTTTATTATCATCCGAACTCCAAGTATTACCGGCGTGATTGGATGCCTCATACATAAGTATATCAGTTTATTTCCTTTTTCAGATACGGTAACAGGCGTGTTCTTAATAATGTCTGCCACCTCTCCTTTTCCAAACACTTCCTTTACTCTACCCGTAACATCCGGAGCATTGATCCTAAGCTCACTCTTCATAACCAGAAAAAGGAGTCTTACATACTCTCTGTCCATCTGCTCCACTGCATTAGAAACTCCCTTATCCTTCATGATGTCCAGAAAAGTCTTGTATATCATTTTAATGTCAGCAAGAAGTCTCTTGTCGTGGCCATGGGACATGGACTCTCCCACCGTCCTGTAATGATAAAAATATCCGTCCTCCACTACAGTGAGTCTGTCTGCATCAAGCAGGCACGGAAGGGTAATATTCACATCCTCCGCCATACGAAGATTAAAATTCAGATAATGCAGATTATCAAGGATAAGCTCACGACTTATAAGCTTCATGCATCTGGACATTGTTACAGGTCTGTTCTCTTCACCCAGAAGTCTCTTACGTACACTGTCAAGTGCTTCGTTTTCATAAACTCCCGGCGCTAATCCCTGAGTAGCTTTTCTTTTTTCGTTCTTCTTTTCAATTATATAATTACTGCTGATGATTTCCCTGATTCCGGGCTCTTTTGACACATACTTCAAAAGCTCCTCTATCATATTGGTTTCTACCCAGTCATCACCATCAATAAAGAGGGCGTATCTGCCATTGGCAGCCTTTACGCCCTCACTCCATGCAGATATCAGGCCACCGTTTTCCTTATGGATTACCCTGATGCGCTCATCCTTTGCGGCGTACTCATCGCAGATTTCTCCGCTTCCGTCGCTGGCTCCGTCATCCACCAGGATAATTTCCATATCTCTATAGGTTTGGTTTATAACGCTCTCTATACAACCGCCAATATATTCCCGAATATTATAAACAGGAATAATAACGCTAACCTCTTTATTTGCCATGTATTCCTCTCTTAACGTGCACCTCTTCCAAAAAGTACCACGCCTACAGTCTTTAAAAGAATACTGATATCAAGTCCTAAAGACCAGTTATCAATATACTGAAGATCCAGTTTTACAACATCATCGAAATCTTCTATATCACTTCTGCCGCTGATCTGCCACATCCCTGTAAGACCGGGAGTCATGCTGATTCTTCTTCTGTAGTACTGATTGTACTTTTCAAATTCATCCTCGGTGGGTGGTCTTGTACCCACAAGACTCATATCACCCTTAAAGATATTGAGGAACTGTGGAAGCTCATCGATACTTGTCTTTCTGATAAATGCTCCCACCTTTGTAATTCTCGGATCATCCTTCATCTTAAACATCAGACCGTTCATCTCGTTCTGATCCTCAAGCTTCTGTTTAACCTCCTCAGCATCGGTCCTCATGCTTCGGAATTTATAAATCTTAAAACGTCTTCCGTTTCTGCCGATACGAACCTGTGAAAAGAATACCGGTCCCGGAGAATCAAGCTTAATGGCAAGTGCCACAAAAGGAGTAACAATTCCTGTTATGGCAAGTCCTACCAAAGATCCTACTATGTCCATGACTCTCTTTAAGATAAGTGCTCTGTATCTCTCGGTTCCATGGATGTATGAAATAACAGAATAGGTTGCAAGGTTACCAACTGAAGTACTTCCTGCAATATTGGGAAGTTCTACGCAATAATGAACAGTTACACCCATATCTCCAAAAGCAGCAATTGTATCATTCAATGCTTTCTGGCTGATGTTGGGAGTGTATATAAATATCTCATCAACAGGATATGATGTCACTGTATCGATAAGATTATCTCTGTTAGCGATTATCTTTACGCCTCTGATCTCCTCACCGGACATATCCTCATCAAGGCAGACAGCTCCTTCAATGGAATAATTGAACTCAAGTCTGTGCTGAAGATGTCTGATAGTAGGCATCATGATTTCTTTCTCGGAAACCACAAGAAGCTTTATCGCAGAATCTCCATTCTGCCAGTAGTTTTTCAGGAACAGTTTTACCAACTGATGAAAAACAAATGTCAGAATGACATTTATCACTATAAAATAAAGCATAACCAGACGGGAGAACTGCTCCGCCAGCTTAAGCACATAAGCAACAGCTATAGTTCCCAGAATAAGCACAAACTCAAATTTTGCAATGGCTGCGCCCTCCTGCCATATGGTTCGCTTTAGAAATCCTCTGTTTGAATCAATTGCGAAAGTGTAGATCGTACAGATAAGTATCATAATAACGCAGATATAGAAGTGCATTGACTTATCCTGCATGTCCCTGAAATTCCAGAAACGGAAATATGTACCGAGCACGAATGAAATGATTATGGATATTATATCTACTATCCATAATGTGTAGTTAATTAGATACTTTGCTTTTCCTTGCACTGTTCTCCTCCCATCTGTCTGACAACAGATAAACCCCGGCGATGGGAAGCAAATAATTCCTACCTATAAAAGAAGAAACAAAACTTGCTTCAACCAGAGTAAATAAACTTACAGAGATTATCATGATCATAACACCATAATCTCTCCTCTGATACAACTTGAATATCAGATAAACGATCACTATCAGAATCAATATCGCGGGTATAATCCCATACCAGTAAAAAAGCCTGACCCACCCCATATCAAAAAAGGCATTACCACTGAACTCGTCTCCCCACAAGCTCCAGGTCTGAAGTGAGCCTTTATGCGGCTTTGTATCATAATACAACGACTGTATCCTACCTGTAAGCAGTCTGTCCAGCTTATAGTAAAACGGATACTTTTTCTTCCTTGCATATCTGCTTATGGCTGCTGCCCAAACTGAAAAGCCGACACATCCTGCTATCACCACTACCCCGGAGATATACAGAAGCTTTGACCTCTTCAGCGGTTCTATCCCATAAACCAAAAATGCGATCATGATAGTAAAAACCGTAAGCGCTGTACCTGTCCGTGAATATGTCAGAAAATATATGATCACATTAAATACAAGCGCGGCTAACATTATAACATTTCTTTTGAATTTCTCAAAATCTTTTATCAGATAAATGAACAAAACAGTGATAGAAAATATCACGCTCTGAAGGGTGTTGGGATGTCCGAAGCCAAAGGCATATCTGACTTCATCCGCTCCTCTTCCAAAATCACCAATAAGCTTTACATCTCCTGCAATACCAAAAACTGATCCTGCCACTATAATGAGAGCCCCGGCAACAGTTACTGCAAAGATATACTTTAACATTTTCTTTAGATCAGCATCCTTACAGGCTATCACAAACAATGAAAATCTGAGAAGATCATTATTCCCGGTAACCCTGTAGCCTATCACACTTATTACCCCTGTGATCACTATCACTATCCATTGTTTAACTGAATAGTGCGTCAGCAATAGTGCCAGTACCGTAAATATAAAGCTTACCCTGAAAACAGGCTTTGGACTCGAAAGCGGAAATACACTTCTTTCATATATCATCAGCAAAAGTTCTATGGTAAGAGCAATATATAAAAATATATTACGTAGTCTTGTGATAAACGATTTTTCCATCAAGTGTAGTCTCCACGATCTTTTCGTCACTGACTTCATATATAAGATCACATTTCTCGATTGTATTAAGCCTATGCGCGATGATCACCATCGTCTTCTTACCATGAAAGCTGTTTATCGCCTCCATAACCGCTGCCTCTGTCTCATTATCAAGAGCACTTGTTGCCTCATCAAAAACAAGAATCTCAGGGTTGTGGTAAAGAGCTCTGGCAATTCCGATTCTCTGTCTTTGTCCGCCGGAGAGTCTTACACCGCGGTCACCGATTTTAGTATCAAGACCTTCAGGCAAAGTTCTTATGAAATCAGCGAGCTGCGCTTCCTCACATACCTGCCATATTCTGTCTTCATCAATTTCATTTGCATCTATACCGAACGCGATATTGTCTCTGATTGACTCATCTATGAGATAGATGCTCTGCGGAATATATCCTATCTGTGCAAGCCATGATTCATAATTGCTGAAAATATTTGCCCCATCACAGAGAATTTCTCCACTCTGAGTGTGTAATAATCCAAGCAGAATATCTACAACGGTTGACTTTCCTGCTCCCGATGATCCCATGATACCAACTGATTTACCCTTAGCTACTGTCATATTGGCATCTGTAAAAATATTCTTATCGGAATCAGGATAAGCAAATGTAATTCCCTTGAGTTCAATCTTGTCACGAAGCTCTAAGGCAGGACCAGCTATAGCCATCCTCTCAGCCGCCATCTTCTTGTCTGTCTTCATGGACTCAGAGAGATTGTCATAGACGAAATTAAGCGAAGGCTCTTCATATGCAATCTCCGTAATATAAGTATTTATACGGTTTGCACTGGGTATAAGCCTTACAGCTGCAACACCAAAGGCTGTAAGGTGTGTAACCAGAAGCTTAGTATCTCCGCCCCGTGCCACATAGGCAATCATAAATCCAAACACAGCAGCCATGAAAACCGTCTCTATCAAAGACCTTGGCGAATTATTAAGAACCGTGTATCTGATGTCCGTTTCTGCACCGACTTTACCTGACTCATAATAATTTCTTATGAAAAAGTCCTCACGGTTTAATACTTTAACTTCTTTAAGACCATAGATAGCCTGAATTCTCCACTTTGCAATCCTTGAAGCAATGGACTGGTTCTTTCTTCCGATTTCGTTCATAAGTGGCTTTAAAATCTTGGTAATAAGAACAGTCATGCCTCCAAGCACCACTATCATAAGCAGCGCCATCTTCCAGTTGGTATAGATAAGGAAAATACCCAAAAATGATGAGACAACCAGCTCTGTACACAAATTCAAAAGAGCCAGCATCAAAGAAAATGTTTTTGGTATATCACCATCTGTAATACGGAATACCGTAGGTATATCCGCCCCAAGATAATCCTCATAGGGTCTGTTCAAAAACTCTCTCATAACTCTGGAGATCATGTCATTGCGAGTTCTTGAGATAAAGCTGTTCTGGACATATACCAAAAATATAAGATAAATATTTTTTACTATATATATTACAATTAGCAGCGATAACATAGCACAGATCAGCTTTGCATCGGTATCAAGCCCCATCGAATCCGTCAGGCTCCTCAATATCTTTATGCTGTCTATCTTTTCGCGCACCTTACCGGGATCAAGAATAACCCCTGCCACGGGAGCAAGGATTCCGACACCCAGTGTCTCAAATAAACCGCCGATAATTATCATAAATCCTAAAATTACCAGCATTCTCTTTTGTTTTTTATCAAAAATATAATTTATTTTGGAAAAAAGACTGAGTTTCTCAGCCTTCTTCTCCTTTGGATCAGTTAAACTCATAAATATCCTTTGTAATCGATTTATTTAAAGTTAAATACCCGCGGGCATCGCAAGATGAACATGCAGGCATGTTATCCTGACTCGTTCCTTAGTATGAATCAAATGCGCGTCATACGCTCAGTATAAATATCATCCATAGGCTTGTTATTGAGCCATTTTTTAGGCACAATAACAGTCTTATCCGGTGAATCATTGATCCACGCACTCCACCAGCTATAACTTGAATTTGCAAGAATATGGTGTTTGCACAGACTCATGAGCAGCATATCAGCTGCATCCTCATTTTCTTCGCCTGTATCTACAATGCGGAATTTCTTTCCTTTGACGTTCTCCTCACACCATTCCTTATCTGCAGTGAATACATAGAAAATAGCTCCCGGATGTTCGGAAAGCATTAGATCAATTGCTCTTTTATAATAATCAGTATCACAGATTCCGCCGTAGGTCTCAATGGCACCCGGCAGCAGGTAATCTCCTCTTCTCACATGAATACTGATGGATTCTGTTTCCCTTATCTGTCTGTACAACTCCCAGCTCTCTTCCGAGGTAAATACTTCGGCCGGATTAAAAGTAAATTCTTTCCGAAGCTGTGCTATAACATTCTTATCACTGAAATACTTATCACTTTGGAAATAGCCGTTTAAATAAGCTTCCTCCATTTCAAAGATCTTAGGATCAAAGATTCCTGTCAGTTCCTCATATTCTTTGGTTTTTCTCCCAAAAATCTTTCTGCGTATCCTGCTGAACAGATCCATATATGAATCCGTGATATCGACCACCTCGGCATCAGTTGCCTTATCATAGGTGATGCCAAACATATCCTCCAAAACCGGATCTCTTTGCGGGTCATCGCGAAATCCGTAGAAATTATCAATCTTAACTTCTCTCCCCAACGCTTTCAGTTGAAGATACAGGGCATATTGAAACATCTGATTACCCAGACCGCCCATCATTCTTATAATTATCATACGTCCCCCTGATCCTTACTTTATGTAAAAATGATCAAATATAAACCGATGCTCTAAAAACTTCTGCATCCTCTTTTTTTCTCTGGGATCTGCAATCCGGCAGCTATAGATTTTATCAAAATCATCTCTGCATCTCTCGGTGTAGGAAGTTATATCCTTAAGATACTTCTTTTTGTCACCAATCTTGTCAAGCTTTGCCTCAGTATAAAAATCCAAAAGCCTCTTATACATAAGATAGTCCTGGGTATATGCAAGATCATCTCTGCCGATTCCAACAAGGTAATCCCTGACTGATTTACAGGACGGTATCCACTCGGAAAAGATGGCAAAAAAGCCTTCCTGATCCTTCACGCTGTCCTTTCTGTCTATTATATAATGATAAAGCGGAGTGTCAACGAACACGGCCTTTTTTGCGCTTCCAAGGATTTCCAGCGTGAATCGCCTGTCCTCATAGAACATCTTATTGGGAAAGCTTTTATTCACAAGAAGGCTCCTGTGATAAAGCTTGTTCCACACCATGCTTCTCACAGGCAGAACATCTGATTCCTCTATGCAGCTGGCGATCATATCATCAAGCCCAAGCAGAAATACTTTTCCTGCTCTCATATCCTCTGTAAGTGGATGAATATCAATAGCCCTGTCTTCTTTATCCTCATAATAATCACAGATAGCAAGTTTACATTCTGCAGCCAATATAGCACTCATCATGTACTCATAGATATAGCTTTCCACATAATCATCGCCATCAAGGAAAGCAATGTACTCTCCTTTCGCCAGAGCGATTGCCTGATTCCTGGCAGTCCCCGGTCCCTGGTTCGACTGGTGGACTACTCTTAATCTCTTTTCCTGAGTCATATAATAATCGCAGATTCGCGCGGTATTATCTCTTGAACCATCATCTATTATAAGTATGTCCAGGTTCGAATAAGTCTGTGCCATCACCGACTCAATACATCTGGCCATATATTTTTCAACGTTGTAGCAGGTAATTGCCACCGTAATCAGGGGCTGCTCTGCCTTAGGTATGCCATCAAAATAAAAATGACTTAAATCTTTCATATATCCACCATTTTCATATATGCAATGTGTTAAAACGGTTTTTATTTTATCAGACTATTATAATCAAAGCTATTTAATAAAACTTTTTCCGTCATTAAGTAGTCGTCTACATTTTCACTGGTAATCCTGTCAGAGGAAGTAAACATATCTGTCTCCTCATAGCCGTTTTCATATTTTATTATGGTATCCATAATAAAACTGTTTACCTCCGCATCATAGTGAGCCTGATCTCTGTATTTTGACAGATCAGTTGTAATATCCGTATGAGTCGTAAAGCTGTAAATATGAATATTATCACACTCAAGCATCTGCCTTATGGCAGCTTCCTTATAAGCAAGAATCTCATCAAGCTCTCCCGCTTCATACAGATTCCCCCAATATACCATTGAATATGGAGGAAAGAAATATAAAAATTTCGTCTCCGGATGCTTCCTTGCAAGAGATACTACATTCTGCTCAATATTGGCATCAAGTATTTTAAACGCTTCTTCCTGTCCGGTGATAAGAAGCTGGCTCTCAGGCTCTTTAAACCTCTTCTTTCCCATTAGGACATAGTCTTTACCATACTTATTGTCCTGATCAGTATAGCTGTAATCATCAAAGCTTGTATGTCCCGGTTCCTCCCCCTGAAAATATGAAGCAAGGGCAGGGAGTGCATATCTCAAAAGCACATCTTTATTCAACAGATATTTTACATCATCTATAGGATTATCGTTTGTGATCCATTCAGGATATTCGCCCATATCCTCTCTGAGCTCATCCTTATCCTTAACAAGCAGTGAATAATCAAGCGGTCTCAAAACATATCTGGGATTATGTCCACTTCTGTAAGCCACCGCCAGATTGTCATTGATTTCTTTATATGTAGCACCTGAGTAAGTGACCTTTATCGTGCTAAATCCAAGTCCTTCCTCAAACTGACTTGCTTTAAAATTCTCAGACATTGAAGTTCCCGTAATTATTGCATCATAATCAAAATGCTTTGTAATCCCGTCATTTTGGGATCTCTGATCATACAGTTTATAGAAAAACAAAGGATTTGGTGCTCTGTAATGAAAAAACGGGTCCACAAAAAACACCACCCCTCCAATAAGGAACAGGGTAAGAATAGTCATGATCAAAATTGCCTTAAACCATTTTTTTGCAGACATCGGTTAACTCCATAATATTATTTTTTCCTCAAAAGCAGAGATTGCACTACTGAGAAAATTCAATATCTTAAAAATTAAAATAAAGGAAAGTCGATATTGAGCTCATGGACACAATGCAGGCAACAAGTATAACCCATGTAAACACAAGGGATAATGCATTGGTCCTATACTTTCTTTCATAATTGTTCTCACAGCAAAGACAGATAACAAAAGCGGCCAATAGCGATAAAATGCATCCTGTCATAAGTACCGTGTGATCTGAGCTTGGAAGATGCAGGAATTCTAACACATACTTGAATTTAGGTATTCTGAATCCCTCTATCAGCTCTGATCTTACATCCAGATTAACTACGCCAAAACGTTTGATGATCTGAATAAACTGTGTTACACTCGCTCCCCTGAACATGATCCATGATACGCACAGAAATTCAAAGGTAACAAACCAGCTCACTGCTCTTATTATGCCCTTCAGGATAACTCCAAAAGGAAGCCTTCCTGCGGCATCACAGACCTTTACATATGTGCCGTGAGTAAGCTTATTGATACACTGAACTACGCCATGGGATATTCCCCACAGGATAAAGGTCCAGTTAGCACCGTGCCATATTCCACTTACCAGGAAAACTATCATCGTATTTATATAGGTTCTGAGTTTTCCTTTTCTGTTTCCTCCAAGAGGAATATAAACATATGTGGTAAGGAATCTGGTCAGTGTCAAATGCCATCTTTTCCAGAATTCAGCGATTGATATAGCCTTGAAAGGAGAATTGAAATTCATGGGAATGTCAAAATTAAACATCGCTCCAAGACCTGTTGCCATATCACTGTAACCGCTAAAATCAAAATAAAGTTGGAATGCATAAGCAGTCATTACAATTATTATCTCTGGTATTGTGAGAGCCCCCTCCCCTGCGGGAATAAGAGATGCCTGTGAATATCCAAAATCCACTGCTTTGCCAAACATATCAGCTATCAACATCTTCTTACCAAGTCCTCTGGTAAACATCATGATGCCACGGCTCAAATTCTCAAAATACGGTTTTTGTTTTTTACTGTCACGAAATTGTGGAATAAGCTCCGAATGCAGTACAATCGGCCCTGCCACAAGCTGCGGAAAATATGAAACAAACAGCGCATACTCAAGAAAAGAATAATCGTCTGTCTCTCCTCTGTACGCATCTACCACAAATGAAATCTGCTGGAATGTAAAAAAGCTTATTCCCAGTGGGAGTACTATATGTCTAAGATTAAAATCCGTCTTAAAAACTGTATTTATGTTCTGTATGAAAAAATCATAGTATTTAAAGTAAAATATCAGGCCTACATTAAAAATTATCCCCAATACCAAAAAGGGCTTCCGCTTCTTTTTCTCTTCCCCTCCGTGCAATATCATGGCTTTTGACAACAGATAATTTATTGCAATACTGCTGCAGATGATAAGAAGATAGCTTGGATTAAAATATCCATAAAACCACAATGACATTAAAAGCAGGGAAAGCATTGCCGTCTTATGTCTGCCCATTTTATGAAATAAAAAATACATTATGAGCGACAGCGGCAGAAAGCACAGTATGAAAATGTATGAATTAAATTGCATTCATTTGCTCCTAAATCAATTCTTCAAAATACTCGCGCCACATATTATTGACGCGATCAGGATTGTATTTTTCCCTGACTTCAAGTGCCGCTCCTGCCATTTGTCTGGCTTGTGGCAGATCAGCCATCAACCTGTCAAGGGCATGAAAAATATTTGCTGCCATTGTCACATCCGTATCCATAGGCATAAGAAGACCGTTTATACCATTTTCAATAAGATCTGCCGGTCCTCCGCAGGGACAATCCGTAGAAATACAGCAAAGTCCCAATGACATTGCTTCTATCAGCGCATTGGGCATACCCTCTGTTCTTGATGTCAGCACAAAGAACTCTGCTTCGCTTATCCTGTCGGCGATTCTGTCAACACTTCCCTTAAAAGTCACCTTTCCGGGTACGCCTCTTCCGGACTCATCGAGAATATCAAGACTTCCGCATAGCTTCTCAAGAACATTCCTGGTTGGTCCATCTCCATATATCATCAGCCTGTAATCAGGATACTTTTTAACCACATGTGAAAAGGCATGGATAAGGATTTTCTGATTCTTGTTCTCATCAAGTCTTCCCACCGATACTATTACCTTTTTTCTATCATCGAAAGGAACTACCTCATGATTTATAAACTCTTCGTTTATTGCATTTGGCAAAACCTTGCACTTAGGCTTAATAAATGCCCCAAAATAGTCCATGGCTCCGTTAGTCTGAACCACAACCCCTGCTGCCTTTGGAAACAGGAATTTCATAGAGGTTTTAAGACCAAATGACGGATACTCCTCTGAAGGCGTTGCTCTTACAGATACCACTACGGGAATTCCCAGTCCTGATGCAGACTGTATTGCCATCACATTATTTTTCCCAAGAAATGACAAAATAAGATCAGGCTTTAACGTCTCCCAGATATTTGTAAGTTTATCGATTCTCTTGGTAAAGTTCTGAATTCTGCTGCCCTTTTCATAAGGCATAAGCGCAGAAAAGACTCTGTTTATCCCCCCCGGTACTCCACCCTTTAAGTCAACATAACGTTCATCTTCATCGGGATTAAGCACCTTGACCGCATTTTTGCCATCATTTGCTTTCAGGACCTTCCAGGCAGCATCAGGAATATCATATTCATCATCAGAAAGGTAGGTTGTGACCAGCGTGACTCTATACCCTATACTGAAAAAATATTCAGCCAGGTTACACATCACCCTCTCTGCTCCACCTTTATTAAGTGAGCCTATGTACATTGCTATGTGCTTTTTCTTAAGACTCGCTCTTTCGTCCATATAAAACCTCATCTGTCAGTTACAAAAATCTGACTACATATATCTCTCGTACCACTGCTGGAAATTGAAAAAGCTCCAGGAAAGCTTCGAATAATTAGCGCCGGTTGCAGGACCTCCATCACCTTTTTCAAGATAATTTCTGATAAAGTGTGAAGTATATTTAGCATCAAACACTCCCTGTCTCTTAAGGAAGCTTTCATCACTGTAATCTATCAGCTTATCTCTAAGAGGCCCTCTAAGCCATGCATCCATGGGAACTCCAAATCCCTTTTTGGGTCTGTCCAGTAACTGTCTTGGTATGTAATCATAAGCAATATCCTTAAGAATATGCTTCTTATCCCCATCCATAAACTTATATTTATGTGGTATGGAAAAGCTGTATTCCATTACATCCGTATCCATGATCGGACATCTGCACTCAAGAGAATACTTCATTGATGCCCTGTCCATTTTAACTAGAATATCTCCAGGAAGATATGTATCCATATCCAGAATCATACGCCTTATCTGCCAGTCTGATATCCCGTAAGAAGATTCTATAGGATATTTGCAGGGGAAAAGGCCATCATCTCCAAAGTCACCTATCATATACTGATCATATGTAAGAATCTGATCCATGCTCTCTTTACCTGTTACAAAAGCATGTGCTGAAAGAATATAGCTGGGAGATGAAAACTGTGTCTTTGTCTCCGGATTCCTGTTATCTGCGACAACCTGTACCCTGAAGGGCATTTTCTTAAGAAGCTTCTCATTTCCTACAGGAATCTGTCCAATGCCGTTTACGATTGCCCCCGGAATATCCAGCTTTTGTGCCTGCGCTACATTTTCATAGATATTGTAGCCACAGAAAAATTCATCACCGCCATCACCTGATAATGCAACAGTAACAGACTCCCTTGCAAGCTTGCATACAAGCATGGTCGGTATTTCCGACTCATCCGCAAAGGGTTCATCATAGTATGCAGGAATGCTTTCCACAAGATCAAGCATTTCAGACTCGTCGATGTACAGCTCTGTGTGATCTGTTCCAAGATGCTTTGCAACCTGCTTTGCAAATTCTGCTTCATTATACTCAGGAACGTTAAATCCTATACTGAAGGTCTTTACCGGCTCCTTACTGTTTTCCTGGGCAAGTGCCGTTATAAGTGAGGAATCATAGCCTCCAGACAAAAAGGCCCCCAGCGGAACATCGGCTATCATTCTGTTTGCAACCGACTTTTGAAGTCGCTTTTTAAGTCCGGCCTTCGCCTCTTCATAGGAAGAAACCATATTGGCTGAATTATCCTTATAGGCTTTTTTAACATCCCAGTACTTGTATTTTGTAGTATTTCCGTTATTAAAAATAAGCATCTGCCCGGGCTCTACCTGCCACACATTCTCAAAAATACTCTCCGGAGCATTGATGTACTGCTGGTAAAGGTATCTGGGTATTATGGATTTTCTGATATTACCTGTAAATCCGGGGCATTTCATTATAGGTTTAAGCTCAGAGGCAAAAACAAGATTGTTATCCTCAAGCCAGTAATAAAGAGGCTTTTTACCTATTCTGTCGCGCACAAGATAAACATCCTGTGTTTCCCTGTCATATAGCGCAATTGAAAACATACCATGGATATGCTCCGCAAATTTAGCTCCCCATTTAAGGTATCCTGCCAGGATAACTTCTGTGTCACAGGTGGATTTAAAAGGATAATCTCTAAGCTCCTCCTTTAATTCGAGAAAGTTATATATCTCTCCGTTAAAAACGACAGAAATCCTGCCATCCTCCGTAGACATGGGCTGATGCCCAAGGGGCGAAAGATCCAGGATTGAAAGTCTTCTCTGTGCAAAGCCTATAACGTAGCCGTCTCTGCCCGGGTAAAGCTCTACTCCACTGTCATCAGGACCTCTGTGGATCATTGTGTCATTCATGACTGTGAGCTCTTCCTTGGTTATTCTGTTTCTGGATATATATCCGCAGATTCCGCACATGGGCTGCTCCTTTTCCTTTAATATTTTTATTGAAATAAGTAATGATCGTGATATTTAGTGGTCAGCGTAATATAGACTTATATAACCTCTTCCAAAAACTCTTTCCACTGCTCAAATATTGTTTCAGAGTTTGCTATATCATATACTTTGGCTGCTTCTATGCCAAAACGTTTTGCCATGTCTTTATCCTCAATAAGACGGCATATTCTGTCAGCCAGAGCA
This sequence comes from Butyrivibrio sp. WCE2006, assembly GCF_000701985.1. NCBI lineage: Bacteria > Bacillati > Bacillota > Clostridia > Lachnospirales > Lachnospiraceae > Butyrivibrio > Butyrivibrio sp. WCE2006. The sequence continues at coordinate 30,879 of NZ_JNKH01000002.1, read as the reverse complement.
TCAGCATCTCCCACCGGAACCAGAAATCCGTTTTCTCCGTCCCGTATAACTGTTCTTGGTCCTCCGGGAGGACAGTCAGTAGACACCACTGGCATTCCCATAGCCATTGCTTCCAGCAGAGAGTTGGGAAAGCCCTCGTAATCCGAGCTGTAGGCATATACCTCTCCCTTAGGTATCTCTGCATCTATGTGTTTGCAGGGCCCCATCAAAAAGATAAAATCCTCTGCATTATTATCTGCTATCTTCTTTTCCAGCTTTTCCCTGGTTCCATCCTCAGATCCGCCTCCGTATATTCTAAGGACATAATCCGGATGGCGGTCATGGACCTTCAAAAATGCATCACAGAGCATGAGCTGATTCTTAAAATCCACAAGTCTTGCGTGATGCACAACTGCCTTATCCGGTTGTTGCGGATGTGCAACTCCATGATACTTTGCATTTATAGGATTTAATATAATCCTTGAATTATCCTGCAGGTAGGGCTTAAAGAATTCTTTTTGTTCCTCAGTCTGAAACACACAGCCTGCTGCCCTTGGAAAAAGCCATTTTATCTGTATCTTATCTGAAAATGCATCATAGTTACCGACAGGATTTATTCTGACTGAAATCACCGTAGGTGTTTTGGTACTCCTGCTTGCCATAAGTGCTCTGTAATTTGCTCTGTGAGCAAATGCCACAAGAACATCCGGCTTGTACTCCTTTAGAAACGCCTTAAGATACTTCACTCTCAAAAAGAATTTGGTAATTCTGTCCTTCTTCTCATCACTCTCAAGAAGTCCCACATGGATTCTGTTTATCCTGGGATCAAGGGTGAATTCATTCTCATCATACCACTCTGTAGCAATGAAAACCTCATACCCGGATCTGGCGAACTGATTGGCCAGATTACTTACAACTCTCTCAGCTCCGCCCTGACCAAGGCTATTTAAATGAAACGCAATTCTTTTCATAATTATCTCATTCCACTGTTTTCATAATTGATTTTGCACTACCCGCACAAGCAGGATGTTATAGATTCCTGTTTTTCCTCAGAAAAACGGGAATCGTATTGGACCAGGTCCTCGCAAAGCGAGGGGCGTGTCCTGCCGAAGGCAGGATTTTTGCGGGCGATTTCCGCTTTTGCCCACAAAAAGTCATCAAATCTTCTCAAGTATTGTATAAAGATTCTTTGCATATCCCTCAGGATTATAGGAAAGTGCTCTCTCGTAGGCCTTCCTGCCATATTTTTTCATCTTTTCCTCATCTGTGATCATTTTGAGGATTCCATAGGCAAGGAGCATATCCTCCTCTGTAATATTGGATGCATCAAGATCAATGTTCTGATCCATATCAGGAACGATTATTCCGAATTCACCCTCAATTATCTTATCTGTTGATGATCCGTCAGGCGCATCGGAAATAAGCTTCTGATATTCCTTCTCATTCAGAAGAATCTCTCTTGGTCCGGTTTTGCAATCAGCAGCCACGCAGGGTTTTCCCAGTGCCATAGCTTCAAGAAGCGCATTAGGGAATCCCTCATGGTTTGAACTTAAAACGTACAGATCAGCCGCATCCACAAACGGGAAGGGATTTTTCTGAAGTCCAGGGAAAAAGACCTTCTTTCCAATTCCGAGATCATCAGCCAGTTTCCTAAGTCCGCTAAAATCACCTGTTCCTACAATCACAAGCCTTGAATCAGGATAATCCCTGGCCACGATTGAAAATGCCTTGATCAAGTGCCAGAATCCCTTGATATAATCCTGTCTTCCAACAGATACGATGGTGAAAGGACTATCCAGTGTGTTGTCAACAAGCAGTCCATTTCCAAACATATCCTTTGCTCTAAAGAGCCCTTCCTTGTCCCCGGCTTTTTCAGTAATCATGGATATATCCAGCGGATTGTAGATATAGCTGCTCTTCTCATAATTGTAATCACGCTCAAGCTCTCTCATTATTTCCTTGGAACAGGAAAGAACCTGGTCTGCCCTTTTACAAAAAAGAGTAACTTCCCTTTTATTCTCCATATCAGTAGAACATCTAAGGCCCGTAAGTACCTTAGCCCTGTTACCAGCCTTTGAAAGAACATTAACATAGTTGGCACTTGAGCCGAAGCTGTATGAAATATCAATATTATGGCTCTTCTTATAACTTCTGACCTTTCGCACTCTGCGAAGTACATTTACAACCTTGCCAAGCTTCCCAAATTTCCTGGTGGCAGGCACATTAATGTTTACCACGTCTATTCCGGATACATCATAATTGATATCTTTGTCAGAAAAAATCAGAATAGTCACCTTATAATATTTTTGCATAAGCCTGGCAGTCGCCACGCAGACTCTCTCAAATCCGCCCTGGTGAAGCATCGGCACCATAAGTAAAAGTCGTTTCATTAAAATTTCCCTGTAAGATAGAATTGTTGCATTATCTCAGCCTGGGTCCTGACATCAAAACCGGCTTTTTTTATCATTGCATTTACAGGCTCTCTGGAAGCCTCTCTGTCGCCTATAGGTATCTCTTCCTCATTCTTACTGTCACTTTCCCTGTAGTCACGGAGCATAAGATCATTTAAAATCTTTCTGGCCCAGACCGCCGGCGGCTCCTCTATGCTCATCCTGCTGACAAGAGGAGTAATATCAACCTCCGGAGTGATTGAATCAGATATAAGGCACTGAAGTCCTGCAGACTGCGCTTCAACAACTGTTCCCGGAAGTCCCTCATATCTTGAAGGGAAAAGAAAATAATCCATAGCCTGATAATACTCATTGGCATTGGTTTTGTTCCCGCAGAATATAACATGCTTATCTATGTGAAGGTCAGATGCAAGCTGCTTCATAGTGTCCATAAGCGAACCTTCGCCAAGCATCAGAAGACGTATACGCATTCCATGAAGAATGTTAAAGGAATTCGAATCATCATGGCTTAAGATTCTCAAAAACTCTGCAAACACCTTCAGAAGATACTCATGATTTTTGGCATAATGAAATCTTCCCACATGTCCTATGACAATTGCATTTGAAAGTCCAAGTTCATTCCTTATCTTGTTTCTGATCTCCTGATTATAGACAAAACGCCTCAAATCGATTGCATTGGGAATTATCCTTACCTGTCCATCGTCTGTCATGGCATCGCCAAATACTGATCTTGCGGCATTTTCCGTGCAGGCAAACCTGAGATCACATGTCCCTGCCTTAGCCAGAGGGCTTCTGATTATTCTGGTGACAACGCCCTTGATTCCCGGGTCCACACCTGCGCTTCTTGCATGAGCAATTGTAGTATTGATACCACAGCTCTTCGCAAGAGGAAGATATATCGCAGCAGTACTTGTCATATGCCCCTGCACCATCCTCCACTCACCGCGATGCTGCATAAAAAACATACGTATAGCATTCTTGTAATCCCTTGCGTTTGTTCCATGAAATTTTGGAATCGCATATATATTTCCACCGAGCTTCTTAACCGTGGCATCAAAATAGTCAGGCTCCCTGACCGCCATAAGCTCATCCGAGGTGGGACATTTTTTGCCTGTAGCTTCGGGATCCGAGTGAACCAGGAAATCAAACTGTACACGCTCTCTGTCTATATGCCTGTACAGATCCATAATCCTGCTCTCAGCCCCTCCAAGTCCCAATGTTCCAAAAACATGCAAAATTCTTATCGGTTCTGCCATCGTTACCACCTTTTATTTACGGCAATATATTTTAAACGTGCCATCAGATATTCTTTAATCCCCTGAAAAGCCGGGGCTTCCACAGGTTCCTGCATGAGCCATTCATCCCAGCTCACCACTTTGCCTGATTCGAATACCTTCTCGTAATATGCAAAATCATCCCCGTTTAATGTATTAGTATGAATTACGAAGGTAGTATATCCCTCGCTCTCATCCTTAAGCACTGAATCCTTCCTGAAAGATATAGGAAAGAAAGTCAAATCAAATCGTCTGTAGGCCTGTTTTCCAAAGCCGTCAGTAATTCTTCTGAAACCACTTTCCGCAAGCGCTTTTATGGTATTTCTGTCATAGCTGTGACTTGGAGCCATGAAAAAATCAGTGGCTATGCCATGACTGCCAAGAATGCTTTTTCCTTCAGAGATCATGCTTATCTGCTTCTCAAGACTGATACCTGCAAACTCCGACTTTTTATTAAGTGGGAACATTCCGCCCTTTTTAGTCGTATATACATGGTTAAGACCATGCATGGCAATTATCCAGCCCTCTGTCTGCAGATTCCTTATCAGATGCCAGAAATGATAATCCTTCTCCTTTATCTTATCATCACCGCTAAAGTCATCATCTGACCCATTTGAAGAGTTGTCCTCCTCTTCATCTCTGAAGGCATCCAGTTTAGGATCCTTATTTTCCGGGACAACACCAATAAGAGGCTTTATGTGATTCTCATCAAGCAGCCTCTTAAACCTTCTGAATTTTCCCATATCCATTCCCGGAGAAATGTCATCAAGTCTTATAACTATCTTCATACAACAACGCCGCCACTTTTTCGGTGGCGGCATATCCCCCTAGTCTTTGCTGTTTGACTAAATACTGTTATCATCCGATAACCACTAAACAGCATTTATATATTTTCTTATTAAAGTCTCCAATAGCTGAACTCAGCGCCATCGAAATCATCCTTATTATATATTCCCTTCACGTCAAGGAATACTCTCTTCTTATGCTCCGGGTTGTACCACTTTTTAATCTCATCAATGGTAATACCCTTGAATTCCTCATGAGCAACAGCCATGATAACTGCATCCATATCCTTAACAGCATCCATGTTATCAAAAGTGATGCCATAAAGTCTTTTTGCTTCTGCGCTGTCAGCCTCTGGATCAACCACTACAGGATCGATGCCATATTCCCTGAGCTCATTATAAATATCAATTACCTTGGTATTTCTTGTATCAGGGCAGTTCTCTTTAAATGTGAAACCAAGAATTGCCACCTTTGCATTCTTAACATTAAGATCCTGTGCTATCAGATTCTTAACGCAGGATTCTGCAATATACTTACCCATATCATCATTGATACGACGTCCTGAGAGAATTATCTGGCTGTGATAGCCAAGCTCCTCAGCCTTGTATGTAAGATAATAGGGATCAACACCTATACAATGTCCTCCTACAAGTCCGGGTCTGAATCCAAGGAAATTCCACTTGGTTCCTGCTGCCTCAAGGACACTCTTTGTATCTATTCCCATCTTATGGAAGATCATAGAAAGCTCATTCATAAATGCTATGTTGATGTCTCTCTGGCTGTTCTCGATAACCTTGGCAGCCTCGGCAACCTTGATGCTGTCAGCCTCATGAACACCTGCAAGAGCAACGAGCTTATAAACGTTTGCAACCTCCTCAAGTGTCTCCTTATCCATTCCGGAAACAATCTTAACGATGGTCTCAAGCCTGTGAACCTTATCACCGGGGTTGATACGCTCAGGTGAATAACCAACCTTGAAATCAACACCACACTTTAAGCCTGATTCCTTCTCAAGGATCGGAACGCAGATATCCTCAGTTACTCCGGGATATACTGTTGATTCATAAACAACTATTGAGCCTTTAGTCAGATTTTTACCGAGTGTTCTGCTGGCACTTTCAACAGGAGTAAGATCCGGTGTGTGGTCATCATTAACAGGTGTGGGAACTGCAACAATGTGGAATCTGCACTCCTTAAGTTTCTCGGGATCAGCAGTAAAATCTACAGTAGTTTCGCTGATTGCTGCATCTCCAACCTCTCTTGTAGGATCAACACCACTCTTATAAAGTGCAACCTTCTCTGCATTAAAGTCATAACCTACAACCTTTATCTTTTTTGCAAAGGCTACTGCGATAGGCATACCCACATATCCAAGACCTACTAATGAAAGCTTTTCTTCTCCTGCAAGGAGCTTCTCATACAAACTCATTTTTATACCTCTACTATTATATAGTGATTTAAGGGAGAAAAAATCTCCACTCACTGATGATACGAATTTCTTCGTCGTTACTTTTCGCACCTTAAAGTGCTCACAGCAACACTTCATTTCTTTAAAACTTTATAAAGACTTACTCTACAGGCAGTAATCAGGCCTGTCTAGATTTTTAGCCTTCACAACCTATTATACTATGTATGTCAACTTAGGAGCATATACCGTTAAGTTCCTTCTTATAGGCATCAATAACAAGCTGCCTGTCGAAGTTCTTCTCTATATATGATCTGCCGGCGATTCCCATCCTCTTGCGGTCCTCTTCTCCCAGAGAAAGGATTCTTCTCATGGCATTTACCAGAGAGTCAGCACTTTTTACATCAAAGGTAAAGCCGCTTTTTTCTCCGTCAAGAGCTTCTATACAGCCATGAATGTTGGTGCATAAAATCGGTCGTCCGCAGGCTGCAGCTTCAAGAAGCACATTTGACATTCCCTCATGGTAGGAAGGATGAACTATTATGTGGCTCTTTGCCATCACCGGCTCGACAGAATCAAGATGTCCAAAGTAATGAAGGATTCCTTTATCCTCAAGGGCTTTTATGCGGGGTTCATAGATGTCTCTCTCATCCTCCTCGAACTCTCCCACCAGATCAAAGCATACATTCTCATACTCGGAGCTGATTTTTTCAGCAGCTTCCAGGTATTCCTCTATACCCTTATCCTTCATCATCCTAATAACCGCAAGGAAGTGGATTCCTTCCGACTCATCGGGATATTCGTGAAAAGGATGGTCTGTCAGATTAACTCCGGAACCGGGAAGAAGTCCGCTGTTCTTAAGAGCAACTCCTCTTTCCTGCATGAAGTGTCTGTTTCTCTCATTTTGAAAAAAGACTTTTCTTGCTCCCTTTGTGGCTCCTCTGTAAAGCCCTATCAGAACCTTGCTCATGACTCCGCCATTCTCAATGGCTGTTCCAAGACCGGTAATGTTGGTTATATATGGAGTACCGGTAAGCTTACATGCCATACCGCCATATATATTAGGCTTTATTGTATAAGTAAGAACTGCCCCGGGTTTTTCTCTCCTTATCATATCCCTGTATCCGATCAAGAGTGCAAGGTCCTTTAAAGGATTACTACCATGCCTCTCAAGCGGAGTCTCTATAAGCCTTGTACAGTATTCCTCTAGCTTATAACAGTTTTCATCAGGCGGCACTGAGATAAGGACCTCATGTCCTGCATCTAAGAAGGATTTTAAAAGTTCCTTTCGAAAAAGCCACAGCCCATTGGCATAATTTGACAGTATCAGTATTTTCATTGCATTTCCTTCATTCTGCCTTCAAGCTCAGAAAGCTTCTCAATCACCACACTGTCGTACATGAGCATGCAGATATCTTCTTCATACTCTCCGATAACAGGCTCGTTTGCCTTCTTCTCTACTACGTTCTTATATATCAGTGCAGGGAAATCAACTCCCGCTCCATAGGCATGAAGATATGCTCCGCCAAAGCGGGGATTAATCTCGGAAAGATAATACTGCCCGTCCTTATAGAACAGATCCATATCAAGAGGACCATTGAACTTAAATACTTTCATGGCATTTTTAACAAAGTCAAAAAGAGCCTCATCCTTGAAGGATATCGTCTTATTAGCTCCTCCGATGGTGGTTGAGATCTTCTTCTTGGAAAAAATAGCCACAGGTTCATGTGTGAAGGTATCAACATAAACATCTGCATCCATATCCTTACCATCCATGAACTGCTGGATTATAAGTTCAGGATTTCTGGCAGTGAGCTCCTCTAAAAGTTCAAGGCTCTCAACCTTTCTGGCTCCGACACTTCCACTGCCTGTTCTGGGCTTTACAAATACAGGGAAATCTATCTCTTTTCTGTCGTAGCTTTTCTTAAAATCAGAGAATGATCCAAAGGTCAGAACCGTAGGAATTCCTTTCTCTGTCAGATATTTAAACATCTCATATTTATCAAAGCACAGATCAGCTGTCTCCTTATAAGGTGCAAGAACCTCTACTCCTATGGCATCAAATTCAGCTCTATGCTCAGCAAGTATGGATATTTCAGGATCGATAAGTGTGGTTATGGCATCTATCTCTTCCTTTTTACATATCTCAAGTATGGTAGGAACATATCTTATATCATTTATAAGCGGAACTCTGTATACCACATCTGCAAAGGCAGGCGCAGGCGCATAGGGACTGTTATCCGTAACTACTATCTTAATCTTATCACCCAGTGTCTGTCTGAAATCCTTAAGTAATTCGCAGCGTCTTCCCACGCTGGTAAATAAAATATTCATTATTGGTTCACCTCGTTCTTTTCAGGAGTGCCTGTAAAGGCCTCCATAGTAGCATCTGTTTTGCTGTTTACATCATCATGCTTAAAGACAACAGCAACAGTCATAAATACTATTTTTAAATCCATCAGAAAGGACATGTGATCAACATAGTATACGTCCTTCTCAAACCTGTCCTCCCAGCTAAGAAGATTCCTTCCGTTCACCTGAGCCCATCCGGTAAGTCCCGGACGAACCTCGTGGCGTCTCTTCTGCTCTGAATTATATAAAGGAAGATATTTTACAAGAAGCGGTCTTGGTCCCACAAAGCTCATATCACCCTTAAGTATGTTTATAAACTCAGGAAGCTCATCAAGACTTGTGGCGCGAAGTTTTTTCCCGAACTCAGGAAGCCTGTCTTCATCAGGTAAGAGATTGCCGTTCTCGTCCTTTTTATCTGTCATGGATCTGAATTTATACAGGTTAAACACCTTCTCATCCTTTCCCGGACGGGGCTGCCTGAATATCACAGGACTCCCCAGCTTAACCCTGACCAGTATCGCAAGTATAAGATAAAGCCAGCTAAAGCATATCAGTACCGTAAGTGAAAGGATTATATCTATTATTCTTTTTATGCACAGGGCATAGATTCCCTGCCTTCTTTTTTTATTATTCATTTTTATCATCCATAATTGCCAATTATTATTCCAATATTGTATTATAACCTATAGAAGTTTTATTTCAAATAATCGTTTTGCAGGGAGTTTTAATAAAATGAAGTTAGATTTAAGAAGAGGCAGCATCAGGCTTGTAGTAGTACTTTTAGCTGCTTTTTTGATGGCATTAAATATCCAGACCTTCGTTAACGCAGGAGGTCTTTATCCCGGGGGAGCTCAGGGCCTTACCATCATCATCCAGCGTATTGCCCTTAAGTTTTTCGACATTAGAATCCCCTATACGCCCATTAACATCATACTGAATATAATTCCCATCTATATTGGTTTTCGTTATATCGGTAAAAAATTCACTTTATATTCCATGATAATGGTTGTATTCAACGGCTTTTTTGTTGACCTTATTCCCAGCCATGTCATAACCCACGATCCGCTTTTGATATCCGTATTTGGCGGTATCATCGCAGGTGTTTCACTTTCAATCTGCCTTAAGGTTGATGCTACAAGCGGTGGTACTGATTTTATCTCCATATTCCTTTCACAGAGAAAGGGTATCGACGCCTTCCCGATAATCCTTGCCGGCAACTGCATCATCCTTACTGTTGCAGGTATACTCTTTGGTTGGGACAAAGCTTTATATTCAATCATCTTCCAGTATGTATCCACACAGGTTCTTCATATTATGTACAGAACCTATCAGCAGCAGACACTGTTCATTATCACCGACAAGCCTGCAGAAGTATGTGAGATCATCTACAGAATCAGTAACCACGGAGCTACCCTCATGCACGGCGAAGGTTCCTTTGAGCACAACAACAAGATGGTTGTTTACTCCGTAGTCAGTGCCTCCGATATAAGGAAACTGATCCCTGCTATTAAGGAAGTTGACGATGGCGCTTTCATAAACTCCATCAGAACCGACAGGGTTCAGGGTAACTTCTACTTAAAGCCCAGAGACTGATCCATATAGTACTTAAAATGATTATTGTCAGGTAACACTCATAAATGCTTTAGCTATGCAAAAATCCCACACCATGTCACATGCGGTGTGGGATTTTTTATTCATTATTTATTTGGATGCAAGTTCAAGAGCTTCATCAATATGTGCCGCAAAGTTCTCACGGCCGACCTTGTCCACAAATCCATCCTTTTCCATGGTTCTCATGGGCTGCTCGTTAACATGTGAGAATATGAGGCGAACACCTTTCTTCTTGCAGTCCTCATAGAGCATCTCCAAAGATCTCATAGCTGTTGCATCGAGGGCTGGTACGCTTCTCATTCTTATTACAAGGCTCTTTGTAAATTCCTTGGTGGTTATGTTTGCCAGAGCATCAGCATCACCAAAGAACATAGGTCCTGATATCTCATATACACGGACATGCTTAGGTACTACTCTGAGATCAATGCTGTCCGGATCCTCTTTAGTCACATCTGTGTCATCAGGATCTACATAAGTCCAGCTTCGAACTGAAGACTCCTCGCTCATTCTCTTCATGAAAAGTAGACATGCGAGAACCATTCCAACTTCAATAGCAACAACAAGATCAAATACAACTGTAAGAACAAAAGTTGTAACAAGTACGATTATGTCACTCTTGGGAGCTGTCTTACACAGATGTGTAAAGGGTCTCCACTGGCACATATTGTAGGCAACCTGGAACAGGATTGCTGCAATTGTAGGCATCGGTATAAGAGCCGCATAGGGCATCAGAACCACCAGTACCAACAAAAGTACTATAGAATGAACAATACCGGCGATAGGTGTTCTACCACCATTCTTGATATTTGCAGCTGTTCTTGCGATAGCACCTGTTGCAGGAATACCACCGAATAAAACAGAACCGATGTTACCACAGCCCTGTGCTATAAGCTCCATATTGGATCTGTGATGTGAACCGATCATTCCATCTGCAACAACTGCTGAAAGAAGTGATTCTATCGCAGCAAGTATTGCAATAGTAAAGCCATTTGAAAAAGATCCTCTTATAAGCTTCCAGCTGAATACCGGAGCGTGGAATTTAGGAAGTCCACCGTTTATTGTATAAAGATCTCCTATGGTATTAACCTTAAGACCAAGTCCCTTGACCATCAGGATACCTACGATTACCGCAATAAGTGATGCAGGAATCTTCTCGAAAAACTTAGGCCATATAATAAGCACTGCAAGGCACACAAGACCAACAATTAGTGCCTGATAATTTAAGGTAGATATATTGTTGATAATGGCTTCTACTTTCTCAGTAGTTTCGATAGTCACTGTTCCCTTGGGATATGTAAGTCCCAGGAAGTCCTTTATCTGTCCCACAAGAATAGTAACTGCAATACCTGCAGTAAAGCCTGTTGTGATTGTATAGGGAATAAACTTGATAAGAGTTCCGAGTCTTAAAAGACCCATTACTATAAGAAGAATTCCGGCTATTATGGTTGCCATCATCAGGCCTTCCATTCCGTCCTTAGCCACAATGCCTGCTACAATTGTAGCAAATGCTGCCGTAGGACCGGCTATCTGAACTCTGCTGCCACCCAGGAATGAAATGATGAATCCTGCCACGATTGCCGTATAAAGACCTTCCTCAGGTCCAACACCGGAAGCCAGCGCCAGAGCAATCGATAGCGGAAGTGCAATGATTGCAACAATAATACCGGAAATCACATCAGTAGTGAATTGCTTCGCCGAATACTGCTTTATCACAGAGAAAAGCATCGGCTTAATTTTGTCCTTTTTCATAATCTAAAATCTCCCATAAATGCCCGGATCATGTGCCTGCATGTTCATCTTCATCAAATCATAAAGAATATATCAGTACACTACTTCACCGGATGATTACTTAAAACAGACAAAATTATATCACAATTTTTTTGTTATAAAAATTTATTATTTGTATAAATCCAAAAGATTATTGAGCTCTTCCTTGTACGCTTTTACCACAGAGGCGGGAGCAGATATTTTTATGGATGGCCCAAGACCAAACAACCACCCAAAGAACTGCTCACTGACAGCAACCTCAACTCTCACATCAGACCACCCCTTCTTTTTGGCAGGTTTTATCATTATTTCTTTTCCGAACCTGTCCAGAAGAACTCCGATCATCTCATCCTTTATTGTCAAAGTCACATTCGTGGCTTCACCGCCAAACATACCAAAAGCCCTGTTGGTGTATTCAGCCAGATCAAAGGCCTTAAAATGCTCTTTTCCCTCTCTCTTATCATCCAGAATTTCTATTTTATTCATCTTATCTACGCGGTAGTGCTTAATAATTCCAGCATCAGAGTCATAAGCGATGAGATAATAATTTTCATCATTCCAGGTAAGACGCCAGGGACTTATTACATAAGCCTCTTTTTTTCTTGGAACAAGTTTTTTGTCTGTATTCCAGGTCATGTAATTAAATTTTATCTTTCTGTTTTGTGAAATAGCGTTGTGAATCTCATCGACAGTATAATAGATGCTCTCGTTCATGGTTTTTATGCGTCCACTCACGGAAAGCTGTCGCTCAAGCTGAATAGCTTCATAATTACTTGCAAGAGTAGTCAGTTTTTTTATCAAAGCATTGGATTTTTTCTCGGTTATAAACTTAAAGGACTGTATGGCATCCACCAGAAGCTTTAATTCAGCCAGTTCAAATCTTCTGCTTCCGATATGATAGCAAAAATTTTTCCCTGTTTTTTCACCTACCACATCAAGCCCGATATCATTCAGGGCATCTATATCAGTGTAAATGCTTTTTCTGTCAGCACTAACCCCGTATTTTTCCAATTCCTTCAGAATTTCCGGCATGGTAAGACCATGATCATCGTCAGTCTCCTCAAGCAGGATTTTCGAAAGATAGTACAGTTTAAGCTTCTGATTTGTCCCTTTAGGCATTGCAGACCTCCCCTATAAACGCTGACTTATATCTGACCCGGACCGGCCGGATACTGATATAGCCGGCTCTTATAATCAATTCTCTTTATATAGTAAACTTTTAAATGATTTTAAGCAATAATTATCATTTGGCAAAATATGCCTAGCGCCACCGGTATAAATCCGATGGCGCCTGATAATTTAAACTATCTGCAGTAATAAATCATGTGCTGTCCCATACTGACAGTTTTCCACATAATCCCATAACTCAAAAGTCTGACCAATATGTGAGATTATAAAAGGTGTGCTCTTAATTCCTCACCGCTCTTATCTGAAAGATATGCCGGAGGGATGTCAAGCATGGTTCTGCAGCCTGTCTGACCTTCCTTGTTCATGCGAAGTGCTGCTCTTGCTGCTGCAACAAGTACGCTTGTTGTGAATTCCGGATTGGAATCAAGCTTTAAGCTATACTCAATAACATGGTTGTGCTCTTTATCTGCACCTGTCTTACCTGTTCTGAATACAAATCCGCCGTGAGCCATTCCGCTGTGGTTCTTAAGAAGCTCCTCTTCGCTGATGAAATGTACAGTTGTATCATAATCAGCAAAGTAGTTGGGCATCTCCTTGATTTCCTTTTCTACCTTTGCTGCATCTGCGCCATCCTCAAGAACAACGAAGCACTCTCTTGTGTGCTTGTCACGGGTTGTAAGCTCAGGATTCTTGCCACTTCTTACTGCTTCAAGTGCGCTCTCAACAGGGATTGTATACTGCTTTGCATTCTTTACGCCCTCGATACGTCTGATCGCATCTGAGTGGCCCTGAGAAACGCCCTTGCCCCAGAATGTATAATCATTTCCATCGGGAAGGATCGCATTTGAGTAAACTCTTGCAAGAGAGAACATTCCGGGATCCCAACCACAGGAAATAACTGCAACTTTTCCTGCTTCCTTTGCAGATGCATCAACATTTGCAAAATGCTCCGGAATTCTTGCGTGTGTATCAAAACTATCTACTACATTAAACAGCTTTGCGTACTGAGGTGTCTGAACAGGAAGATCTGTAGCACTACCGCCGCAGAGAATCATAACATCAATCTTGTCCTTCCAGTCTTCAACATCATTTACAGAAACAACAGGAACGCCCTGGGTCTTTATTGATAATGATGAAGGATCTCTTCTTGTGAAAACAGCTACGAGCTCCATATCAGGAGCTGCCTTTACTGCAAGTTCAACGCCTTTACCAAGATTTCCATAGCCTAATATACCGATTCTAGTACTCATTTTTCCTCCTTTTGTTGCCTATGGCTAATAAGCCAATGCAATTCGAACTCTTATAAAGCGCATTATACGCTCATTAGTATGTAAAAATCTACAACAAATTTTAACGATTTAATTCGCTAAATTATTTTTAAATTTAAGAATACAGATTTTTTCCATAATATAAGCCTTCTGCAATTTGACCCAAGGGGAGGAACTGCCTACGGAGAATCCCATAGGTCAGTCCAATGCTTCATCGTTGCTTTTACATTACCCAAAGTAGCAGAAGGCCTATTATTTTTGATACCAGAATCTCTTTTTCCAGAAACCTGGGAATTTTTATCTTATATCATATACGCTTCTTAGTCTGAGCTTTGATGTATCGCCTGAAATCACGTCCACAGTAACTTCTCCTGCATTCATATCAAAGTAATTGTCAGACAGGATAAGATCCTCATTTTCATTTAAGATTTCCACGCCGCGGGCATAAGCATCAGCCTTAACAGTAATCTTGCCATCATGAACAGTTGCGGACAGATTCGGATTCTGGAACTTGAAGTACTTCGGCATTGTGAATATGACTGTTCCTGATGAAACAACTTTTCCATCAATCTCTGCTTCGTAGCTCACATACTGCGAGAATCTGTCAGCATCGGCAAAATCAACCTTCTTAGTCCATGTACTTGAAAGGGCAGGAACGAGTATGTTCTTATCAGCACCTGCAGATCCGGGATTTCCTCCCTCTCTTTCGCTATCAAACTCAGCAATACCTTCCCTTAATACTTTTCCGGAAGCATCTCTTAAAGCCCATGTTACCTTAGCGGTAATATCACTTCTGGTCTCATTTGCCACATTGAAAATTGCTTCCTGCTTAACTTCTCTCGGCAGCCAGTTAAGAGGAACTCCGCAGGTCATCTCACCCTCTTCCTGACAGGAAACCATTATCGGAGCAAAGAATCTCTTTTCAGCATAGTGCAGTGCTTTAAGTCTTCCCTGATAGTCTATACTTGACCAGGATGCAACAGGCCAGCAGTCATTAAGCTGCCATACCACGGCACCCATACATCTCCCTCTGTTTCTTCTGAAATGCTCTACGCCGTAGCGGATGGCATCTGCCTGGAGCATCTGTGAAGCATAGATGACTGTGGAAAAATCATTGGGATAAAGGTATGTCTGCTGCATATAATTAAGTATCTTGCCGTTGGCAGCACCATTCCTCTGATGCCTTTCCATAATATATGAAAATACATTCTTATCTGCAGGATCATCAGTGAAGGACTCTACAGTCTTCTCCGCAGGGAAGGACTGGAATCCAAACTCTGACAGGAATCTGAAATAATATTTCCTGTATTCAGAGAATGGCTGATTTTCGTGCCATACTGCCCAGTAATGAACATCCCCGCGATTTTCATCGTTTGGTTCATCAAAGCATCCGCCTGAAGAAGGAGATGCCGGCCAGTAGTACACATCAGGAGCAAATTCCTTCATCATATTAGGAATAAGGTATTCAAACATTATTGTATAATCGCGCTTTTCTGAGGGCTTTGAAACCCACAGACCGTAATTTACAAACATCTCCATCTCATTATTTCCGCACATGAGTCCCAAAGATGCATGATGCCTTATTCTCTTTAAATTATCCTCGAATTCAGCTGTAATATTGTCCTCAAAATCAGGTGTCAGATCATAAACACCGCAGGCGAACATAAAGTCTTCCCAGACAAGTATTCCGTACTCATCGCAGATATCAAAGAACCAGTCATCAGGATAATATCCGCCGCCCCATACTCTGATGGAGTTGTAATTTGCAAATACTGCTTTATCAAGAAGCTTTCTTGTAACCTCAGGATTAACTCTTCCAAGAAGATGATCTTCAGGGATATAATCCGCACCCATGGCAAATACCTTAACACCGTTTACCACGAAGCAGAATTCATTGCCCCATTCATCCTTCTTTGTGCTCACTGTACAGGTACGAAGGCCTATTTTCCTCTCCCATACATCAAGAGCATTGCCACTCTCATCCTTTAAAGTCACCTGAACATTGTAAAGAGGCTGCTTTCCATAACCATTTGGCCACCAAAGCTGCGGATTCTCGATTGTGATTTCATCAGGAATCTCATCCTTATATTCAGTAACGCTTCCGTCAGGAGCTGTAATCTTAATATCAACATTTAATTCAAAATCATCCTTATCCTCGCAGGAGCATGAGTATTCTTCAGCTACGTCGATGATCTCAAATTCAAAATCAAGTCCTACAGTTCCGCTCTCTTTTCCGTCCTTATCAATCTTAACATTCTCATGATTCTGTCTTATCAAAACAGAATCAATTCTTGCCTTGTTAAAGCAGATAAGTGATACAGGTCTGTATATTCCTGCATCCGGAAGATGTGCCCCCCAGTCCCATCCGAACATGCAATGAGCCTTTCTAAGATGAACAAAGCCCTGCATCGCATCTTCGCTTCCTTTTGTGGGAGCTTTTTCATATGCATCTTTTATATATCTTGTGGGTGAATTGAAATAAACCCTGAGCTCGTTCTCATCCTCAAGCTCTTCCTTTATATCAAACTCCCAGATTCTGTGCATATTATAGGTACTGCCCAGTTTTTTTCCGTTTAAATAAATATCCGTGAGCGTATCAAGACCATCAAAATGAAGAATTACATTGTCCGATGAATCTGCTTCTGCAGGCTTTTTAAAATTGCAGACATATTCATAGTCATCATCCATAAGCTTGAGCGCCTTGTCCTCATTATCCTTCCAGAAAGGATCCTCCATCTCACCTTCTCTTAAAAGGTCAGTATAGACGGTGCCGGGGACAACTGCGTTTATCATCTTTGTATCCCCTGCCTTGTGCATTTTCCAATTCTTGTCTAAAAAAATCGTACTCTTCATAAACATTTCTCCTCGTTGTGTATTGGCACGATTACTTCGTAATCCTGCCCTATCGGTCGGAACCATTCCGAATCATGACTTCGTCATGATGGTTCCTCCTCGTAGCTATACCTAATTGTATCTTCAAAAATGCTTTGCCAAACAATCTCCATTAAGCTGGAAACACCTCGCAAAATACTCTGTTCAAATATAAATGGTACCACTTTATTGTGCAAAAATGGTACCATTTCATTAAAAACAATTCTAATATTATTTTACTGATTTTCTCCGTTTCAGGAACCTACAACCGTATCAAGATCCCACTTTTCATAGATCTTGGGAACATCACTGATAAGTCTCTTTGTATATGCAGCCTGAGGATTGAGAATAACATCCTCGGCAGATCCGGATTCAACAAATTTACCATGCTCCATGATGTAAACCTTATCGGAAATATAATAAGCAAGTCCGATGTCATGAGTGATGAAAATGATCGTCATGTTGATCTCATCACGAAGCTTTAAGAGCATATCAAGAATTGTTGCTCTTGAGCAGGCATCGATCATAGATGTAGGCTCATCGGCCATAAGGATCTTCGGCTTTAAGAGGAAAATGCGGGCTATCATAAGTCTCTGCATCTGTCCGCCGGAAAGCTCGAAAGGATATTTGTTGGTAAGCTCTGCATACTTAAGGTTAACGAAGCTGCAGGCCTCTGTCTTCATCTGTATCTTCTGCTCTTCAGGAAGGTTCTTGAAACCTCTCATGTTAAGACAGTCATCAAGTACCGCATCAATCTTGTAGAAGATGTTATAGGATGAAAAAGGATCCTGGAAGATGGGCTGAATATTTTTCCAATACTCTTTCTTCTTCGCATTTGTGCTGATATCACGGGGCTTTCCCTGATAATCTATTGTTCCTTCCGTTGTACTGATAAGTCCAAGGAGCATCTTTGAAAGAGTTGTCTTTCCGCTTCCTGACTCACCAACTATAGAAACGATCTCACCCTCATTGAAATCAAAATCTACATGATCAACAGCTACTTTTTGTGTTTTACCAATACCAAATACTTTTGTTAATCCTCGTCCTGAGAGGCAAGGCTTCGGTGCAGGCTTATTTGCATTAGTCGAATTCTGTTTCTGGCTCTGGTTTTGATTCGTTGCCATTAGCATATACCTCCCTAAGTTTTCTTACTGACATCAGGCAGCGGTAGCATCTGCCGTTCTCAAATTCCTTTACATCAGGTGCCATAGCAGTACATGTAGGTACTGCATATTTACATCTGGGTGCAAATCTGCATCCCTTAGGCGGATTCTTTAAGTTCGGAGGTGTTCCCGGAAGTGCTGTCAGATTATGGGCTTTCATACCTTCCTCAGGAACGATGATGGATCCCATAAGCCCCTTTGCATAAGGATGAATCGGATCAAATACCATCTGTTTTGCTGTTCCGAGTTCTACAAACTGTCCGGCATACATTACTGCGATATCATCAGTTACATTGTACAAAAGCGGAAGCTCATGTGTAATAAAAATCATGGACTTAATGAAGCCTTTTTCCATAAGCTGTCTCATCATTCTGATAACCATCTTCTGTGATGTAACATCAAGAGCTGATGAGGGCTCATCCGCAATCAGTACTTTAGGTGAAAGAATTGTGGAAATGGCAATAACTGTACGTTGTTTCATACCACCTGAAAGCTCTACAGCATGCTTTTCAAGTACATCCTCCGGAAGACCAAGCTCTGCAAAACGCTCTCTTGCCATATCGTAAATTTCTTTTTTCGTCATCTTGATTCCATGAGCGTGAATAACGTCCTCAACAAAACGAATGATCTTCTGAGTAGGATTCAGCGCATTCATGGCTGCCTGAGGGATGTAAGCAATCTCGTTACCAAGAATCTTTCTACGAACATCATCAGGCTTCATATTTGAAATTGTCTGGCCGTCTACTATAATATCTCCACTTATATAATGAAGGGGAGCAAAATAGTAACCCATAAGTGAAAGTGCAAGTGTTGATTTACCGCATCCGGATTCTCCGGCTATCCCAAGTGATTTTCCTTCTTCTACCTTAAGAGAAACACCATCAACCGCATACACGTCCTCATGGAATCTGGTTATATATTTTGTTTTGAGGTCTCTTACCTCAAGCATTACTTTTCCCATACTTAACCTTTTCCTTTACTGTTCTTAGATCAAATGAAAATGATCTGTTTTCCATGACTTTCCGAACGATAATAAGAAAAAAACGTTCGGAATCCTATAATTACGTCTTAGCATCAATCACGGAGCTGCGGGTTGAATACCTGATCCATTCCTGTGTTCATAAGGTTTAGTGAGAATGAAATCAGTGCTATAAGAATTACTACAGGGAAGTATGCCCACCATGAACCGTTAAGGTGTGCAGAGTACTGCATAGCCCACTGCATCATAAGTCCCAAAGTAGCAGTCTTTGTTGTTGCAGGTCCAAGTCCTATCATTGAAAGCTGTGCTTCTGCAAGGATTCCTGATGAAATCTGAAGAATCATAGCCATAACAACATAGGAAGCAATGTAAGGAAGAATATCGGTAAAGATAATTCTGAACATGCTGTGTCCTGACAATTTTGATAAGTTAACATGGTCTCTGTTTCTAAGAGAAATAACCTGAGATCTTACAGATCTTGTGGTCCAGGGCCATGAAGTAAGTCCGATGATAACACCTACCATCACTATACCTCTCGCCTTATCACCTACGGAGTAGGATATAAGAATCAGGATTACGAAGGAAGGAATTACTGTAAACAGGTTTGTTATGAAAATAATGATGTTATCAGCAAGTCCGCCCATATATCCTGCAAGAAGTCCAAGCAAAAGTCCGATGGCTGTTGCAATAAGTCCTGCTAGAAGACCAATCTTTAAGGATGATTTTGTAGCTGCAACCAGCTCTGTAAGTACATCACGTCCAAAGTTATCAGTTCCAAGAATGAATGTCTTTGTTGTTACATCTTTAATATTTACATAATCTGTATCTTTAATTATTTTGCTCTGCTTAAGATTACCCTCTTCATCCTTTTCAGCTACGATAACACCTGAGTCCTTCATGGCTGCTGTGATCTGATTATCAAGTCTCTTAAGAGCTTTTCTCTTAGCTGTTGTAAGTCCCTTATACTTTGTATTGGGATCATAATTTGCTTTCCAAAGTGCTACAAGACCTTCTGCATCTGTTACGTCAATCTCAGATTCTGCAACACCGGCCTGCTTTATAAGGAAATTCTGAATGTTGGCTCTGGTATCGATATCGAGAACCATTTCAAGCTTTGAAAACTGCTTTGGAATCTGCAGATTATAGGATTTCTCCAGTGCTGATTCCTCAACTGATACGTAAGTACCGGGTTTGAAGAAGTTACCCTGTCCTATCATCTGAAGCGGATCAGCCGTCACAAAAATAGGATAGATAAGTACTGTGAGAAGTATAAACATAAAGATTACAAAACCAAACAGAAACTTTCCGGAATGGAAAATTTGTTTTATTGTATTTTTCATTTTTCATTCCCTCCTTAATCTATCTGGTTAGCTTTAACTCGAGGATCAATAACACCATATAGGAGTTCTACCGCAAGGTTAGCTATAAGTACCATTATTGTGATAATGAGTGTACATGCTGAAAGCAGCGGATAATCCTGACCGTTTACAGCTGAAAGAAGTGTCATGCCAAGTCCCGGATATGAGAAAATCATCTCTGCCACGAGAGCACCACCCATCATAGTTCCAAGTGAAAGTGCAAGACCTGTTATCTGAGGAAGCATTGCATTTCTGAACACGTATCCTACGATCTTTTTATCCTTGATTCCAAGGAATCTTGAATACTTAACATAGTCTGCATTTAATTCATATATTGACATTGATCGCATACCGATTGCCTGACCACCAATCGTGATAAGAACGATTGACCAGAAAGGAAGCTGGTAATGCGCGATAATCGACTTAATAAATGTCCAGCTCATATTTGGAATAAGATCATATCCATAGCCGCCTGATGAGGGAGCTATTTTAAGTCTGATCGCAAACAGATAAAGAAGAACTGTTGCCATTCCAAATGCAGGAATATTACCAATAAATAAGAAAATAGGAAGGATTACCTTATCAAAAGCACCTTTGATATAAGCGGCAATCGCACCAAGAACGTTACCAAGGATCCATCCAACTATAATTGCCGGAAGCTGGAGGCATATTGTCCACCATACTGCGCTTGCTATTATATCGGAAACAGGTCTTGGATACTGGCTGAAGGAAACACCAAAATCACCTTTCAATGCATTTCCAAGCCACATAAAGAATTGTTTGTACATCGGTTCGTTAATACCGAACTTATTTGCATAATCATTTAAAACCTTCTGTATAGCCGTTGAATCCGTCATACCGCTTACTGCCTTAGATGCTATAGCGGAAACAGGATTTCCGGGCATCAGGCGCGGGAGAACAAAATTAAGGATTACGGCAAAAACAAGTGTAAGAAAATACCAGAACAATTTCTTACCATAATATTTTTTATACCCTTTCAATTAAAAGACCTCCCTTCTGCATTCATACGCCATTTTTTGGTATAAAAAGGCTGCCGTAAGCGTTTTTGCCACTAACGGCAGCCCCAGTTTACCTAAAATCAATATTTAATTCATCATTACTCAACAAGTTCAAGATCGTAAAGAGCTGCAATACCATAACCATCTGTGCAGTCTGTCGGAGGAATATTTCTTCCATCATCAGCTGCAGGGAAGTTTGTCCATACAGACTCGTTTACAGCGTAGAACAACTGAGGACGATACATAAGAGCAACTGCAGGGCACTCATCAAGAAGGATTCTTGAAAGCTCTGTATAGTACTCTTTAAGCTTTGCTTCATCAGTCTCTGTAGGAATAGCTTCGAGGATCTTTTCAGCATCATCGTTCATGTAGTGACCAAAGTTACCACTCCAGTTAGAAGCAAGCTTTGCATACTCTTCTGAGAAGTAGAACATTCCCTTTGAGTAAGGGTTCATAACACCAGCGCCGGGTGCTGACCACATGCAGATATCAAAGTTGCAGGTTGTCATATCATCATAGAATGAAGAAGCTTCAGGGAAATATGTCTGGATATCAATACCAATCTTCTCGCCTGCTGCTGCAACGATTTCCATTGATGCATTCCAGTCTGACCATCCTGTAGGGCACTCAGCCTTGAAAGAAAGGTTCTCACCGTTATACTCACGGATTCCATCGCCATCTGTATCCTTGATGCCAGCTTCATCGAGGAGTGCATTTGCACCGTCAACATCAGCGTTCTTCCACTGAAGATCTGCGATAGCATCAAAGTCAACATACTTTCTCTCACCATCTGTAGGTCCAACTACTGATCTGGGATACTCATCAAATGTAGGTGACTGACCAGACATAGCTGATGCAATGATCTGCTCATAGTCAACTGCCATAGCGATTGCACGACGTACTTCCTTCTGATCAAGACCAGGTCTCTCTACGTTAAAGAACATTGAAGGAATAGCTTCGCACTGTCCATAAGGAGCTTCATCAAGCCATGTAGAAATCGGAAGATCATCCTCTAACCACATATTCTGAACATCTGTGATGAACTGCTGGCAAACATCAACTTCGCCCTGTGAAAGAGCAACCTGTCCTGCTGCGTTGTCCTTATAAATTGTATGAGCGATGTACTTCGGAACGGGAAGTTTGCCCCACATGGAAGCTGCCTGTCCCCAATAATTATCGTCTCTCTGAAGAACAGCCTTCTGATCGTTAGAAATGTAAGGAGCATAAGGTCCTGTATGTACAAGATCTTCCATTGTATCCTGTTTAACCTTATCAGCATCCTCGCCGTTTCTCTCTTCTACAGTCTGCAGATATGCTTTCTGCAGCATGTACATTGTATTAAGGATTGATGTAACCTTAAGAGGGTTAACAGCTTTGCCGTCTGCAACCTTAGCCTTTACAACTACTGTTGTATCATCGGTAGCCTCTACGGAATCAATATATGTAGAGAAGTCAGAACCCTGTGAAGACTGATACTTAACATGAGTAGCATATGTGTAAGCAACATCCTCTGCAGTAAATGCAGAACCATCACTCCACTTAGCATCGGGATTAAGTGTTATAGTAAGTTCTGTCTGGTCATCATTCCAGCTGTACTCAGATCCAAGAAGAGGATAGAGCTTTCCATCAAGAGGATTGAACATGAACAATGTCTCATATACAAGTTCACGTGCAACATCATTTGCGGAAAGTGCAAGACCATTGTTTGAGTTAGCTGACATAGGATTCCAGTCATTGATTGTTCCCCATTGCTGACCTGCTTCATACAGAGTCTCGTTTCTGGGTGTTGACTCGCCGTCTGCAGCAGCCGTATCATCAGCGGCTTCTTCGGTTTCCTCTTCAGCGGCTTCTTCCTCAGTAGCTTCTTCAGTTGTTTCTTCTTCTGCTGCTGCTTCTTCAGTTGTTTCTTCTGCTGCAGGAGCTTCCTCAGTTGCTGTAGAAGTCTCCTCTGTTGCTGCAGGAGTCTCTGTTGTTGTTGTGCCACTGTTTGATCCACCGCCACATCCAGCTAACATGGAAAGTGATAATGCGGATACGCACAGAAGTGACATAACCTTCTGTAAGTTTTTCTTCATAACTTACCTCCCTTTCATTTTTGTTTTGAGTTCTCACTCACATTTTGATAATAGAATTTTAATATTTTGTTCATATTCGTTTATATCAAAAATTCCACATCCATAAAAAAATTTCCACTTTTGTTCATTTTTTACACTTAAACGTTATATAATCTAGACTCTATTGTGATTATTTACAACGAATTGTTGCCACTATTACAAATATTGCTCGAATAAATTGTATTTTCTTCTAATTTAATGTAAAATTTTCTTAGTCGTTTTATGACTTAATTTTTATGAATTTGGGAGCTTAGAGGATAGTTTTGAGGGGACAGGGTAAGTTTTTTATGCAGACAAACACTTCGCTTATAAAGTGGAAACTGGAGAGCTATTACGAGGAGAAGAAAATTCCTATCTGGTTTTTTGACCAGAATTTTGATGTTGCATACACAAATTTCTCTACTGCTGCCATCCTGAACCTCTTCGAATGCATAAGACCGCTTGCAAGAAATTTCGTACTGGCGCATTCTATAGAAGGCTATCATCTTAATCTTGATAATCCCTATGTCATGTATTTCGAATTCACCTATTCTGTCGGCAAACACGTTAATTACACGATGATATTAGGTCCTGTTCTGACTGTCAGCCCAACTGAAAGTATCTGGCCTGAGCTGGGATTTACAGGGAATCTTTTTGCTGAGCAGAAAAGAATTCTCTCAAGAGCCTTACCTGTTATGGGAATTTCTGACTTCAAACTTGAGATTACCAATTTTCTTAAGCAAGTCATTGAAATTACGCCTCCATCCTTTGAATCCGATAATCTCAGCACAGTCATAAATAAATATTCTTCAGTAGATGATGAAATTAGTGCTGCTGAATCTGAACTGGCTTCTTTTGATGCTTCAATTATTGATGAAATCTGCAGACTGGAAGATTTGTTCCAGATCTATATAACAAACGGTAATACTTATCAGCTATATTCTTTATTTAAAGATGAGCATGCCATTTCTGTCATATTTCCAAATAAGGCATCAGTTGGAAGCTGCAGAATAAAAGCTGCCGAGCTTCTGACACTGGCAAGAATAGCTTCTCATGACAGCGGCAATGACAGTGCATCATGCTACACAAGATATAATAAGTATTCCGCACAGTTATTAAACGCTAAAAGCTTTGAAAGCATTTCGAAAATCGTAGAGAAATGCGCTATTGAATTTGCGCGCAACTCTCATGATATGAACAAATACACAAATGAAGCATATTCTCCTATGACTAACAAATGCATCCAGCGAATCATCGAAAGACTCCCCGACAAAGTCTGTCTGGATGAGCTCGCCAAGGAGCTTCACATATCTGCCAAGTATCTCTCTGCCCTGTTTAATAAAGAAACAGGCTCATCAATTACTGATTTTATGCAGGATCTTCGTGTCAACGAAGCCAAACACCTCTTAGCCAATACAGAACTATCCTACCTGGAAATAAGTACTCTTCTCAACTTCAGTTCACAGAGCTACTTTAACTGCATATTCAAAAAGAAGACGGATCTGACTCCAAAAGAATTCAGAGAGCGGGCAGCCCAAAGGAGAGTATTAAGTAATTAGTCGATTTTCTTTCTATAAATATTGATACTATTTTGATATAAAATTACCCCCGAGATCAAAATGATTCGGGGGTATTTCAAATCAGATCATTTTAGTGCTTTCTTCATTTCCTCAATAACTATCTTCAAAGCTTTGATTCTTGCATATTTCTTATCTACAGATTCCAGAATATGCCATGGAGCAAAGATGGTACTGGTCTTTGCAATCATCTCATTGACTGCAGCCTCATACTGATCCCACTTTTCGCGGTTTCGCCAGTCTTCATCCGTAATCTTCCACTGCTTCTCCGGCGTGTTTTGTCTTTCAGTAAATCTCGCAAGCTGGGTGTCCTTATCAATCTGAACCCAGAACTTTACTATAACTGCGCCCCAGTCATACAGTTCCTTCTCGAATTCATTTATCTCGTTATAAGCTCTCTGCCATTCATTTTCTGTGCAGAATCCTTCCAGAGGCTCAACCATAACCCTGCCATACCAGGTTCTGTCAAATATTGTGATATGTCCGGTTTTAGGAAGTCTTGTCCAAAATCTCCACAGATAATGCCTTGCTTTTTCATGAGGCTCAGGGGCTGCAATCGGTTCAACCACATAATCCCTTGGATCCAGGGCAGCTGTTATCCTTTTGATATTTCCGCCCTTACCAGCTGCATCCCATCCCTCATAAGCGATAATTACAGGAACTCTCTTTCTGTATGCTTTTTTACCAAGTTCCTTAAGTTCCTTTTGAAGAGTCTTAAGTTCTATCTTGTACTCCTCATCTGTCAGGAATTTATCATTGAGCTGAATATCCGCAAGCTTTTGTACCTTCTCCATAGGGAATGTATTCTGTAATATAGGAACATTAAGCGAGTGATTTTTCAATGCTACATCTATTCCCTGATTAAGGAATTGCAAAACCTGAAGCTCAGCATATTTTCTGTCTGTAGCATCGATTATATACCAGGGTGTTCTTGACTGATTGGTGTCACCTAAATATCTGTCATATACTTCCAGGATATCATCATAGTGCCTGTTCTGCTTTATATCAGCATCAGTGACGCGCCAGCTTGTATTTTTATTCTTAAGAAGACTATCCAGACGCTTCTTTTGTTCTTTCCTGGAAATATTCATAAAGAACTTTATTACAAGATATCCGTTATCACACAATTGCCTCTCGATGACATTTACAGATCTTACTCTGCTTACATAGGTCTCCTCATCTATGGTGCCCTGCAAAACACCATCGATTATCTCTTCCATCCAGCAGGTATCAAAAAACCTGAATTTACCCGCCTCAGGAATTTCTTTTATATATCTGTACAGGAAAGGATATCTTTTCTCTTCCTCACTGGGTTCCTGATCAAGAGTAGCGACTTTAAAAAATCGAGGGTCAATATTCCTGATAACCTTGCCGATCACAGCACCTTTACCTGCAGCATTCCACCCTTCAAACATAACCATTACAGGAAGACCGGCTTCTTTTATCTTCATCTGAGATGCAAAAAGCTTGCCGCGCTCTTCCTTCAGCTTTGCTTTCAAATCTTCTTCCTCAGGTATCTCAGTTACAATAAAATCTTTAAGCATATGCCCCTCCTATATAATAAGAATTTTGCCTGCAAAAAAACACCGTATATGCTAATGATAGCACACACGGTGTCTCCTATATACTGTTTAGAAAAGTTTAATATTCCGTTTTACGCATTGTCTGCCTCTGCCTCGACGTTGTTATTGAAGCTTACTCCGCGATTGATGTCTCCCTTATAGTTCTCACCAAAGCTATAATCATTTCCGGGAAGAATTGCATTAAGAACAATTCCGAATATTGCAGCAAGTGCTAATGATGTGAGAGTTACTGAGGTTGATCCGATTGTAAATGTAAATCCGTCTGAAAAACCAAGTCCTGTTACCAGAATAACTGCCGCCACAATAAGATTTCTTGACTTTGTAAAGTCAACCTTATTCTCTACCACGTTTCTTACACCGATAGCAGAGATCATTCCATAAAGCACGAAGCTGATACCTCCGATGATGGCTGTTGGCATTGTGCCTATCACATCTGTGATCTTGGGAATAAAGCTTATGATGATGGCATAAACTGCTGCAAGTCTTACAACCTTTGGATCATAAACCTTGGACAGTTCAAGAACTCCTGTATTTTCACCATAGGTTGTATTCGCAGGACCGCCAAACATTCCTGCAAGAGCTGTGGCAAGGCCGTCACCCCAAAGTGTTCTGTGAAGTCCCGGATCCTCAAGGAAATTGTTGCCTGTAGTAGCTGATATAGCTGAAATATCACCAACATGTTCCATCATGGTAGCCATAGCGATCGGCGCCATAACAAGTATTGCTGTCAGATCAAACTTGGCAATGACGAAGGGCTGAACACCTACCCAGCTTGCTGAAGCTATAGGTGCAAAATCCAAAATTGCGCTTCCATCCACATTTGTCATTCCTGCAAGATGCATTACAACTGCTACCACATATGAGATAACAACACCCATCAGTATAGGAATGATCTTCCACATTCCCTTACCCCATATGTTAAAGATGATAACAATTGAAAGAGCTATGATCGCAAGAATCGGATTAACAGCTGCATTGCTGACAGCTGACGGTGCGAGGGATAAACCTATACAGATTATTATAGGACCTGTTACCACAGGCGGAAGGAAATGCATTACCTTCCTCACCCCTACAAGCTTAATAAACAATGAAAGAACCAGGTACAAAAGGCCTGCCACTACAATTCCTCCACAGGCATAGGGAAGCTTTTCCCCATAGGTCATGTCCGCAAAGATTCCTGTCTTAAGCTCTGCAACCGTTGCAAAGCCTCCAAGAAACGCAAAGGAAGAACCCAGAAAAGCCGGCACCTTAAGTTTTGCAAACAGGTGGAACAAAATCGTACCTACACCTGCAAAGAATAAGGTTACCTGAACCGAAAGTCCCTCTCCGTGAAAATAGCTGTTAACAAGTATCGGCACCAGAATCGTAGCACCAAACATTGCAAACATGTGCTGCAGACCCAAAATAGCCATCTTGCGCCAGCCAAGTACAGATGCGTCATAAATAACTTTACCTTTTTCTCCCATATCTTCTCCTCCTATATGATTACATAAAAAAAGCTCCAAGGGGTTATCGCCCTTGAAGCCCTAATGATTATAGCACGCACATTATCTTATTAAAAGAAAAATTTGTAGCCATATTAATATTCATGATGTAGTTATCATCATATTCATCAGAAGGTTATAAATCCAAGAACTGATGCAATCGAGCTGATTAAGATTATAACAACAAATATAGGACACAGATACTTAATCATAAAGGAAAATACTTTTTTTCTTTTGAAAAGATGATTCCCATATACTACCTCTTCCTCAACCTTATCGATAGTCATGTAGAAAACAACTAAGATGCATGTTGCAAAAGCTGCTATCGGCATCATCACTGAATTTGTCAAAAAGTCAAAGAAATCAAGGAACTGCATACCTATGATTTTTACATTTTCCAAAGGTCCGTTTCCAAGAGATGAAAGGCTTCCCAAAATGACCATTATTACAGCCATTATCACAGTACCCTTCCTTCTTCTCCATTTAAATTCATCAGCGAATGTAGAAACTGCACTCTCTGTAAGAGCTATCGCACTGGTCAATGCAGCAAAAAGGACAAGTGCAAAGAATAGAATTCCCACGATTCTGCCAAATCCCATGCTGGCAAAAATCTGAGGCATAGTTATAAACATGAGAGAAGGTCCTGCATGCAGTGTATCAGGATCTCCACCGGAAAAAGCAAATACTGCAGGAATAATCATAAGACTTGCAAGTATAGCTATCGCTGTATCAAAAAACTCAACCTGTCTTGTAGCGGCTTCGATGCTTACTTCCTTCTTTATATAAGAACCGAAAGTTATAAGAATACCCATAGCAATAGATAAAGAGTAGAACATTTGTCCCATGGCAGAAACCACTGTCATCCAGGAAAAATGTTGAAAATCCGGAACCAGCATATACTTCACACCTGCAAGTGCACCTGGGCGTGTCACGGAATATACGCTTATGATTATTGCCAGCACAACCAGAATGGGCATCATAATTCTTGAAACTTTTTCAATACCATTCTCCACACCCATAAAAATAACAACCAGCACCATCAACATGAAAACTATAAACCAAAATTCAGATGCGGTGCCATCTGAGATAAATCCGGTAAAGAAAGAAGCGTCTGCTATATCTTTCACAGGACTGGTCAGATATGCGTATAAATACTTACATACCCATCCTCCAATAACCGAATAATAGGGAACAATAAGGATGGGAATAACAGCATTTATCCATCCACCAATCTTCATACCCATTGAATCGTTACCCAATTTAGAAAACGCACCAACGGGACTTTTTCTGGTAAAACGTCCTATAGCTGTCTCTGCTATGATCATTGTGTATCCAAAAGTAAGCGCCAGAAGGATATATACAACAAGGAAAATTCCTCCACCATACTTTGCACAAAGATATGGAAATCTCCATATATTACCAAGTCCTACTGATGCTCCGGCAGCAGCAAGAACATATCCTATCTTGCCTGAAAATGAACTTCTATTATCTTGTCCCAAAATATAAACCTCCGAAAAATAAATTCACTACATTATATCAAAAAAATATAAAAATGGATTTTAATTTTTATCTTTCAATAATCACGCAGGAACATTTTAGTTGATTTTAAATACTTTTCTACGCTATCATTATTTATGGGGGAATAAAAAATGTATCTGAACAAAACACGTCATTATCTCTCAAAATCAATTCTGATGGTTGCAGTAATAAAGATTCTTGTGACTTTGTTCATAGCTCTGTTCAGATTTTTCATGCGCAAATCTCAAAACCTGAGTCCGGATATGCTAAATAACGCCTACTGGTCAGTCCAGTTTATCGGCTCTATTGTAAAAATTTTTTCCATTGCCATTATTTTTTATCACGCATGGAATCAGATGAATCATGATATCAGAGTTATCCCAAAGGAAGACAGAGAAGCTATGCGAATTTTACAGCTTGAATACTTCAAGAACAATCTTCCATCCCTCACAGCATCATCAATAAGTAAACTCCTTCAGCTTTGGAGCGTTATTTTCATTGGTTCAGAGATGCTCTATCTTTTCACGTCTATTATGTATAGACGTTTTATAAGCATTCTCACAGGTGCACTATCAATAAATCCTCAGGATTCACAGGAAATACTTATTCTTCTTTATAATATGACCCACGGATTTAAGTATCTGGAGATTCTGACTTCCCTTGTCCTTGGTGTCGTCACTACGGGAATATTTCTAAAGGATAATTACCTTAAACTCATGTCTATTACAATAGTTGTAATTTTCATACTTGCCTTTGGTCTTTTTCAGATGCAGACGGTTCTTTTTATGGGAAAAGCCATAGGAATTGTCTGGACATCCGTGATTTATCATCTGGCCGAAACAGCCGGTCTTGCAGGATTTTCCATATACCTGTCGGTACAGTACAAGGGACTTTAGAGCTGAGACTGATCAAAATTAACCTGAATTATTCACGGCTTAATTACAAAGCCGCATAGTTACTGCATTTAAACTGCATATTGCTTTCACCCAATAAGTGAAGCCTTAGGGGTATTAATAAAGCCCCGATTCTGTTACAATTTTAGGTGTCGAATCCAAAAACATAACAAAAAAGAGGCTTCATATGTCTAGTTTAGATTACACAACCTTAGAAAGCAATAAGCGTTTTAAATTAAATTTTGACGGAGGTGATTTATCCTCCGATGCTGGTCTTCTCCTAATAAAGGAATTCATCAGCAAACTGCACTTTGACAAGCTGATTGACAGCATATTTCACACCAATGATTCTTCAAGCCG